>JBCCSJ010000206.1:0-10522 GCA_039200505.1 Planctomycetota bacterium | reverse complement strand
TAACAATTCATTACCAACGACTGGGCTACCAACCTATTCCTCAAATTCATCGAGTGATTCACCAGAATGTCTGACTCTAATTACAGCGATCCGTTTGAAGATTACGATCCTGACTACGAGGACTCCGATGAGGGATTTGACCATTCTCAGTTCGACGATCCACCTTCTAAAGAAGCGGACCAGGAACAACTCGAGCGCAGCCCCGACAATGTGATTGTTGAAGAAAAGACGGATCATTCTGAAACCAATGCTGTTGAAAACGTAAACCAAACACCCACGCAAATATCAGACGAGGAAAAATTCGCAGAAACCATCGATCAATCTGACACTGAGGTACCCGATAAAGCGACGACTCCAACTTCGCTAACTTGTCTGGCATTAATCGGTCGGCACCATGGACTCGATATCAGTCCTGACCGGGTGATGCATGAATATTCACTTGAGAACGAAGAACCGACCCTCAGGCGATTGCTTCGTATTTGCAAAGAGTCCGGCTTTAAAGCCAAACATGCCAAGTTAAGTTGGAAACAACTTCGAAATCTTGACCAAGCCTTCCCCGTGATGGTCCGACTTGAAAATGGCAACTACGTCATCATCGTCGGCATGCGTAAAGTCGAAGGCGAAAATGGTAAACCTGTCGAACAGGTGGCGGTCTACGATCCTCTTGCTGATCAACAGGGCTTTATTTACCTCGAACGAAAACAGTTTCAAACTTCGTGGCGAGGCGAAGCCATCCTTACCAAGCGAACTTATTCGATGCTGGATTCGAATCAGCCGTTTAGTCTACGCTGGTTCCTCCCTGAAATCTTTAGGCAATCCGTTGCGTTTACCGACGTCGCCGTTGCAGCAGTTTTCATTCACCTAATCGCACTGGTTGTGCCTCTGTTTTTTCAGATCGTCATCGACAAGGTGCTGGTCAATTCCGCAATGGAGACGTTGCGGGTTTTGACCGTTGGAATTTGTATCGCGTTAGCGTTTGATGCAATTTTGGGATATCTGCGAAGCTATCTGCTTCTCCATGCGACCAGTAAAATTGATATCCGAGTCGCAACGAGGACGTTTGGTCACATGCTGCGGCTGCCGATGGATTACTTCGAGCATATTACCGCAGGCGTGCTTACCAAACACATGCAGCAAACCAATCAGATCCGAGAATTTCTGACCGGTAGTCTGTTTTTGACTTTGCTCGATTCCACAGCGTTATTAATTTTCATGCCGATTCTATATTTTTATAGTCCGGTGTTGTTCTTCATCGTACTCGGATTTTCAGTCGCTTTGGCGTTGAACATCGGGCTTTTACTTGGTCCCTATCGTCGCCGGCTCGAATCGCTTTATCACGCCGAAGGAGACCGACAGGCAATGCTGGTGGAATCCATTCACGGGATTCAAACCGTCAAAGCGTTGAGCATGGAACCTGTACAAAGAAAATCGTGGGACGAAAAGTCAGCCAAATCAGTTGCTATGCAATTTCGAGTTGGCAAAATTTCGATCACAGCAACCACGATTTCGAAGTTCCTTGAAAAAATGTTGACGGTGGTCGTCGTCTGCACGGGTGCTTCCTTGGTGATCGGAAAACAGCTTTCAGTCGGTGAATTGGTCGCCTTTCAAATGATCTCCGGACGTGTGACTGGACCGCTGGTTGCCTTAGTAGGGCTGGTTCATTCTTACCAGCAGTGTGCTCTTTCGGTTCGCATGCTCGGATCGGTCATGAACCACAACGCCGAGTCGGGAATTGGACAGGGACTCCGTCCGGACGTTCGCGGGCACATTGAGCTGGAAGATGTTAGTTTCAGCTACGACCCGACCCTTCCTCCAGCTTTGGATCGGATCTCATTTTCGATCCCCGAAGGGAAAATCATTGGAATTGTCGGCCGTAGCGGTTCCGGAAAAACCACGCTAACAAGAATGCTCCAGGGGATGCATCGTCCGCAATCAGGGATTATCAGGATCGACAAATTGGATGTCCGAGAACTGGACATTTCGCATATCCGACAAAACATCGGGGTCGTCCTGCAGGATAACTTTTTGTTCCGCGGAACTATTCGTGAAAATATTGCGATGGCCAAGCCAAATTCAACTTTCCAAGAAGTGGTTTATGTGGCTCGGATGGCGGGTGCGTCCGAATTTATCGAACGGATGCCACAGTCTTACGACACCATGCTGGAAGAAAACGGATCAAATCTTTCGGGTGGCCAAAAGCAACGCTTGGCAATCGCCCGCGCCTTGCTAAAAGATCCACGGATCCTGATTTTTGACGAAGCGACCAGTGCCCTCGATCCTGAAAGCGAAGCGATCATCCAAAAGAATTTGAAGATCATCGCAGATGGCCGAACCGTATTCCTGGTATCTCATCGGTTATCCACACTAACCGATTGCGACGGAATCATTGTTCTTGAGCGTGGAAAAATCAGCGCAATGGGCACTCACAAACAACTCCTTAACAACAGCACCGTTTACAAAGAGCTATGGCATCAACAAATGGGACGAGCATGATGCAGGAAACAACTGAAAGACCGAAAGGGAAACATCATCGCAGTGCCCAACCCAAGACTCGATCTCGCAGGTCGAGGCGAGATCGGCTATTGAACGAATTTCAACCTGATGCCGTGGAGCTAGAAAGACAACCCGTACCCGGCGGCGCAAGGTTTACTCTGTATACGGTTTGCATTTTGATCGGAACTTTTATCTGGTGGTCCAATTGGGCCGAAGTGGACAAAATTGTCAAAGCGGATGGCAAACTCATCACGATCGAAGAACCGATTGTGATCGATGCCAAACTTGCTTCGCCGATTAAATCGTTGCATTATAAGTTTGGCGAAGAGGTAAAAGCAGGGTCTCTTTTGGCCACTTTCGACCCGACTTTTTCAGATGCGGATGTGCTGGCGTTAGAGGCTGAAATCAAATCGCTTACCGCAAGCATGGCACGACTCAAAGCTGAAAAGGAGAAGCAAGAATTCAGCCTCGCCGGACACGAACTGGACAATGACTGGGCTGTTCAATACCAATTGTATCTCGAACGGCAAAACCAATACGCTTCCGAACTTCGCAAGTTTGCTGCTAAGGTCAGAACCAACGAAGTGCAGATCGCCAACACCAAAATCCAAAAAGAAGCTCAACTCAATAACTACGCTAAGTTTAAAAAGTACGAAAATCAGATCGTCGATCTCGCCGAACGAGGCAGCAAGTCGTCCACGGATGTTTTGAGCAGAGAATTGCAGACGTCCGAAGCGAAAATGCAGGTGATGCAGTCAGATGCCCGCCTAAAAGAATTAGACAAGTCGCTGGAAGCAATCGACGCCGAAAAAGAGGCATTCATCGCTTCCTGGCAAACGCAAATCGTCAGTGAATTTGCTCAAGTCAATGACCAGATGAATTCACGCGTCCAGGAGTTAAATAAAGCGGTCCGGTCACGCGAGTTTGCGGAAGTGAGAGTGCCTGATCATTTGCCGTACAAGGAATTTGTAGTCCTGGAAGTATCTGAAAAAACCGTTGGCTCGACCATGCAAATCGGCGAAGCCCTCTGCAAATTGGTACCTCTGGGTGTTGAGATGGAAGTCGAAGTCGATATCGAGGGCAAAGATGTCGCGGTCATCACAGCCGCAAATGAAGAACAATTTGCCGACAGTTCTCTTCCCGAAGGTTGCAAAACCAGAATCAAGCTTGCCTCATATCCCTACCAGCGTCACGGCACACTCGAGGGAATCGTGAGGACAATTAGCGAGGGATCGTTTGAAAAACAAGCTCCCAATGGTGCCCCCACCGGGATTACCAGTTACCGGGCCAGAATTAAAATTCTCGATCCGAACGCACTGGAAGCCGTCGGCGACAACTTCCGGCTGATGCCCGGAATGTCAGCCAGTTGTGAAATTAAAGTCGGCCGCCGCAAGGTAATCGAGTACTTTTTATACCCCCTCATTCGTTATCTCGATTCTTCGTTCCGGGAACGGTAGCTGAAAATCAAAGTACTTCATAGGTGGTCCCTGAACGCTGACTGAGGCAAGACTTTGGCAGACTTATAGCCACCCAATCCAGCGCGCGCGACATTCCCTTGCATCGATCGTAATGCTTCCGGGCCGCCATTTATTCGCCGATCTTGTGTACAATCTGAATGCGGAATGACTGATTCAGGATTCCGCTCATCAACTCACGATTGCCACTGAAATTTGGAGACCTTCATGATTTCGAATTGTTTGATCCGTTTGAAAGCAAGTCGCCGGGCTCTATTCCTTCTCGGAATAATGACGGTTACCCTTGGATCGTTGCCCCGGCTGAAGGCGGAAACCAACAATCCAAACGTAGTTGTCATATTTATGGATGACATGGGGTACGCTGATATTGGCCCGTTTGGAGCGGACAAGTACCCAACGCCGCATCTGGATCAGATGGCAGCCGACGGGCGAAAATTTACCGACTTTGTGGTTTCCAGTGCCGTCTGTTCTGCTTCGAGGATCGGTCTTTTAACCGGTTGCTACCATCGCCGAGTAGGACTCAGCGGAGCTTTGGGGCCGAGCGCAAAAATTGGGATTCATTCGGACGAAATGACACTTGCGGAAGTTTGCAAGCAAAAGGGCTACGCGACTGCCTGTTTTGGCAAGTGGCATTTGGGCCATCTAAAGCCCTTTCTTCCATTACAACATGGTTTCGACGAATATTTTGGATTGCCCTATTCCAATGACATGTGGCCCTATCATCCGCGATACGCTGATCTTGATCCCAATGACCCCAAACGTAAAAACAATTACCCACCTCTTCCCTTAATCGAGGGCAATGAGGTTATCGATTCCGAGGTGACACCGAAAGAGCAAGAGCAATTAACAACACAATACACAAATAAAGCGGTCGACTTTATCGCTCGCAATAAGGACAAACCGTTTTTACTTTACGTTCCTCATTCGATGGTCCATGTGCCTCTGTATGTTTCTGACAAGTTTAAAGGAAAAAGCGGTGCTGGATTATTCGGCGATGTCATGATGGAAGTTGACTGGTCTGTCGGTCAAATCAACCAAGCTCTTGAGGATGCTGGCGTAGCTGAAAATACGCTGGTAATTTTCACATCCGATAATGGGCCTTGGCTTAGCTATGGAAAAAGAGCCGGATCGGCAGGCCCACTTCGAGAAGGGAAAGGGACGATGTGGGAAGGAGGTTATCGGGTATCTTGCTTGATGAAGTGGCCCGGAAAAATTCAGCCGGGTTCCGTCTGCGATGAACTTGCTTCCACACTGGATATCGTTCCGACCGTTGCTCATTTGATCGGTTCCAAGTTGCCGAATCATCCGATCGACGGCAGAGACATCATTGAATTAATGACCGGCGATTCGACGGCAGTATCGCCTCATACCCATTTTGGGTGTTACTACAAAGGAGGCGAACTTCAGGCGGTTAGGGACCGACAATTCAAACTCGTATTTCCTCATCGTTACCGAAGCATTAACGATCGGCAGGGGACTGACGATGGAAGACCGATCCGTTACGATCAAAACAAGGCCGAATTTGCACTCTACGATCTCAAGTCAGACGTCAGAGAAACGACAAACGTCGCCGCACTTCATCCCGAAGCCGTCGCCAGACTGAGCAAATACGCCGAAGATTTACGGTCTGATTTAGGCGATCGACTTACCAAAGTAAAAGGGGAGGGCAATCGACCCGTCGGTCGAGTGGAATGATGTTGATACTGTTCGACTAGCCAACGACTGTACAGACAGCGAGGGTTTCATAACCTACAGCTTGCCAAACGGCACGTCTTGAGACCCAGTCACATCGTTAGGATGTCGCAGTAAATTACGTGCCGCTTGCCGAGCGGCACATCTTCAAACAACCGAATCGGTCGTCCATTACCATCTAATGCCTGAAGCAAAAATTCACCGATATCGTTGACAGTTCTGCGTTCACCCAAAAAACGCCGTTCCAAAAACAGATCAGTAACTTTGAATCGCTCCAAACTCCCGGTCAAAGCTGGGGTTAAGAATCACTGATCATCGGTCGAACAAGACCCGCTCGCTTTCTCGAGACAGTTCCTTCTAGCTGATAAGCTATCAAGAATGTATCTCGCTCGGCAAGCGGGACATACTCAATTGGAAAATACAAATTGACCGTACTCAATACGATGAACTCGTTATCAAACAGCCACCGCGTTGATGCCGTAAGCTTCCAATGTCTTTCGAAGTTCCACCAACTGATCCGCGTTCAGCGGCGTCATCGGCAAGCGAAGTTCTCCAGTGTCACGACCCATTTCAGCCATCGCAGCTTTGATCGGAATTGGATTGGTAGCCAAACTAAGTAAGTCTCGGCACAGCGGAAACAACTTATGGTGCCATTTTTGGGCCTCAATCAAATTTCCGCTCGCAAATCCTTTTAACATCGCCAACATATCTTGTGGCACAAGATTACCGACCACCGATACCACTCCTTCACCACCGATCGAAAGCAGCGGAAGCGTCAAGCTGTCGTCACCGCTTAACAGCGTCAAATCCGTCAATGCCATGACCTGCGATGCCTGATCGAGCGATCCCGTTGCTTCTTTTACCATCGTTACGTTACTAAACTCTGCGATTCTGGCAACGGTTTCAGGCTCGATATTTTTCCCCGTGCGTCCAGGAATGTTGTAGACACAAATTGGCAAACCAGCGGCTTCAGAAATCGCCTTGTAATGCTGATAAAAACCTTCTTGAGTCGGTTTGTTGTAATACGGAGCAACCTGCAAACTTGCGTCGGCGCCTTCTTTAGCGGCCCACTCTGTCAAACTAATAGCCTCGTCGGTACTGTTGGACCCAGTTCCCGCCATTACCTTCACTCGCCCAGCAGCAATTTGAATTGTCTCAGCGATCAGCCGTTCGTGCTCAGGATGAGAAAGCGTCGGCGATTCGCCGGTCGTACCTGCCGGAACCAAACAACTGGTTCCGTTTTCGATCTGAAACTCAATTTGCTGTTTCAAGGCATCAGAATCTAGCTTGCCGTCTTTGAAAGGTGTCACAATGGCGACTGACAAACCCGCGAAATCGGAACCTCGACGAGTACCGTGTGATTCTGACATTTTTACTCCCATGCAATAGAAATTAAGACCGATCGGATTCCAAGATCTTACGAACTTTCGTTCGAAATTCTAGACTCGAAATCTCAATTAACCTCCATCATAAAATCGGTGTGGCAGGTGCGTGTTGTTGACTACAAATCCTGCCGGCGAATTCAATGAAAAGTCTAACAAGACCGTAATTTGCCAGCCGTGGTTTCTGCAAGACGATCCATCGAATCCAGAGTTGCTTTTTCGACCGCAGTTTGCCAACAATCCAACTCAGTATATTCGGGTTTAGCGTGGGCAAAGATGATTCCTCGGGAACTGTTGACGATCGAACCTAATCCGTTTTCGTCAAAACCACCCTCCACGTCTTTGGCAGTCCCGCCTTGAGCCCCGAAGCCTGGCACTAAAAAGATCGTGCTTGGCATTGCCGATCTCAACTCCGCCAATTGCTCCGGATAGGTCGCTCCGACAACGGCTCCGACCGAACCATATCCAGACTCGCCCTTGGATGCCGCTGAAAGTCGTTCGACATGCTGGCCCACCAGCCCGTAGACTTTCCCCTGGTGTGTCTCTTTTTCTTGCAGTGAATGACTACCCGGATTGGATGTCTTGACCAAAACGAAGACTCCACTTCCAGTTTCGTTGGCCCTGTTGACGAACGGCTCCAACGTATCTTCACCCAGATACGGGTTAATCGTCAAACCATCGCACCCCCAATTCGATTTCGGTTTCCGACCAAGAAAAGCACGGGCGTAAGCTTCAGCCGTCGATCCAATGTCCCCTCGCTTGGCATCCAGAATCACCATCAATTTGGCTTCAACCGCGTAATCGATTACATCCGCCAAAGCCTGCATACCGCGAGCACCTAGCTGCTCAAAAAAAGCCGCCTGAGGTTTGACGGCCGGTACAAGCCCTTGAACCACATCAATGATCTCGAAACAAAACTTGCGAAACACTTCAGCAACTTCCGGTGCCGAATCAGAAACACCTAATCGAAGTTTTTCGGGAATCTGTTTAAAGCGAGGGTCAAGCCCGACGACAAGAGGCGTTTTTTTCACCCTCACGGCCGCCATCAATCGGTCGCCAAAATGATCTGAAAGTTCGTTTGTCAATTTTTATTCTTCCATTTTGAATTTGGTACCATCCTTTGCGTCAGTTACTTACATCCAGGCAGATGATTTTGTCATCGTTACGAATGTAAATTCGCTTGTTGGCGAACGCGGGCATGCTCCAAACGACCGGGCGGTTGAACGCGTTATTTGATGCCTCGATCACTTTGGCACGGTCGATTTCTGTGTAACCATCGGGGGTCATTTCGGCGATGATCAATTCTCCCGTTTCGTTAAATAACCAAAAACGATCCGCCTGCTTCACGATAAATGCCGTCCCGCTTCCAACCCTTCGTCTTGAAACAGGCTCCGATGTTTTCCAAAGAAGTTCGGGCCCTTCAAATTTCATGGCACGCATATCGCCCGATTGATCCATTCCGTAAAGCACTCCATTTTCGTCGTCCAGAAACGGTTGAACATTGACCGGCGAGACAGCGATGTTCCCTTTCGATTGCCAAATGACATCAGGAGTCGTATTGTCAGGCTTCAATTGCAACAGCAAACTTTGTTTTGAATAGCCAGCGATGTAAAGCTTATCACCCCACAAAATGGGAGACATAATCGTTGAACCCGAAGTCGCTTCATAAGGAACTGACCAAATTTCCTTGCCAGTTGCTGGGTCGATGGATGAAACACCATTGGGGCGGAAACAGATTAATTGCCTTTGGCCAGCAAACTCGATAATCGTAGGGGGCGAGTATCCTTGCTCAGGAGCGGAAAGACTTCGCCAAACTTCCTTACCCGTCTTTTTGTCCAGCGCTACGATATGACTTCCTTTGCCGCCAGCAAGAGTGATCAACAAGTCCCCATCCATCAGTGGATGCGCTGAATAGCCCCACAACGCAGATTCGGTTTTATAGTCCTTCTTTAATTCAGTTTCCCAAATTATCGCGCCATCGTTCAGATTCAAGCACTTCAAATTCCCTTCCGAACCAAGCACATAAACGGAATCACCTTCGATGATGGGAGTACATCGAGGTCCCGAAGGATATGAGATTGTATACTCGACTGGATATTCGTGTTTCCAGATCGGTTTCCCATCGCTCTCGTTAAGACAAATAATCCGTTCAGTCCCCTGAAAGCGTCGACGTTCAAAGTTGGCGATCTTGACGTCAGAATCGGATTCAAAATCGAGCACGATCACTTTGCCTTGAGCCACCGATGGCCCGGCATAGCCGATACCGACCTCGGTTTCCCAAACCACTTTGGGACCGCCCTCGGGAAACTTTTCGATTAACCCAGTCTCTTTCCAAGTGTTGTCACGGTCTGGCCCCATCCATTGAGGCCAGTCGTCGCCCAATGCTTGCGAATTCAAAGTCATCAAAACGGCAATTGCCCACGTCACGAGAATTTTCATCAGTTTTCCTTAGTCTTGAATTGGAATGGCTTCTCAGTTGCATTCAGGGTTTGTCGAAAACGAAGCCGCTGAACACGGTTATCCAGGTAATTCGATTTTTCAAAGTCGATTACTTTGTCGAAGGCTTCGTCTCAGTCATTTTAAAACTTCCTTGACCTATAACTTTCGTCTGACTACTCGGCTGGAGTTTCGACGACGCTATTCTACGACGGAAAGTAATCCGATGTGACCAGTGAAGAACGAGGCAGGGCCTTGCGGCTGAAATGGCAAAAAAAGCAGCCAAATTCTTGATTCGGTAGATCAAAAAGTCAAAACGGGTGAGATGATTTTCAAATCTCGACATTGCCAAGACCATTGCCTCACCATAAACTTATGGTTTCGGGCTGTAGCGTAGTCTGGTAGCGCGCTACACTGGGGGTGTAGAGGTCGCTGGTTCAAATCCAGTCAGCCCGACTCGGTTTTCGCCGTATTACTGAAAATTGAAAATCATTTAGTGCAGAGTTTTGTGCAGAGATAAGGACGCATTCGTCGTAAACGAAGCGTCTGACGCTGTTTTCCAAAGTGTTTGAAATTACGATTTCCACCGAGGAGAAACGAAAAATGCGCACATCCAAACCCTTCTTCCGCACGCAAACCAAGTCTTGGTACGTCCAACTTGGTAAACGCCAGATCAACCTTGGCAAGGACGAGAAAGCCGCCTGGAAAAAGTACCACGAACTGATGCTCGAGGAGAATGAGCCTGCAGAGGTCGATTTTGTTGTCGACCTCTTGGATCAATATCTCGACTGGCTGTTCAAACATCGAAAACCGGGAACGTACAAAAAGGCCAAGCATTACCTTTCTCAATTCGCCAAGTTCGTCGGTAGGAAGCTTCGTGTGGGGCAACTGACTCCGCGGAAAGTCTCGAAGTGGATTGAGGATAAGGAAAGTTGGGGACCAACAACATCCAACGATGCCATTTCAGTTGTGCAACGTGCGTTCAACTGGGGGATCAATAATCAACTGATCAATAAGAATCCGATCGTCAAAATCGCGGACAAG
>JBCCSJ010000205.1:0-10650 GCA_039200505.1 Planctomycetota bacterium | reverse complement strand
TTTGAGCCATGGGATGTGACGTTGCGACTTCGACAGTACCGTTTTCAATAGTCGCACCGCCTAACTTGAGCAGCGGTTCAATCTCGCCCGAAGCGTTCGAAAGCAGCCGCTTTAAATCGCGAACCATAACGTAATGAGAATTCTGCTTGGTCCCAAAAACTTCGAACGCGACCAGGCTGCCATCGATCGTAAATAATGGGGTACCCGGAACCGGTTCGGTTTTGCTCTTGGCGACCAACCATTCCAATTTGGAACTATTGAAATTTCGGTCTTTCACCTGATCCGCGGTAGGCAACAAGCCGATCCGGTCGCGGTGCACCACCGCTGCTTCCGACCGACCGTACAGATTCTTTCGACTTGGTGGTCCTGCTTTCACCAAAAAAGCCCCGGGGACGATCAACCGGAAATTGGAAATGGGCAGGTCTCCAAAGTTGACGACAAATCTTGGGTTGACCGAGATAATGGCGATGTCCGAGTCAAGATCCGAAGCCGAAGGTACGATCCCCCGAACGTCATCGGATAACAAATTGTCGCTAATATTTTCGATCCGCCTTGCCGCTGACGTGACTTCGATTCGGGTGGCACCGAGAATCTTGGAATAGCTTGTCAAAACCCAGCCTCGAGAATCGACAATCACTCCGACCGCTTCCGAAATACCTTGGGCTTTGTGGATTTTGAGGCTAACCAGGTAGGGCCGAACTTTTTCCCAACATTGGTTCAACTGTTTTTGATCGAAGTATCTGGTTCTTCGTTTTGGCAATTCGGCGAACTTTGGCAACGGTTTTTCAATGGCTGAATCTCCGCCCGACAATACCGTTCCCGGGGCTGGGTCGTCCGAATCTAAACTCGCATCGCTATTTTTCGCGAGATCCTTGGATAAGCCTTCGGTTGGAGTTTCCAATCTTTCCGGATCAGCTTGAGATAACTTTTCTTGATTCTGTTTTGACAGTTCGACAAACAGGAATCCTCCCAACACGCCCGCGACGATGGCAAACAGAACGGAAGAAAGCATGAGGTAGCGTTGATTTTTTCTTTTCTTGGCCCTCAATAGAATCGCTTTGGTCCCAGTCTTCTCTTTCATTGACTGACTGGGCGGCGTGTCGGACTGGGGACGATCTTGGGAAACATCATCGTCCAGACGGCTCAACTTTAACTCAGCGGTGGGGATCTTTTGCTTTGGCTGGGGAGTTTGCATTGCCTCCCGAGGCCGACTGGCATCGTTGAGGATCGTGGCGGAACTGGCCAAAAACTTCCTGTCACACGAAGGACATTCGACGATCGCTTCCGGGTTGGAATCATCGTACGGAAACTGCTCTTCACAGATCGGACATTCGATGGATGGATCCATTGCACTTCGTCGGTTGAGTCACGGGGCGGGCTATGCCTTGGAAGTAATTTTTACCTTTTTTCGAGACGGATAACATTCGCGGCAAATCTGACACTTCGTGCCATCGCAGCCACGTGCGGTGCAGAATTCCCTACCATAATAGATGATTTGCAGATGAAGTGAATTCCACGATTCTTCAGGAAACACTTTTTTGAGATCAGCCTCGGTCTGTTTGACGTTTTTGCCTTTTGTCAGGCCCCATCGCTGAGCCAGCCGGTGAATGTGAGTGTCTACCGGAAACGCCGGAACCCCAAAAGCCTGGGCCATCACGACACTGGCAGTTTTGTGTCCGACCCCTGGTAGCGATTCGAGTGCTGCAAAATCCGCTGGAACTTTACCCTTATAGTCTTTCACCAAAATCTGCGACAACTCGGCGATCGCTTTTGATTTTTTTGGCGAAAGACCACACGGACGAATAATTTCAAGGATTTTTTCGACCGGTACTTTGCACATCTTCTTTGCACTGTCGGCCAACTTGAACAATTCAGGTGTTACTTTGTTGACCCGTTCATCAGTGCATTGGGCACTCAACAGGACAGCGACTAAAAGTGTGTACGCGTTGTGATGATCTAGTGGAATTGGCGGATCAGGGTACAACTCGTTCAGTCGCTGCAAAACGAGATCAGCTCGTTCCTGTCGCTTCATGATTGGTCTTCTTTTTTCGACGAAGAACCGTCCTGGTTTGTATCCGGATTTTCCTTCTTTCCGTCTGCGTTTTCTGCCTGACTTTCCGATTTCGTAGACTCGGGGGCGGAAAGCTCGGGTGAAACTTCGGGGGTTTCAGCCGATTCCGAACTGTTTTCGCCCGACTGGTCCTCAGTGCTTTGGTCTTTCGATTCAGGAGCCTTAGCGTCTGATTCTGGATCCTTAGCGCCTAGCACTTTGTCCGGCTCGTATTCGTGATCCCTTTTTCGGATGACTTCCGCTGTCACGATTTTGTCCTTGGTAACACCAGGAATTGGTTGCTCGCGTCCGGTTGGGGATTTGGTGGCAGCGATGTGTGTGCGAGTCAACATCTCGAGCACATCCATTCCTTCAATCACACGGCCGAAACAGGTATGCCGTCCGTCCAAAAAATCGGTGCGATCAAAAGTCAGAAAGAACTGGCTTCCCCCAGTGTCCTTTCCGCGGTGAGCCATGCTGAGCGAACCAGTAAAGTGGGGACGTTTATCAATTTCGTAACATTCACACTTGATCTCATAGCCAGGCCCTTCGCCTCCTTCTTCGATTCCGTCAACCATTTTGTAACCGCCACCTTGCGCCATGAACCCTTCGACGACTCGATGGAATAAAATATCGGAATAAAATCCAGATTCGACCAAGCTGATAAAATTGCCAACCGTGTTGGGAGCTTCATTTTCGAACAACTCAATGACGATGTCGCCCTTGGTCGTTGTCAATTTGACCCTGGGCAGATCATTGGCTAATGCCTCTTCTTGACGAATTACCAATTCGTCGAAAATTTCTCGTCCCGCAATCGTTAATCGTTCTGTTTTGGCTGCCACCTTAAAATATTCAGGATTGATTCCTTGATCGATCAATACGTCACCCAGTTGGAGCACTTCTGCATCATTGTTCTGGGATGCATAATTCACCATGATTCCAAGCAGCGTCCGAAGGGCGTTTTTGTCATTCGGTTCTTCAGCCAGCAGCTTTTTCGCCGAATCAGCCAGTTGGCCGATGAGAGCGTTCGCTTGATCAACCAGTCCTCGAAACGAATCTTGTTTCGCGGTCAAATCTCCTTCGGGAGAACTCAAAGCTGTTTCAGCCGTGTCCAATTGAGCTTGAAGTTCAGCCCACTTTTGCTGAAGCGATTCCAAGCTGGGGTCTTCCTGGGCCATCCCCAATTCGGGAGCCAAAAAACACAGTCCCAATAAAACGCAACTACCGATGATCGTCGTGCCTATTTGAGTCAAAGTTTTCGCAACAGACATTGAGGTACTCCTAACAGAATGAATATCTAAACCAGATCAAGGATCTTTTCAGCAAATTCTTACGATTTAAGATCGAGTTTAGGCTATGAAGTCACTTTTGAGTAGAGCCTGTTTCGCACTGCAATTTTCTACCAATGCTGAGTGTCGAACAATACTCAGAGAGTTGTCGGCAGCGTCAGGGGGTGGACTTTGCGTCGTCCGCCTATTGATCAGAATTACTGGCCTGATCTACTTGTGTTGACTGGCGAGCCAAACGAGTCGGAGCATAAACGTGCCCCCGCTTGCGAACGATAGAAGCTCGCGTCAATTTAGAAGGTTCCAATTGGCTGCCACTACTCATAGAAGGCTGGTATCGTTTGAGCCGATACAGCACGTCCATCCCTTCGACGATTCGACCAAACACAGTGTACCGACCGTCCCGATCACTTTTGGGTTGGTAACTAAAGAACAATTGGCTGCTTCCAGTGTCCTTACCTTGGTTAACCATGCTGACCGTTCCGGCAAGGTGATGCCGAATCTGACCCTTATCGCATTCACATGGAATCTGGTAGCCTGCATCCGATGTACCGTCCCCTTTTGGACAACCCGTTTGGGCGACCTCTCCCGGCCGCACATAAAAGAAATCCAAACCGTCGTAAAATTGCCGTTCCACCAGATTAATAAAATTAGCGACGGCTTGCGGGGCATGATCTTCGAACAGTTCCACTGTGATCACGCCTTCGCTTGTTTCTAATTTCGCCAATGGAAGGTCATCGGTCTGGGACTCTAACCTTCGAATCGTAATCTCACGGTCAAACTTGCGTTTGGCGTCTTCAAGTTGCTCTCGAATTTGAGGCAACAGCCGCGTTCCATTCTTTTCGATTTGACCTAACAAACGATTTGCTTTTTCAAAATCCTGAAGGGCAAAGCAGGCCCGAAACGTTTGATAGGAAACTCCGAAAAAGTTGACCGCGGCGGAGTTATCCTGGGGCAGATCAGAATCAAGTAAAATATTTCCCAATTCCAATGCACCTTGGGGGTCGAAAGAGGATTCAGGCGACTGAGGTTCAAGCTTTGCCAGCATTTCGTTGAACACAATCATTGCAGCCTTGGGATTACCGTTTGGATCTTTTTGGTAGCTGCGAATGGCAGAATTTTTGACCTCAGATTTTAATAACTTCGATCGGTCACGAATCCCTTTAATTTTTGCCATAAACTTGCGATGGGCGTTAGGAAATCCGACAGGAATCGAACTGTAAAGGCGATTAATCTCAGCTTCGTTGGCTCGAATTTCACCGACAATTTCGTCGAAAGTCATCTCCTCTACATTTTTCAGTTCGTCATTCTGTTGTTGCGGCGAGCCAGGTTGAATGCCGCTACTCGATGGTGCTAGCTGGACTTGGCCGTGAACTGACAAATGGACTTGGCACGGTATCAGACAGGCGAAAGCCAGGATTAATCTCGAGATAAGGCTCATTTTGGTTGCTGTTCTGTTTCAATCACTTTGTTCGGTTTGTAATCGTGGTTCCGTTTCCGAATGACGGTCGCTTTTTTGATAATATCGGGTACCGAGCCATCAATAATTTCATCTTCCTCTTTGTCGTTCAGCGTTGCTGTGTTGCGAATGCTATCAACCACTTCCATCCCTTCGATCACACGACCAAAAACGGTGTCGGCGGAATCGAGGTTTGGCAGGGGCACGCGGCATATATAAAAGGATGATGAAGCTGAATTTTTGAACCCGAATTGTCGCATCGCGACCGCACCACGCAGGTGGAAATGGTGGTTTGGTTTTTCCTGTTCGTCATAGATGGTGTAGTCAAGTAATCGGCTTTCTTGCATCGTTCCGACACCGGTAGCAGCCAACAGGTGGGAAATCACGGGATGGCAGGCGATCCCGTCGTAGTGCCCAGATTCGACCAGACTAATAAAGTTTCCAACCGTTTCAGGCGCCTCATCTTCAAACAACTCGATGATGTAATAACCTTTGTCACGAATTTCAATTTTGACCAAAGGCCTGGGTTCTTCCTCTTTGAGTGCACTCGCGTTGATCAATTCTTCGGTCGCCGCATTTTGTTTCAGAATCGCGAGATTTTCGAATAACATCTGCTCGATTTTGGAGTATTTTTCCACCATGGCGTAGTCGACCATCTTTTCAGCCAACTCAAATTCATTCGTCGCGATTCCGACCCGGGCCAAGTCGTTTTTTAAGGCTGGATCTTCGGGAAATAATCTCAACAGCTTGCGTGTTAATTTGGAACAAACTTCCAGTTTCCCCTCATCGTATAACTGAGTAGCGTAGATCCCGACGATGCTGGCGACACTGGTGTCTGGTTCATCCTGTCGAAGAAAAATCGCCAACGCAGCTTCGTTGATTCGTTTGACAATTTCGGTACCCGCTTCGACTTGTTTTTCCCATTTTTCGCGATATTCATAGGCCTCGTCGCTGGCAACCATAAAGTGCATGACACCTGCCCGACGAATTTTTTTGACATTCTCTTTCAGGTCCAGGACCGATTGATCAAACTGCTTTTGTAACTCTGTAGTAGAAACTTCCTGCTCGGCTTCCTCCTGAGCCACGGCCGAAACAGAGACACCAAGGCTGAAAATCAGGCCAGCGACGACGGTCATCAACCACTTCATCGAATGTTTATTTTGAGATCTCATAGCAGTCTTTTTGAGTTTTGAGAACGAGTTTGACAATATTATAAAATCGGCTAGTCGAAGGACACCACTATTCAAGAGTAACTTATGGCCAAACGTAAATCTGGTAGAAAACTCGAAGATTGGAGATCCAATCGCCCATCGGCTGCCCCAGGGAAATTACGCATCATCGGCGGTCGTTTTCGGGGCCGACAGATCGATTATTCCGGTAACCAAGTGACTCGTCCGATGAAAGACAACATCCGCGAGGCCTTGTTTAACCTCGTAGGTGGTTGGATTCCGGGCAAAGCGGTGTTTGACTTGTTTTCCGGAACTGGAGCGATCGGGATCGAGGCACTTAGTCGCGGCGCCACTCAGGCTTTTTTCATCGAACGGCACTTTCCCTCTATACGAATTCTGACCAACAATGTTCGTAGTCTGGACCCTGATTTAACGGCCCAAATCGAAGCTTCGGATACTTTTTTCTGGTGTCGTAAGTTTTTTCAGTCCAAGGAATCTTGGCCGCAGGAACCTTGGGTCGTATTCTGCTCGCCCCCCTACGATTTCTATGTCGACCGCTGGGACGAACTTGAAACGGTGATTCAGAACTTTCTGGATGCGGCACCCGATCAAAGCATCCTAGTGGTCGAGTCCGATCAAAGATTCGATACCGACCGATTACCGGAAAGTGACCAGTGGGACATTCGACACTACTCGCCAGCGGTTGTTGCGGTTCTGAAACGCTTACAGGCACACTGAACCGGATCAGCCAACCGATCGTCCTTTTTAGATCCCAGTAAATGTTCTGTGCCGTATCGCAATGCGACAAACTACCCAATCGTAAAAATTTGCCAGTTTTGCATTCCAAAATCTTGCCTAAAAGTTACCGATGGCAGGTTTGTCGAAATTTTCGAATTCGTCTCCGATAATGGATTAGTAATCTGTATCAGGGAGTCATCCATGGTCTCATGGAAAAAGAGCATTTGGCAACTCAATCGTTTAGCCGCGACGATTCTCTGCGCCCTGTTATTTTTCCAAGTCTCTCACGCTCAAAACGTATCTGATCGTGATCAAGAAGAAGCCATCGCAGAAATTCCGACTTGGCCTCGCCCGCGAAATTTGATCACCCAGATCGAAAAAACCGGTGATCAAACAGGCATCTTGGGATGGGACCAAAGGACCATCGACATTCTGGAGGCCATCGGCCAGACTCCCATGAACGACCAAGGTCTGGCAGAACAATTTGACATTTTGAAAAATCAGGCGGACTCATTGCAATCGGCTGCCCTCCAATTGTGGGGCCAGCAATCATCCGAAGCCGTGGAAACAGCAAGCCGACTTTTGCGCCTTCATTATCAGATCATCCGCCGCCTTGAAATTTGGAGTCAGGTGCTTCCTCTGGCTGAATCTGTCAATTTATCGCTTTCGGATTCTCAGTTCCAATTTGATGGTGTCGATCTTTCGCTGCCTTTCCTGGATGACCAATGGACAGAATATTTGCTGATCCGTGAACTGGAAAAAACGATTGCTGACGATGCATCCGATGAAGAAACGATCCGAGCGGCAGCTAGGAATTTTCTTGGGCGATTGACTTCCCCTATTCTGAATCCCCAACAAAAACAATATCTCGATCAAGCTGTCGATTATCAAACCATCGAGAAAATCAAAACGCTTGCCCGTGAAGACGTCGACTTAACGGACTTGCTCAAACGAATCGAACAATACGATTCTTTGCCGTCGTCTTTCTTTGGCAGCTTCCTCAACGATCAATACCAGAATCTTCGCTGGTCCAATGATCCAACCCAACAAGACCTTTCCAATTTGATCGATCAGCATTACCGAAATGCGAATGTTCGATTTTCTGTTTCCGAAAGACTCATCAATCGATTGATTCCTGCCTTGCCGACGTTAACACAACCGGTAACGGATAGGGTCGAGGGCGCGACGATCACCGGTACCAGCCAAACGTCAAACCAAATTTATATCAACCTATTGCCGGACGATTCATCCGCTCGATTCCAGCTCGAAACCACGGGGATGGTATTTTCGGACACGGTTGCTGACAAAGAACCGTTTCAAGTGGCAACCCAGGGGACTGCTTCGTTTCAAGTGTATAAGACGGTTTCATGGTCACCCCAAGGTATCGATGCTTCGGCACAACCTTTTTCTTACACCGATGGCACCCAACAAGTTCAGGACATTCGATCGAATTTCGACAACCTCCCTCTGGCAGGAAAGGTGGCTCGAAAACTGGCGGAAAAGAAACTGGAAAAAGACGCTGACAAAAATGACCAAATCTTTCGAGACAAAGTTTCCAAGTCAGCGACCCGCCGAGTTGAAGATGAAGTTCTCAAACAGTTAAACAAGTTTCGCAGCAACGCCCAAAAGAACTTATTTTACAAACTGATTGCAATGCAGCTTGAACCCAAAGCGCTGCACATGTCATCGACGGACAATCAAGTTGCGATTCGATATCGTTTTGCTGGTCACGAACAAATGGCGGCAAACACGGCTCGCCCCGACGACAATGGGCAAAATCTATTGAGCTATCAAATCCACCAATCCGCCATCAACAATGCGGTCGCCAGATTTGGACTCAATGGAAAAACATTCGATTCCAACGAACTGAAAGATCACCTCACAAATTACTTTCCTGGTCAAGGAAAAAATAATCTAGCAGGTGAAGAGGTTGAACCAGAATCGGACTTGGAAACGGCCTATTTTACCTTTCCCAATCACGACCCCATTCGATTTGATTTTAAGGATAACCGAATCTTCGTCGTGTTGAATTTAAGCTCTTTGAAAATTGGCGAATCAGGAAAGACTTATCGAAATCTGATCTTGACAACCGCCTATCAAATCATTCCAGACGGAATGAATTTGAGTATCCAGCAGGATCGAGACGGCACCAGTATCCGCGGACGGCGATTGAATATCGGCGACAAGGCGACGATCAGCACATTATTGAAAAAAGTTTTTCGCCAAGAATATAAGGCGCGAGCACTTCCGCCCAAAATGTACGATCGAGTTCAGGGCGATCAACTTGCGGTGACCGAACTCATTTTGGTCGATGGCTGGCTAAGCATCATGGTCAACGATGCTCCTTTAATACGATCCAGTTCAGTTCTGCCCGCCTACCAATTCGGTGACCAGCCAACACGATTCCGATAGTTTTGAAAGTCGGGCAGTCCTATCGGGTCGGTCGCCATTGAGGGGTTTGAATTGCTTTGGCCGGAATCGCTCGTATCCGTTTCGTGGCTGGCGGATTGGGAGCGGTTTGATTCTCATTTCGTACGTACTCTAAATCGCGACCGCTTAGCGTTTCGCCAGCAGAAACCCAACGAGAATCGGTTTGAGTCCAGTTTGCAATTGCAGGAGTGTTCGGCGAATAATTTTTTGTCGGAATCGAAATTCGAAAATCTCCCGAACTCGTCAACACACGGCCATCTTGAGTTTGAAACTGAACATTTACGATCAGCTTAGAACTTCGCGGAGCTCTTGATTCCCAAGGCAGATGTAAAAGGATTCCCTGCCGCTGAAGTTCATCGTTGGCAAAGAACAGCGGAACCTCATTTCGTAAAAATTGCCAAGAACCGACGACCTGTTTGCCACGCGGCATGGATGGGTCGATCAGTTTGACGACCAACTCGCCAGCTTGAAGTAAATTTTGTCCATTGGCCGTTCGAGTTTGGATCAAAAGATTGACTCCATCATCGCCTGGGTATTGATCAACGTTTTGTCCACCGCTGGCAGCGCGATTGATCACGACCTCGGTAATCTGTTGCCCATAATTGGTTCCGTTGGCGACCTGATTGGATCGACTCGGGACTCGGTTTCCTGACGTGGAGATCTGTTTCAATTCTTCCAGATCCAATGATCGACTCGTTTCGCCCAAAGGCACTTCCGCCGGCGTTGGAGCCTCGATCACCGGTGAAGATGGATAAGGCTGAACCGGTGACGACGGGTAAGAATCGAGGGGCATCGAATACGATTCCATTGGCATTGTCTGATGATCGTAAATGACGGGGTCCCCGATGACAGTAGGACCTTCGAGGATCACTTCTGATTCGAGAGGGTAGCCGTCCATCAATTCTGGCTCAGTTTCCCCCAAACGACCCAGCGCATCCTGATACTTGGATTTGAGAAGATAATACTTGTCTTCAAGGTCGAGAATTTCAGCACGTAATAAAGCAGTTTCACGACGTGCGCGCGGATCGGTATTACAACCCAATGCAAACAGGGCAGCAAACAGAATTATCCCAACTCGTCGAAAACACATCTAAAAAATCCCGGGGGGAGGAATCTTAAGCAATTCGTGTCGGAACTTTGTTTTCGAAAAAAAGCCCTAAACGGACGACCCTTGCAAATCTAAATTCGCTCGAATCGGTACTTGAATTGCATCAGTACGTTTTTCGATTGGCAGTCATTCGGCAAACCAAGCCGATTTGTTGTCAATATTTAGAAAGTCTTTTGAAGAAATGCGGACTTCGAAGCAATCCCAAATTAAATTGCTTCAAATGATCAACCATGCTAGCTTCGGCAGGATCGCTTATTGGCTCATGCCAGAATCCTTCATTTTGAGTGCTATCAATTGTTGGAATTCAGTTACAAGTTGCGGCACTCGCTCAAAAAACTACAGGCTTTTTTCTCCTAACCTGATATGGCAATCTCTTCTCGAACCCCTGAAGGCGAGCCCACAAGGTGCCC
>JBCCSJ010000204.1:0-10677 GCA_039200505.1 Planctomycetota bacterium | reverse complement strand
TTTCCGAATCGTCTGAAAGAAAAAATCAATATCGTTCCTTCCGGTGATAAATACTTTTGCGAAGTGAACCCGGAATTGATTGCCGAAGCCGGACTTTACGAGATTGAATTGGTCGCAAAAAACTCCGATGGAGCTTTGATTGGAAACGCGAACCGTCAGTTCGTCGTCATTGATCGAGATAAAGAGAAATCGAACCCTGCTGCCAACCCCGAGCAGTTGAATCGCTTGGCGGCTCAAACGGCGGAATTTGGAGGCAAGGCAATTGTCCCTCAAGACCTGGGTCCGCTGTTGGATGACTACATCAACAATCCTCCGATGACGAAGATTGAGATCCCAATGAAATGGCAATTAGGCGGTACTTTTTGGGATGCTGCCGGATTTCTTATGGGGTTTGTCACTTTGTTGTCGATCGAATGGGTATTGAGAAAAAAGTGGGGCTTGGTTTAATCCTTATTCAAATGACAAATGAACTCGGGTCCATTTAGGATAGATTGATGACCGAAGTAAAGAATCCGTTTGCGGATGAAAACTTTGAACCCGAATTGGTTAGGACCGAGCTTTACAGCTATACTCCGGACGATACAAAACCTAAAGGCCTTACTGCTATTGCGGTCATTTGTTTGGCCCTCGGATTCTTGGGAGTGTTGGGGGCGGGAGCGATGATCGCTTGGAGTTTGCTGCAAAAGTGGATGTCTGCGTTTTTCTATAGCTTGGTTGAACAGCAACCCGATAATGCGGAACTTGTGTTTCAATTTCTCATGATCCAGGCCGCTCAAAAGGATGCCTGGATTTATGCGATCACGTTTTTATTTTCTTTAGTCGTTTCACTGTTGCTTTTGTCGGGCGGTTTTGCGGTCCTGACAAAATCCGGGTGGGCTAGTTCAGGTAGAAAATTGCTTCGGATGGGGTTGGTCGCGGGGATTTTGAACAGCCTAATTTCGTTGATGGTTGGTGTATATTCGCAATTCTCGATTCAGGCACGTCTGTCCGGGCTTATCGACAATTATCAGGGTAACGTCACTGTTGAAAAGCTTCAGTCGATGTCGGAGGCTTCGACTTTGATGGGGTATGGAAGTCTGCTTTTTACGACAGTAGTCACTTTGGGGTTTTGCATCTTTTTTGGTGTCGCATTCTTCTACCTCGGTACTGAACCGGTTCGTAAATATTACCAAAGCCGGTAAACGTTGGTTCACCTATGCCGGAAGGATGGCATGATAACGAATCGGGTTTGATGTACATCCAAGTCAGGTACTACGATTCAATGAGGACGGGACCAATTCATTTCAATCTGAATTCCGATGCCGAATTCAAATGGTTGCCAGTTTTGCCATCGATTCTCGTTTTTTTTCCAGCCATTTGTCTCTTAAGACCAATGACTTTCTTGCCGCGTAAGCCGCTTTTTCCAATTGAATTTGCAATCTTCTGATTTTGGAATCAAAGTTTTTATAGCACTCTCCGGTCAGACTATCGCTATGTTGACGAATGGATTTGACTAACTCTGACGCATTTTTGGTCAAGATATCATCTTCTGCGGAAACAAAGACTTGGTAAGACCCGGGATCATCTTGCCGAGCCGTTCTGCCAATTATCTGACGATCAACCCGGCGTGATTCATGATGTTCTACGACAATCACATGAAGACCACCGGCTTTACGTGCTTCTTCTGACAGGCGGATGTCGGTCCCACGTCCGGCCATGTTCGTAGCGATTGTAACCACTCCTGAATCACCGGAAGCCGCGATGATGCAGGCTTCATTCTGGGTTTGAATCCCGTTTAAAACTTTGTGCTCGATCGCCGCCTGATCGAGCACCTGTGAAAGGGTTTCTGTTTGTGCGATGGTTTTTGTTCCGATTAGAACAGGTTGACCCTGGCCTTGGATCTTTTTGACGGATTTAGCAATAGCTTGATACTTGCTGATGTGATCGGCAAAGTAACGAGTTTTTAATCCAATTCGTTTTGAAGGTTTGTTGCGGTGAATCTTCACCACCGGCAAATGGTAAAAACGAAACAGCTCATTTTCGTTCCCTGCGGCTGTGCCAGTGATTCCTGACACATGTTGGTATCGACTGAAATACTTTTGCCGAGTGATCTGTGCTGCGATGGATGTCTCTTTAGATATCGCGACTTTTTCTTTGGTTTCAATCGCCTGATGAAGGCCATTCTTCCATTTTCTTTCGTCGTGCAATCGTCCCGTATTTTGATCCACAATGACGACTTGTTGGTTTTTAATAATGTAGTGAATTCCCCGTTCGAAAAGGAATTTGGCTCGTAAACATTGTTCGATGTAGTGATGCCACGGTTTGGTAAGTTGACGTTTTATGGCCGCTGGAATTTGATGGTTGACCTGTTCTATCCCTTTTTCATGGATGCGGATCGAATGAGTTTCACGATTCCATTGAAAGTGTCTGTTTTCAACAAGCCGATTTGCAGTGGAGAAGGCATGTTCGAAGACTTCGGTTTGATCGTTTAGTTTTGGTTGACCAGACAGAATTAGGGGAGTGGTCGCCTCGTCTAAAAGGACACTGTCTGCCTCGTCGATGATTGCAAATGCAAGTTCTCTTTGACTCGTTTGGGAATTACTGGTGTCGGTTGACCGGATCCGATCTAAAAATCGTTTTCCGAGCGGTGGATTTGCGGTGGGGCGTTGCCTAATTTGATCTTTTAAAAAATCGAAACCAAAATCGAATCCGGTTCCGTAAGTGACATCGCAACGATAGCTCGCATGTTTTTCAAATTCATTCTGTTCACTAGCGATGAGACCTGACGATATTCCGAGCAGGCGAAAGATAGGAGCCAATTCTTCGTGGTCACGTTCTGCAAGGTATGCGTTCGTGGTGGCCACATGGACTCCTTTGCCAAATATTGAATTGAATGCGGCAGCGAGCCCGACCGTGATGGTTTTGCCTTCTCCGGTCTGCATCTCGGCAATCGAACCTGCTACGAGCGATAAGCCTCCTAAGAGTTGGCAATCGTAGTAGATCTTACCCGTAACCCTCCGAACCGATTCTGTCATCAGAGCAAAGGACTCGACAACGAAGTGGTTGTGCAATTTCGAGTTTGGTTCGGTTTGGACCCTATGCCGCAGTTCGCTAAATTTGAGCTTTAACCGATTAGCATTCAGTTGAGCGAGCTTTTTTGCGCGCTGTCTGATTCGATCAAGAATTCGAAAGTCGTTATTGCGAGGCCTTTTTAACCTTGGAAGAATGGTGTCGAAGATTGTTTGATAAGGCTTTAAAGCTGACATAATTTAAACGGGCTTTGCCCCTTAGCCGGGAGAGTGATCGCTGAAGCAAATGGTTTGTCGAGACTGCCCTGGAATCGGTGTCGAGTCGGCTTCGAAGCGGCGAATCAGCGGTAATTCGAAGGCAATTGATACACGCAAGCTCAAATGTTGTTGTTTAATCATTTCGGAATTGCCCTGGACTGGCGATAAATGCATCATTCGCCAGCATGTCTGTTATCTCGCAAACCAACCCTCAAATTTCCCCTAACCGTAAATGTCTAACTGTCCGGGCTATTTTTAATCCAACCATTGGCGTGTCTCGTTGGCAAGCGTTTGATTTTAGGTCCTGTAATCGTCAAAATTGAAAAAGATTGCCACTGGACAATCGTCCCACAGACAATCGTATTTCTAATTTTGGGAATGGAATGGTGCAAAAGAAAAGCAAAACCTCGTTGGCAACCAGATTCAACATCGTTGCGGTTTTGGCCGTCACATTATTGATTGTGTTTCCGGGCATCGTGGTTGCCACGCCGCAGGTCTATTCTTATCAATATTTTCCGCAAACGGTTTATGAGAAAGAACCGGTAACAGCGACGCGTTGGATTGACGAAACTGTGATGGAAAAGAAACGGATCACTGTTGAGAAGCCGGTCATTCAAACCGAAACTCGTCAACGAGAAATTGTGACTTATCGCCCGATTCAACGAACATCCGAACGTGAAGTAACATCGTTGGAACAACGTCCAGTGACTCGGACAAAATATCGGCAGCGTCGTGTCGAGGAAACGGTGATGGCAGAAGAGACTCGGTATCGCGAGGAACGTGTGCCAGTGCAAAAACGAATCGTCGAAACCGAAATGCGAGAAGAAAAGGTGGTGGTCAAAAAGCCGATCACCGAAGAACTGATCGAAGTGAAACGAACGACGACTTATAAGCCCACTTTCAAGCAAGCCAGCGGGTGGACGCCGGGTACTGCCTTGGTGCCTGCCAATACGGGATCGCGCTACCGGCTTCAGCGGTTAGATTCTGGGTACTACACCGATCCGAATACTGGAGCAACGGTCTTTCGTCGCCGCGGGTTGCATTGGGTGGCCCCTCGCACTGCTGCTGTTGCAGTGCCCGCATTGGTTCCTGCGACGGGCGAGACGATCGACTACATTCCTGAAACGACAGTGGAACGGAAACCTGTGGAAGTGACTCGGATGGTGGAACGAGTGGAAACTCGAAAGGTACCTGTCGAAGTAGAAAAAACAGTGCAGACTTACGAAGTTCGGAAAGTGCCTTACACCGTTAAAGTCCCAAAAACAAAAGTGACTTACGAGGACGTCCCTTACACCGAAACCACCTACGAAGACTACGAAGTCACTCGCAAAGTGCCGTTCACCGAAACGATTACGCAAAAGGTGGTCGAAAGAGAGCCCTATCAGGTGGATGTCCAGCGTTGGGTCCCCATGACTGAAGAAGTCGAAGTGCCTCGCACAGTTCGTCGCAAAGTGGAAATGCAATATGAAAGACAGGTGCCTAGAACCGTGACGATGCGGGTCCCCTTGGATCAATGCGGAATTCCTGTTGGACCGCCGGAAAGGGTCGAAAGGACTCTCGAAGCTGAACCCACTCAATCGGCTCGAAGAGCAGTGAGCGAAGACCAGAACATGGGTTCTTCGACGACGACTTATCGCCCGCGTTATACTCAATCCGATGGCCCTGAACCTTATTCGGCAGAGTTTCGAATGAAACCAAATTCAAATTATGACGGAACGCGATCGGTTTTGAACAAACCAGTCGAAAGAACCGAAACCATGCGTCCTATTTTAAGAAACGAAATCGAATCCGAGCCTCGCAATTCGGCACTGGGTGCAGATATCGCCCCCGCCATTGGACAAGGCTCCTCAATTCCCAAGCCAGAATTACCGGCAAGTTCAAATTCGCGTCGATCCGGGGATGAAAACGCGGCAGATCGCGTTTTATAGAATCGTTTGGATCATGCCAAGAAGAATTGAAACCCGCGTCATTTCTTTTTCTTGACGCGAAAAGTAACAAATTCCGAATACCCGTCGATGGTCGCGGTCCCGTTTTCGATTTCTTCTTTTTTTAGGGCCTTCAATTCGTCATTTTTTTGTTCATAAGTGCTTGAGAACTTGTACTTGGGTCGCTTGTTACACTTGAACACAAAACCCTCTTTTTCGAGTTCCCCACCATCTTTGTCAACAATCTGAAAAACTTCATCTTTTACAGCTTCGAGTTCTTTTTCCAATTGCGAAATCTGTTCTTTGAGCCAGGCGTATAGTTGAATGGGTTTAATCGGTTTTTCGTACATCGGATCACCTTTCTGGTCATCGAGGATGGAACAAAGCTTGTGATTTGGTCTCTTGCGAAATCAGTATTACGAAATCAGAAGGGCCACTTGGCTCCAATCGACTTTTTTTGAAGTTCGGTTAATTCGCGGATGCTCTTTTTGGCCAGTTTCAGCAAGGCAGCTAACTCGTCTTCGCTGAAGGTGGCTTCTTCACCGGTTCCTTGAATTTCGACAAACTGTTGTTTGCCAGTCATCACGACGTTCATGTCGACACTGGCCGCAAAATCCATGGGATAGTCGAGATCCGTGACTGGTTTTCCGTTGACGATTCCAACACTGATTGCGGCAACTGAATCGTTAAGAGGATAAACTGACGGGTCGGGAAGATTTTTCTTGATAGAATTGATTGCGTCAACCAAAGCGATCATACCGCCGGTTATACTCGCCGTTCGCGTCCCTCCGTCAGCTTGCAAGACATCGCAGTCAACGGTGATCTGTCGCGGACCAAGAGCTTGCAAGTTGGCAACGGCACGTAGACTGCGTCCGATCAAGCGTTGGATTTCGGTCGTTCGCCCATCGACCTTACTCCGGTCTCGCCTTTTTCGAGGGGACGTGCTACCGGGAAGCATGTTGTATTCGGCGGTGATCCAGCCTTTTTCGGAATCTCTCATCCACGGCGGGACATCTTCAGAAACACCAGCGGTACACAAAACCACTGTGTCGCCACATTGGTAAAGAACACTGCCTGGAGTTTTCGTGGTGTACCGGCGTTTGATTTTGACTTTTCGAATCTGGTTTGATTTTCTATTCATTTTAACTTTCTGATTCATTCAACAGCCACGCGACAAGTCCTTTTTGAGCGTGAAGTCGATTGTGTGCCTGGGCCACGATCGCACTTGTGGGGCTGTCAATTACTTCGGATGAAACTTCTTCACCTCGTCTAGCGGGCAGGCAGTGCAGAAATTTTGCATTTTCGGCAGCTGAATTCATCAATTTGGAGTTCACCTGAAATTCCGCAAAATCTTTCAACCTTTGTTTGGATTCTTCTTCCTGTCCCATGCTTGTCCAGACGTCGGTGTAAACGAAATTAGCATCCTGAACCGCTTGTTGGATTTCGTCAGTTTGGGAAATGCGATCAGTGCCAGCGATCGTGTTGAGTTCTTGCAAAAACGAATCTTCGAACTGGTAGCCGTTGGGTGCTGCAATCGACAACGTAATTCCTAATTTGGCACACGCAATCGCTAGGCTGTAGGCGACATTGTTGGCGTCTCCGACGTAGGTGATTTTGACATCATCTAGCCCTCCGTGAATTTCTTTGACAGTCAAAATATCGGCGAGAGCCTGACATGGATGGGAGACATCTGTCAGTCCGTTAATAATCGGGCATTGGCTGTAGCGAGTTGCTTCGACCACTTTTTCGTGGGATTTGGCCCGAATGACCAAAATGTCAAGATATCCTGTCAGGATAGGCATGAAATCGCAAAGTGGTTCCCGTTTGCCCCAGCCAACATCTTGCCCAAGGAAAAGACTGGATCCTCCGAGTTGATTTGCCAAAGTTTCAAAGCTGACGCGTGTCCGCAAAGAAGGCTTTTCGAATAACAATCCCATGACCTGACATTCGAAGATAGGAGGCCGAGTCCCCGATTTCAGTTGAGATTTCAGATAGGAAGACAGTTCTAAAATTTTCAGGATCTCTTGTTTGGAAAGATCCATTAACGACAAAATATGCCTCATGGCGGACCTCAAAATATTAAGGAGTAGGATGGTCGGCACAGATCACAGTGCCGATTCCGCTACTGGTATAGATTTCCAAAAGAAGGGAGTGTCGCAGCGTGCCGTCAACGATATGCACCTTGCGAACTCCTCGATCTAAAGTTTCAATACAGGCTTCGACCTTGGGGATCATTCCGTCTCGAATGGTGCCATTGGCAATCAGATCCAAAGTCTCAGTTCGGGTCATGCTGGAAATCACTGAATCTGGATCGGAGGCATCCTCGAGCACTCCCGGAACATCAGAGATGATGATCAGTTTGTCAGCATTCAATTCT
The DNA here is from genome assembly GCA_039200505.1 of Planctomycetota bacterium. Taxonomy (GTDB): domain Bacteria; phylum Planctomycetota; class Planctomycetia; order Pirellulales; family Pirellulaceae; genus Mariniblastus. Next base: position 3,109 of record JBCCSJ010000204.1, on the reverse strand, counting down.
TGAGCGACACGGGTGGCGACAGAATCGGCGTTCACATTTAGTTTCTGCCCGTCGGGAGTCTGGCACATCGACGGAATGAAAGGGACGTATCCTTGGTCACACAGTTGCCCGATGGTTGACGTATCGACATCGGTCACCTCACCTACGAATCCCAAGTCCACTGGTTTGCCCGATTCATCCTTTAGCTGAATGGGTTGCCCTCTCAAAACGGAAGTCGAAAGAAAGTTCAACGAGCGAGCTTTGCCTCCAAGGTTTTCAAACTCTTTGGCAAGAAAGTGATTAGTTTCTTCAGACAAAACTTTTTCGACGATCTTGAGAGTGGGCTCATCGGTATACCTGCGTCCCGATACGAATCGAGGCTCGATACCTTCTTGTTCCATCGCTTTCGAAATTCGGTTACCACCGCCGTGAACGATGACCGGCCTCATTCCGACAGTTTCCATAAAAAGGATATCGAGCAGGGTAAAACGGAGGCAATCAAGCTGGTTAAGGACGCTACCTCCCAATTTAATGACGGTTGTTTTATCCCGGAACTCTCGGATCCAGCCGAGAGCTTCAATCAGAGTATTGGCTTTTTGGATGGCCTGTTCCACGAAAAATCCGAAATCGGTTGCCAAGTAAAAGGAAAGCCCACAAATTTAAGACGCGTGAAACGAATTTGCAAGGTTTCGATACAAATTGATGGCGCTTCGCGGCTGCAATGGCGGATAAAAAATCTTCGAATTAAGCATTGGTAAAACGCCGCCTGTTTGGTGTAAAATCTCCGCCTTCCAGTCGTCGTCTTTGCTGGAATCCAAACCAAAAGCCTTCCAAGTCAGGATCAGTTCGATTCCGGATTCACAAAGCTCTGTGGACCAAAATATCTGTTTTGTTTAGTTGGAAAGATCCGCCTGGCGAATCTCGGACTCGTTGATAACAAGTTATGAAATTAAAGAAAAAAGAAGATTGCCGATTTGATATTTTATCTTTGGGAGAGGTCATGCTGCGGCTTGATCCCCGCGAGGGACGAGTTCGAACCGCCCGAAGTTTTGAAGCCTGGGAGGGGGGCGGAGAGTACAACGTCGCCCGTGGGTTGAGAAGATGTTTTGGGTTAAGAGCGGGTCTTGTTTCTGCTTTTGCTAAAAACGAAGTCGGGCGTTTGATGGAGAATCTTATCCTCACCGGCGGCGTCGACATTGAGTTTGTAAAGTGGATGGATTTTGATGGTGTCGGACGAGCCTGTCGCAATGGTTTGAACTTTACCGAAAAAGGGTACGGAGTTCGCGCTGCCTTAGGAACTTCGGATCGCGGGCACACCGCGGCGTCGCAATTGAAAGTTGGCGACATCGACTGGGAGTATATTTTCGGAGATCAGGGAGTTCGCTGGTTTCACACTGGAGGTATCTATGCGGCACTGTCCGACACGACCCCTGGCGTAATACTGGAAGCACTGCAGTGCGCTAAAAAACATGGCACCATCACTTCTTACGATTTGAATTTTCGAAGCTCACTCTGGAAGGCTTTTGGGGGCCAAGAAAGTTGCCAGAAAGTTAATCGAGAAATTGCTCCCTTCGTGGATGTGATGATCGGCAATGAGGAAGACTTTACTGCTTGCCTTGGTCTGCACGTGGAAGGACTTGACGATCAGATGAAAGAGTTGCCGCTGGAAGGTTACAAAAAGATGATTGCCGAAGCGACCAAGCAATTTCCCAATTTCCAGGCAATTGCAACTACGCTTCGAACCGTCAAAACCGCTTTGATCAACGATTGGGGTGCCCTTTGCTGGCACGATGGCGAACTGCATGCGGCTACCCACCGAAAGGATCTTGAAATTTACGATCGAGTCGGTGGTGGCGATAGTTTCGCATCGGGTTTGATTTATGGTTTCATGAGCACGGGGGATGCGGAACAGGCGGTCAATTACGGTGCTGCTCATGGGGCACTCGCAATGACAACCGCTGGCGATACCACGATGGCCAGTCTTGAGGAAGTTGAGGCTTTGATGGCTGGCGATTCCGCCCGAGTGAAACGGTAATCAAACTATATTCCGTCAGCCAATCTTAGGGTGATCCAATGAAACGCTACATCGGTTTATGGAGAGACACTTGGTGGGCCTGGTTGATCATTTTCCTGTTTGGAATCATCGCCGGGTCTGCTTTGTCTTGGATCTTCTTTTCTGCGCTCCCAATCGGCATTTTTACTTTTTTCTATTTCGGGTTGATGCGCTACGACAACGACGGTAACGCGAAAGAGATGTAACGAAAGTTTTGGAATGAACGAAAACAACTTTGGTCAAGATCTCGAGTTTCTGAACGCACATGTAGACACCGTCGTGCTTCAAAACGATGAAGGTTCCAAAATTGTTGTCGTCCCTGCATATCAAGGTAGGACGATGACTTCAACATCCAAAGGTGATCTCGGAAACAGCTACGGCTATATCAATTACGATGCCATCAAAGCAGGCCAGTCCGATCCACAGATCAATCTGTACGGCGGAGAAGACCGAATGTGGATATCGCCCGAAGGTGGGCAGTATTCCGTCTTTTTCCCACCCGGCGTTGCGATGGAATATGCCAATTGGCGGACGCCACGGGTGCTCGATACCGAGTCATTTGACCTGATCAATCAAAGCGAAGATTCGGTTTCGTTCGAGAAAAATTCCCAACTGGTGAATTGGAGCGGATTTGAATTTGATATCCGGATGAACCGACAGGTAATTCTTCTCAATCGCGAATCAGCCAGTCAATCGCTGGGATGCGAACTTTGGCAGGAACTCAATGTCGTCGCGCACGAGAGTCGAAACAAATTGACCAATATCGGTTCCGAAACATGGAAGCCGGAGACCGGGCTGATCGGGATTTGGATGCTTTGTATGAATAAGCCGTCGCCAGGAGCTTCATTGATTGTTCCTTTTAGACAAGGCAACGATTCTGAATTGAGGCCCATCGTCAACGCGGACTATTTTGGAAAACTTGACGAATCTCGACTGAAGATCGACGCAGATAACGGGCTGATTTTCTTTCGAGGTGATGGAAATATGAGAAGCAAGCTGGGGCTTACGTTCGAAAGAGTCCAACGGTATCTAGGAAGTTGGGATCGCGAACGAGAGATTCTATCAGTGGTTTCTTTT
>JBCCSJ010000203.1:0-10693 GCA_039200505.1 Planctomycetota bacterium | reverse complement strand
GAAGAGAAGGCGTCGCTGGCTACTGCGTCGACGACCAAGATCTTTATGGGTCTCCAAGTCCAATGCACGCAATGCCACAATCATCCGTTCAATGATTGGAAGCAACAAAAGTATTGGGAAACCAACGCTTTCTTCCGACAGGTAAAAGCCTTCCGTGGTGGGATGCGGGCCAGAGATGGTGGAGTAGCTCGATTGGCCGATCAGGACTTTCGGGGAGAAAGTGGCCGGAACGAAGATCAGGCTGAAATCTTCTACGAAAAAAGAAACGGCGAATTGAGTGTAGCCTATCCTGTCTTTATTGATGGTCAAGAGATTGGCAAAAGCGGTTTGGTCAATGTCGTTAACCGTCGAGTCGAATTCGCAAAACTCATGTTGGATTCGCCCTACTTTGCTAAATCGATGGCAAACCGAATGTGGTCGCATTTCTTGGGATACGGATTCACTTCTCCTGTTGACGATTTGGGGCCGCACAACATTCCATCCAATCCCGAATTGCTGGATTATTTAGGAGCCGAATTTCGTGCCAACAGGTATGACATCCGCAGCTTAATTTCATGGATCGTACTTAGCCGACCCTACTCTCTTTCCAGCAAGCAGACTTCCACCAACAAACAGGACGATCCGTTGCTGGGCGAACAACCGAAATTTTCTCATTTCTACCTTCGCCAAATGGAAGCCGAACAGCTTTACGAATCATTGCTCGTTGCCACCCAGGCATCGGTGGGAAATTATGAAGAGCAAGAACGCAAAAAAGCAATGTGGCTAAGCCAGTTCAATCAGGCGTTCGGAAACGATGAAGGGCAGGAGTCGACCAGTTTCAACGGGACGATCCCTCAAGTGTTGATGATGTTTAACGGAGATTTGATCAAGCAAGCCACGCGAACCGAAAAAGGAAGCTTGATTGATGAACTGGTTTCATCCGAAGACAATTTTAATAGGTGTGTTGAGCATCTTTTCTGGGCCGGTTTGAGTCGGAAACCTTCGCGAAAAGAAAAGGACTTGGCTAAGAAATTTTTAGCTGCCAGAGACGGCGATCCCAAAGAGGCACTCCGTGATATTTGGTGGGTTGTCCTCAATACGAACGAATTTATCTTTAATCACTAATTACAAACATTCGAAATTAAAGCCGATTTGAAATACACTAGCCGTAAGTAAACATTCGAGGGAGCATCCTGATGCAAAACAGTTTTCAAACCCCCAAAGGCATGAATCGCCGCCACTTCATGCGGCATCTTGCCGGAGCATCCGCACTTACGGGCAGCGCACTTGCCATGGGGCAGACTCTTCGAGCCAATGCTCCCACCCTCAATAGGAATAAAAAAGCAGCGATCTTGCTCTGGATGGGCGGCGGTCCTTCCACCATGGATATTTGGGATTTGAAACCGGGCGCGGCGACCGGAGGCCCCTTTCAGCCCATTTCGACCAACGGCGATGTTCAGATCTGCGAACACATGCCGATGATGGCCAAGAACATGGACAAGATGTCGATCGTTCGTTGCATGAGCACCCGAGAAGCAGATCACATGCGCGGACGCTATTACATGCACACTGGATACGTTCCCAACCCGAACGTAAAACACCCCAGTTACGGTTCGGTCATTGCCCACGAACTTTCCGAAACTCGACCCGAACTGGAAATTCCACCTTTCGTTTCAGTAGGTGGCGGGTCGGAAGGTCCAGGGTTTCTCGGAATGGCTTGGGCACCCTTTACCGTCAATTCCAATGGACAAGTTCGCAATCTCGATATGAACCTGACTCCCGACCGATTAACTCAGCGGATGCAGGCTTTGAAACTAATGGAATCGGGATTCATCGACGACAACCGAGGCATCTCGGCTTCTGAGCACGCGAAAGTGCTTGGTAAAACGCTAAGCCTGATGACCAGCGATCAGATGCAAGCCTTTAAAGTGATGCAAGAAGATGACAAAGTCCAGGAAAGGTATGGCCGTACGAATTTTGGTCGTGGCTGCCTCATGGCTAGGCGACTCGTAGAATCCGGCGTCCCCTTTGTAGAAGTCAATTTGGGCGGCTGGGACAATCACCAAAACATTTTCCCAACACTTTCTAACAACAAACTTCCAGAACTTGATCGCGGCATGAGCGCGTTAATGGAAGACCTGGCAGACCGAGACATGCTCGACGATGTCGCCGTCATCTGGATGGGTGAATTCAGCCGAACGCCACGAATCAACGGTAACACCGGCCGAGACCACTGGGCACGAAGTTGGAGTGCCGTCGTTGGAGGAGCAGGTCTCAACAGCGGAATCGCGGTTGGGAAAACAAACGAAGATGGCACCCGGGTTGAAGGCAATTCCTACACTTCAGAGGATTTGATGGCATCCGTATGTCGCGCGTTGGGAATCTCGCTAGATACCACGTTTACCAGCCGAAGCGGACGGCCCATGAAAATCGCCAACAGCGGGCGAGTGATCAAAGAGCTTTTTGCATAACTCGTATCCTGAAAGTTGAACAGTTTGTCAACGATTCAGTGTTTGTTTGGAACAGTTGAAATCGAAACGCGTTGCCCGAAGCTGGCAACGTGTTTTTTTGTTGAAGCAGCTTTAAGCCGATCTAACAACAAGCAATACTTTGTCGATCCCGATACCTATCGGACATTCTTCCACAATTCTGCGTTATCGAATCCGTCCCGAATTCGCCACTCCCTAAGCATGCCCAACAATTCCTGTTTTTTGGCTTGGTGAGCGGGGAGATTAGAATTCCAGCAATTATTAACCTCGTCGGGGTCGGACTTTAAATCAAACAATTGACCGAAATCTTCATCAAGGAAATGGACCAGTTTCCAATCTCGCGTTCGAACCATCGTCATAAAATCGGTATCGGTAAGTGTCCCGTCTTTTGCCTGTTCAGCAAAAACGACATCTCGAAAACAAGATTCATGGCCGGGCTGGTTCTCGAGGACCGGTAACAGCGATTTCGCAGCCATCGGGTAATCCACCTTTGCCCCCGCTAAATCCAGAATGGTCGGGCCGAGGTCAAACTGCTGGCAGAGGCCGGCGATCCGCCGCCCACCTTCAAATCGCCCCGGAGCCCAAACGATGGTTGGCATTCGGGTGATGATGTCGTACATCGTCCACTTTTGACTGTGGCCATGATCAGTCAGACAGTCTCCATGGTCCGAAGTAAAAATCACGATTGAGTTTTCGGCGTATTCCGAACTCTCGATCGCTTCAAGAATCTCACCGATTTTCTCGTCGATCATCGTGACATTTGCCAAATAAAAAGCTCTTTGGCGGTGCCGCTGCTCCGGAGTTGGGTCCATCAAAAAATGGACCGAATCATGATCCACTTCCGTGTTGTGGACTCGCATCGTTTTTAACGGAGGTGGTTGATCATTTAACTCCTGTTCAGTCACCGGCAACAGGTTCAAATCAGGTTGATCAAGGTATCGTTGAATGTATCTTGGGATTGGGTCGTAGGGCGGATGAGGACCGGGGAAACCAATTTCCAAAAATAGCGGTTGGGTGACAGGGTAATTTTCTAGCCACCACTTTGCCAGATTTCCGACGAAAAAATCGGGATGCATATCTTCATCCAGCAACCACTCGAATGCCCCTAGACTATCGCGGTAATCTTCACGCTGGCGGTAAAGCTCACGCTGCTGTTTCACAAGGCCACGAGCTCTTAAGGCTTTATCCCACTCATCGAAATACCATCTAGCCTCTAGATACCTGTCTTTATTTTCAACGACGTAACGTTGATGAAATCCCATTGGCGTGTTGTAGGGCCACGTGTGCATTTTTCCTACGTTCACGGTGTGGTAACCTGCGTCCTGTAGTTGCGTGGTCCATCCTTGGGTCCAATTGTCTGCATTCCTAAGAATACCAGTCGTATGAGGATAGTGCCCTGTGAATAGACTGGCGCGGGCCGGTGCACACGATGCGGCCGTGATAAAACAGTTTTCAAAGGTAACCCCTTCCCTGACTAAACGATCCAGGTGAGGAGTTTCCATGTAGTCGAATCCCAGCTCGGCAATCGTATCGTATCGTTGCTGATCCGTTATGATAAAAAATATGTTGGGAAGTTGCTGGGTCATTCGATCGGGCTTGATGGAGTTGAGGGACTTGCGGTGGGATTTTCGTTTTTTTCGCCGCCAATTTTTGTCACTCCGATGGTAACGGCAAAACCAAGCACAACAAGCCCGACGGAACTGGCGATCTGAAATGGGGTCGGACGAAACACCTGGTTCGGATAATCGTCAGGTTCAAGTTCGGCTAGAAACTCTTCGGTGACAATCTGATTTTTCAGAGTAGATCCGAGTTCAGGTTTAACACCTTCTTGAAACGGATAAAGGCCGACTGTCGATCCAATCAATAAACCCAACAGAATACCAAGCGTTATCTGGCGACACCGACGCAGCATCCATTCGAGCAAATTCCCTACAGCGACCACTCCGATTACAACTCCGATGCCGACCGGCAGCATAATAGAAAACGCGGGATCCATGGCAGCTGAAAAATCACGTACCGACAATGCATCCTTGAATTGATCAACACCCTTTAAGATCGGAATGTACTGTCCTAGTAAAAGCAAAAGATAGGCTCCCGAAAGCCCTGGTAAAATCATCGCGCTTGCCCCCGCCAAACCGGCTATCAACAAGCTTCCAAATCCGGAACCGATGGATCCGACCACGCCCTGCATTTGCAAAATCGCCAAGGTCGCCATTGCAAAGAATGATAATCCAGCAGTTCCCACGAAAGCGGTCGATCCAGGACGTGCCAGTTTCCAGACAACCGGTACGCCGCCCAAAGTGAGCCCGATAAACAGGCTGTACATCAACCAGCGATTACCAATCACCAAATCTGTAAGCGTCCCAGCGAGCAAAAAGATCCCAACCCCGGCCGCCAACCCAACAAACACTAAAACAAGAATCGATCGGAATCGAAACTTGAATCGAGTCAAATCTGACAAAGCCCGAATGAACGCTGGATAAATCCCAGCGGCCAGCAACATGGTCCCTCCGCTGATTCCCGGTACCAAATTAGCTAACCCCATCAATACGCCGCCAAAAATGGAACGGCTTACCAAAGTGACCACATTCTCTGCTGGATTGTTGGTATCTTCGCTTAAACCTGATTCGGCCACAGCACCCATAGTTTGATCCTTAAATCGCAATCGTTGCCATTTACCTCATCGGGAATACGGTTTTTTAGCTTTGCCATTCCTGAATACTTATCCGGGAATCCGATAATAAACGTGATTTACGGATGTTTTTGGAAAGATCTGTCGATGATCCAAGTAACTCTTCAGTTTTTCGTGAAAAACGCTCTTCTCTATTCACTGGAAAACGAACTAACGAAAACATCTTGCGCCGATTTCGTCGTTAATTGCTGGTCGATCGACCGAGTGACTGATAGATTTTAATAACCGAACACCTCATTTGGGTGGGTGGTCGATAGGAATACGGTAATGTCGGTAAGGATTTCGGGAATGGATCGGTCGTGGTTTTGATGAAAGCAAAACGATTCAAAACCCGCCTGAAATTCTTGTCTCATGTCGAACAATCGGTGCATCTTGCCCGTTTGGGTTTCCTCCAGGACACTTTCCATCACCAACCAATCTCGGCCTTGCACTTCCAAATTAAAGGATTCATTGCTTGGTCGCTAAAATTCACAAGAGTGTCTGAAACCTCCGAAGCTGGCCAAAACACGGCCAAAATTGATGGGTGTCAAAAAGGGCCTCGGTCTCTCCAATCTAAATTTGTCCGGCAGGTTGCCAGTGATATTTCCTCGGGGCTATTCGGTTCTTCCAACTGGTATCGAAGTAACCAGGAAATGGCGGAACCGACCTGTAAACTTTCATCCCAACGGTTGATAGCCCTCACTTCTGGGCAGCTGGTAAAAATTACCGTTCGGCGGGGGACTAGGCAGGATAAAGTCGGTCATAGTTTGCAGGGGCTGCGAAATCGTCCATTGGCGAGCCGATTGGTTTTTCGGTTTCCGAGAACACAACTGTCTAATCGTCAAATCCTCGGTAGATTCTCAACCCTTTCCGACATGATTGAAGCGCATGGAGCACCAACATGAAGATAACGGAAGTTCGAATCAAATTGATGGAGAATCCCGAAGATCGGTTAAGGGGATTTTGCAGTATCACATTCGATGACTGTTTTGTGGTACGGGATTTAAAAATCATCGAAGGAAACAACGGGCCATTTGTGGCCATGCCAAGCAGAAAATTGACTTCCAATTGTTTTAAATGCGGAAGCAAAAACCATCTGAAAGCCCATTACTGTAATCAGTGCGGGGTTCGACTGAAGAATTCGAGAGTCGAACAGGACGACGATGGAAGAGCCAAGCTTTACGCTGATATTGCACATCCGGTCAATGCGGAATGCCGAGAAATGATCCAAAATCGGGTCATCGAAGAACTCAAAAATGAATTAGCTTTGGCCGCAAAACCCGGATATTCATCACGTTACGATGACGATTACTTCGATGGTCCGGGTCGCGAAAAATCGACACGGACTTCGGGAAAACGAAAAATCGATGTGCCACGCCAGAGCCCTCAACCCCCCAATTTCAAAAAACGGGAAAACACAGTTCCCGAAAAGTCAAAATCGGAAACCGACGGGTCCTCCGAGGAAGGTGATTTCGGCCAAGGGATTTTTGATTGAGTGGTCGAAAGAAAACGCCGAAAATGTAGCAGAAGGCATTTTGATTGCCCTTTTACCTAAGCTGGAATCGCCTGTTCCGAAAATTCGATATCGAGCGATCGGCGACAGACAAACGCCATAGTTTTGGTCAGTTAATTGGGTAAAACTTGACCCATCAAAAATTGCCCAACTATACTAAATTTGTAGGATTTGGCGGTCCTCGAACCGTCTGCGCTATCCGTTTATCCGTCAGTTGCTGAAAAATTCCTTCTGATACGGAGAACCGGCATTCCACTCAACTTCGACTGGCTCATAAAAATGCAACGTCTTCGAGTTTTTTCTGGATTGTTACTCCCTTTCCTGTTTGCGTTCCTATTTGAGTGCACCGATTTGCAAGCTCAGCGGCCCAAACCATTGGCCAAAGGGGTACTCAAAACGATTCCCGAAGACATGAATCCAAGAGACATGTTTTCTCTGCCTCGCCCGCTTCCCGGTTTGAACGCGGTCAAATATGAACCGCTGACATTCCCTTACCGAACCAGTCTTCACGGGCAAACTGGACGCGTAGTACTGTTCCGTGACAACGTATGGCAGTATGAATTCGCATTCACAGGGCTTCGTCAAGCCGATCTGCAACTACCGGGTGATGACGGGGAATTTGAATCTAAACTTGTCTGGTACATCGTTTATCGAATTCGCGACACCGGAAAAACGATGACATTTGAACAGGTAAAGCAGAATCCGGAATTTGATCACATCAAATATGATCTTCGAAAAGGAGAAGCGATCCCACGCGAGGAGCGAAAATTTTTGCCCCGATTCACGCTCGAAGGTTCGATTGCTCAAGGCGAAGGCGGGTATCGAAAAGTGGTTTATCGAGATGTCATCAACCCTTTGGCAGTCGAGCAGATTCGCATGCGAGAGGACAAAAACTTGCGACTTCTGGACACCCACCAAATGTCCGAAGTTTCGATCCCCAAAGCTAAGTCAGATAGTGATCCTGGTGTATGGGGAGTGGCTATCTGGGAAAATGTTGATCCCCGAATCGACTTCGTAAGCGTTTTTGTGAAAGGGTTGACCAACGCATTTCGACTCGGCGACTCAATGAAGGACGACAACCAACTGAAAACACTTCAATTGAATTTTTGGCGTCCAGGTGACGCATTTTTGGAAGCCCGCGATTCGGTCGCTTTTGGAGTTCCACTGGTCGACGATCCCAAAAAACAGATTTTGATTTGCAAGCGATTCAATCTGCCTGGCCCCGTGATGAGGGGTTACTTCGTTAACAAGGTCGCAAAACGAGATGTTCTCGTGGTCGAAGCTGACGCGATGGTGGATTTCAAGACATTCCAATCCAAACTTGTGCCGGACTTAGACCGGGGAAGGATGCCCGCTTCCATCGCTGCTGAATTCAAAAAAGCAGGCATTGCAGTCGGGGGAGCCGTCAAAACATTGGTCAAGGGCCAAAAATGGTCGCTGCAAGTCGGTGAAGACGAGTACATCGTTGCCCTTGAGCCCCAATTTTGGGCCCCAGACTACGAAAAAATTAGATTCATAAAGCGACTTGATTATATGTGGATTTACCGGTAACTTTTCAAACTTCGATAAATATTGATTCCGAGGGAAAAAAATGGCTCACAAGAAAGGTCAGGGCTCTAGCCGAAACGGTCGTGATTCCAATGCTCAACGTCGAGGCGTGAAAAAGTTCGGTGGTGAAAAAGTGGTAGCCGGTAACATCCTAATCCGCCAGGTTGGTAACAAATGGCATCCGGGACGCGGAGTAGGCCAGGGAAAAGACTACACTCTTTTTGCCTTGGTAGACGGTCATGTCAAATTTGATCGTAACGGCAGACGTATCAATATCGTTGCTAAAGCTAACTAAGCCACTAGATTGAGCAACCTCAGCCGCTTTTGACAGGTGCCTTGATCAAGTGGCTGTATCCGTCTTGCAGGCAGACTCAGCGGCATGTAGCTACCCGGTGCGGAAATCTGCCAAAACAACACCATGAAGTGTCTCGGTGGAATTCTCGTCGTCCAGCCGCTACTGCTCGTTCGGAATCATCGTCAACGAATTCCTCGCCTAACGGGCAACTAGAATTGACTGTATAATCGCAGCGATGTCAGTATCACATCGTAGGTGTGCCAGAAGGGCCTCAGCGTATAAACCATGTTGTGCGTCACTGACCACCAGTGAGGTTTCCATGTCAACAGACAAGCAGATCATCCCCGATTCGCGGGTACAGCATTGATATCGGCGACCGAAGTTTCAGGGTTGAAGAACGATTCAGTTGCGCTGGGGTTTCAGGTGTTGGCTGTTGACCGATCTCGTGTTGATGAGCGCAAAGGCACAGTTTCAGAAGCCGAGCGGGCTGAAGTTCAAAAGCAGCTACGTGTTCTTACGGGCGAATCTCTTTACTTACGGGCGAATCTCTTTAGGCTGAGACGCACAACAATCACTTTTACGACTGAATGCACTATTTGACTCCTTGGGTTCATTCGAAAAAAATAAGCTTGTTTGGCTTCAACTTTTGTCGATTGTGAACAACCATGTTTTTAGATCAAATCCAAATCAAAGTCTCTGGCGGACGAGGCGGTCACGGTTGCATCAGCTTTCGGCGTGAAAAATACGTTCCCAAAGGCGGTCCCGATGGTGGAGATGGCGGACATGGTGGAAGCGTTGTATTGGTCGCCAAACAAGGGATCAACAGTTTAGCTGCACTAGCCAACCGGAATCACATTCGGGCTCCTAAAGGTAAAGGGGGCCGGGGCTCGGGCAAGCATGGTCGATGTGCTAACGACTGTCTGGTTGAAGTGCCTCCTGGAACGATCGTGATTGACGCCGAAACCAATCTCGTTATCAAAGACTTGGCCGTCGAAGGAGACACCGTGATTGCGGCTCACGGGGGGAAGGGGGGCCGGGGAAACAGCCGATTCAAGTCTTCTACGAATCAGGCTCCGCGAATTGCCACGGAAGGGCAAGATGGCGAAAACAAAACACTGATCCTAGAATTGAAGGTGATCGCAGACGTAGGCTTGATCGGGAAACCGAACGCTGGCAAAAGCACCTTGCTAAGTCGGCTTTCAAAAGCCAAACCTGAAATCGCTGATTATCCCTTCACAACCAAGTACCCGAACCTTGGAAGAGTATGGATCGATCTGGATCGTTCCTTTGTCCTGGCCGACATACCCGGACTCATTGAAGGCGCTCACCAGGGAATCGGACTCGGCCATGACTTTTTAAAACATATCGAACGAGCCGGAATCCTGGTTCACCTCGTCGAGCCGCTGCCGATGGATCAATCGGATCCGATTCAGAATTACCATTCCATTCGCCACGAACTAGAAACGTACAACAATTTGTTAAAAGGGAGACCCGAAATCGTTGTCGTTTCTAAAGCGGAACTACCAGATTCGGAAGTGATCTTTGAGCAACTCAAAACATCGCTGGACAAAGACGTTTTCCTTGTTTCTGCGGTAACGGGAAAGGGCATCAACGAACTCGTTAATCACGTCGCCAAAGTGTTGGAGCAACACCAAGCATGCACATAGTTGCCGTCGACATAGGAAACAGCTCTACCAAATTTGCTCTGGCCGTTCCAAATCGCCTCGAAAATGACCTTGATATTATTCGAGTAAGTAACCACGAATTCGATGTTACCGAAAACCTGAGTTGTTTCCTCAATTTCGCGGGTCCAATCACGTGGTCCATCTGCAGTGTGAATCGAACGATCGAATCCATGGTGGTCGATTGGGTCAGCACTTATCGATGCGATGACTCGATTTTTGCAATCAGCGAATCCGATATCCCGATTCCATCGGACATTCAATGTCGAAAGTCATTGGGGACCGATCGACTTTTAGCGTCATGGTTTTCCACGGTTCTAACCCCTCGTCTTCCTATTGTAGTGGTCGACTCGGGAACTGCTGTCACCATTGATGTCGTCAATGAAGACGGTGTATTTGCCGGTGGATTTATTTTTCCTGGCATCGAAAAAAGTCTCAAGGTGCTGAATGAATCGACGGACGCACTCCCTGATCTCGTTGCAATGCAGGCTAACTCGATCGCCGATTATTCTGTCT
>JBCCSJ010000202.1:0-10721 GCA_039200505.1 Planctomycetota bacterium | reverse complement strand
TTCGTTCAATTTCGCAGTCTCATCCAGAACGTCCGAACCAATTGTAGGGTGCGAGTCCGCATCAAGTTTGATTTCAGATTGGGAGTCAATCGATTCAATGAGAGATTCTAGACGGTTGACTTCTTCAACCAGTGCGGTCAGTTTTTCTTCCGCATTCTTGATCTCCTTACGAGCTCTTTTCTTTTCCGACTTGTCTGAGGGCAATGTCTTGTTAAAAAGCTGTTCGACATTCCTTTTTTGCTCTTCCGTTTCAACTTTTAGCCCAGGTAATTTTTGCTTGGCGGCATGGTAATCGATCAGCATTCTGACGTAACGATACAGCCGCGAAAGTTCCTTGACGGGCGATTCGTCGTAATCCGCCTGAATGCGGAAGTGTTTATACCCGTAGATAATCATTCCAAACTGAGTGCCCCAATCTCCCAGATGATTGTCGGTAATCACCTGATGTCCCAAAAATCGAAAGACTTTGGATATCGCATCGCCAATAACAGTGGAACGAATGTGTCCCACGTGCATCGGTTTGGCTGCGTTTGGAGATGAATAATCGACCACGTAGGTTTTGGGAGAGTCAACCGTTGAGACTCCTAAACGTTTGTCCTGAATCGCAATTTGCAGTCGCGATTGGATCCAGTCATCATCCAACTTCAAATTGATAAAACCGGGTCCAGCAATCTCAACGCTTTGGCAGAAGTCGTCAAGATCCACGGCTTCGACAATGGATTCAGCAATTTGCCTGGACGGTTGATCGAGAATTTTTTTGAGAGGCATCGCGCAGTTTGCCTGGTAATCTCCGTGTTCAGGATTACCGGCGGGGCGAATCATATCCAGCAGTGGCTCAAAATCAGCGGTCAATTCGGACAGTACACTTGCGAACCGGGACTTGATTTCTGATAAAGCGTTCATTCTGGGTGCGACCCCTCAGGGCGGATCTGGTTCAGGAAAAACACAGAATGTCACAAAATTTTGTCCGAATGGCAATCGGAATTAAATTCCAAAACCGGGGACAAAAATCAATGCGGACAAATCGAACCTTGGGCTTCGATTCTGGCGATTTCCTGAATTCCATTCTTCGACTTATCTCATTAGGCGTTTATGTTATGGGAATGAACATCTCCACAATCAACAAACGGATTTTGGCCTTTCCAATCGTGTTATGCATTCTATTTTCGATTCCTATGCCGATTCGAGGATTTTGGGAAACTGCGAATTCAAAATCCGCGTCATTGGAAGCGTCCCATCCGGTGTCCATCGTCGAAGCCGACATTTACGTGAATCGGAAAAAGACGACCATGCGGCTGAAGTGCTTTGCAGAAGATCTAGAGCTTTTGCAAGGTGTTACCGCACTGGAGGATGGTCTTTACGACGACATCGAGTTAATGGATGCCACCGTCGACCACGGAAAATATCTGGCGGAAAAAATCATGTTGCTTGATGTCAATGGCGTGCAACTGAAACCAAAGCTTGTCGAAACGATTGACATCGATTTCCCTGACGATGGGATAACGGCCGGAACGTTGATGAATTACTCGATTGGATTTGTTTTTGAATACGTTTACGAAACTGCTCCTGAATTTATTACGATCCAACAGGAAATGATCGCTGAAGGTGCCCTATTGCCTTCCGAGTTAAAGATCCTGATGAAACAAGCAGGCTCCGACACTCCTTACGTGCATATGATGAAGCCGTCTCAACCTGAAACTTTCAAATTTGATTGGGACAATCCTATCTTGTCCGAGAAAGCTTCCGAAGAAGAATGGGAAACTTGGTTCGAAGAACAACGTGAAAAAAATCTTGGGATCACCAGCTACAGCAGCGTCTATTCGTTTATCTATATCGAAGAGTTTGAAGTCCGACACGAAAAGCTGATTCCACTAGCCACATTGGCAACGTTTCTTGATTTCGAACGTGCGAAAGAGAGCTTCCTTGACATTCCTGAACAGGAAAAGGCCGCTGAAAAAATTAAGACCTTCTTCTCGTTTGGCAACCCGGTTTTGATCGACGGAATTGAAGTCAAACCTGTGTTTGACAGAATCGACTTTTACGGACTCGATTTACGCGACTTTGCCATGCAGGCGGAAAAGCGAACAGTGTCGATGGCCAGCGGTCGTGTCGGAATTATCATGTCCTACAGCACCAAAGGCAGCCCCAAGAAAGTGGAAGTGACCTGGGATAAATTTAACGACGTCATGAGATCCGTTTCTGCCGTGGTGATTGCCTATGATAAAGTCGACAAATGTGAATTCTCAACGTTTCTGACCAACAACACCTACACTTGGGAACAACCTGACCGAAAACCGCTCCCTCCGCTGACCGACGTTTCATCGACCATTGATATCGAGCAATACAAACCGCCCAAACTTAACATTCCAATGGTGACTTGCGGCCTAATCGCAGCCGGATTCGTGGCTTTGATTTTGGGAGGCCTGATTGGGATTCCGCTCAGAATTCGATTGGGAATTGCAACGGTTTGTTTTCTCGCTTCGATCGGAACGCGAGGAATTGGAGTTCGGGAATTTGATGATCCGTTTGAAGAAAGAAAACAACTTCAGTTGTCCGATGATGATGCCCGAGAAGTCTTCTCTCAATTACACAAAAATATGTTTCGAGCGTTCGACTACCGAGACGAAAGCGACGTGTATGATGCGTTGGCCAAAAGTGTCGACGGCGAATTGTTGCGGAAACTTTATCTGGATGTCAATGAAAGCCTGAAGATCAAAGAGCAGGGCGGGGCAATAGCAAGAATTCAGGAAGTGAATTTGCTCGATGGAACCAGCAATCAAATTGCCGCCGAAACTGCTGATGATCCACCCGGATTCGGATACCAGTGCAAGTGGAACTTAATCGGTACGATTGAACATTGGGGGCATATCCACAAAAGAACGAACGAATACGACGCCAAATTCCAAATCAAAGTCATCGACGACGCCTGGAAAATTACGTCGATGCAAGTCGTGAACGAAAATCAGGGCAGGGTGGAAACGGATACCCGGAAATTTTAGATTTTGCCAGTTTCTAGTGGACGCAAATTTTTCGCCTGTAATTGTTGCCGCGTGTGATCAATGGGAATCAACATTGGGTCTTAGCGATGTTGAAACCACTGTCAGTCCTTGCGGATAGACAACCAAGACTTGCGTTCATTGGCGTGGATTCGCAGTTCCCAACACACCGATCGGTTCCGTTCACCGGATGTGTATCCGACTAGCAAAACGGCAGACAAGCAGTGCCTAAAATGTTCAATTACAATGGGATTCGACACCCAATTTAAACTTCGTGCCAAGGTTGCGCGGAATTTCGTACTGGAGCCAAGTGTGCCGCAAGCTTCTACTTTATTGACGTTTATCTGTTTCATTCTATTGATGACCCAGGACTCATGGGCTCAGTCTTCGCCAAAACCTGGCAACGGATCAAACAAACCTACCGTTTATTGGCCCGATGATATTCCATTCGACACAGGCATTCCGACGCCGAAACAGCACTTTGGTTTCGACATTGGCCATCGCCATCTGGACCATGCGATGGTTGCCGGGTACATCCGCCGTCTGGCTGAGGTTTCAGACCGGATCACAGTCGATCAATACGCGACCACTCACGGCGGCCGCCCTTTATTGTTGGCCACTGTCACATCGCCTCAGAATCGCCAACGCATCAAAAAGATTCAGTCAATCCATCGAAATCTGACCAAACCTGGTGCCTCTAAAATCGACATTGCGAATTTGCCTGCGGTCATCAATATGGGCTACGGAGTTCACGGGGATGAATCGAGTGCCACCAATTGTGCTCCTTTGGTTGTCTACTATTTGGCTGCAGCCAAGGGAGAACAAATTGACAAAATTTTGAAAGACTGCATCATCCTGTTAGATCCGAGTTTGAATCCGGATGGATTTAACCGGTTTGCAAATTGGGCGAACCGTTATCGAGGTCGAGTTTTGAATCCCGACCCTCAGCATGCTGAACACAACCAGCAATGGCCGCCCGGCAGGGTGAACTATTACTGGTTTGATCTCAATCGAGACTGGCTACCCTTAGTCCACCCAGAGAGCCGCGGAAGAATGCGTTGGTATCACAAATGGAAACCGAATGTAGTCCTCGATTTTCATGAAATGGGGACCAATTCGACTTTCTTTTTTCAACCTGGAATTCCGCTCCGGACCAACCCATTAACGCCTGCCAGAAATCAGGAATTGACGCAGATGTTTGGCAAATTCCATGCAGAAGCGCTCGACCAACGCGGGAGTCTTTATTTTACCAAAGAGCGGTTTGACGATTTCTATATGGGAAAAGGATCCACCTATCCGGACCTGCACGGAAGTGTGGGAATTTTATTTGAGCAAGCCAGTTCTCGCGGCCACATTCAAAAAAATCAGGACGGGATTTTACGATTCCACGACACCATCGCTAATCATTTTTCCGCCTCGCTTTCAAGTCTTAAGGCGACAAGTACCTACAAAATGGAACTATTGCAATTTAAACGCGATTTTTATTCCCAGGCACTGAAAATGGGCGAGTCCAATCAAACCCAAAGCTACCTTTTTCATTGTCCAGGTAATCGAACGCGGCTCATAAAATTTGCGGCAACACTTCGGCGGCATGACATCGATTGCTACTGGCTGAAAGAAGATCTCAACTACGGCGATCAAACTTTTTTTGCTAAAGACACTCTATTGGTTCCGGCCCATCAATCCGAATTTCGATTTTTCCAATCGCTGTTGGCTCGGCAAACCGATTTCAAAGAAAATGTTTTTTACGATGTTTCCAGTTGGACTTTACCACTGGCTTACGGACTAGAACAAACCGAATTGAAACGCTCATTGGATTCCCAGATATTAGAAAAATTTCGGTTTTCAGAATCAGGTTTGAAAACTGAATTCCAACCGGTCGAGCAGGATTTAGCCTATTTAATTGATTGGCGAGATGATTCAGCGAACTGGTTGACGGCTCAACTTTTAAAAGCGGGAGTGATTACCAGAGTCGCTCGCAAGAAATTTACTGTCCAACTCCCCAATGGCAATCGAAAGAGTTTTGGCTTTGGAACGATCGCGGTGGTTCTTGGCGTTCAGAAAAAACGGACTGATCAAATATTGAAAATCTTAAAACGGGGTGCCGACCGCGGAGCGAAAATCACTCCGATTCAAACTGGACTGAGTTTAGAAGGGCCCGACCTCGGCAGTTCCAATTTTTCAGTTCTAAAAGTCCCAAAGATCGCGATGCTAACCGGTCGAGGAACTTCGGCTTACTCTACCGGGGAAGTTTGGCATCTTTTGGATACTCAAGTCGGACTGCCGGTGACCATGCTGAAGTCAACTTCTTTTAGTTCGGCGAGGTTGGATGATTACACCACGTTGGTTTTGGCTGGAGCTACCTTGGATTCGGCCACCTTTGCAAAAATAAAAGACTTTGCAGCTCGTGGCGGGACGGTCATCGCCATTGGTAGAACAGCTGTCCAGGTGCAGCAAAAACTGGTAGGCCCTGCCCCAACCAAAACAGCAGCCAAAGAAACCGAGGACACTCCTAAACAGAAACCGTTTTATTCGGCATCCAAAGAAAGCGCATTGAAACTTATCAGCGGAGCCATTTTTGAATCAAAAATCGACACGACGCACCCTATCGGGTACGGAGTGCCCAACGACTTGCCAGTCTTTCGAAATCACAACACATTTTTGATTCCGTCCCAAAATCCTTACGCCAATCCTGTCATTTACTCACAACTACCACTGCTCGCTGGGTACTGCTCGCGAGAAAACGTAAAACGTTTCAGCCAATCAGCCAGCGTGGTAATTGATTCGGAAAAACGGGGCCGTTTCATTTTGATGGCCGACAATCCCAATTTCCGTGGATTTTGGAAAGGAACCAATCGCCTGTTTTTGAATGCCATTTACTTTGGCAACTTTGTAAACGGTCGGTAAGTTGATCGTTAGTATTTTCTGATTTTGATTCGATTGGGAGAATTGAAGACCAGAAAAGGTGGGTCGGATTGGACGACTGAATGGAATGATGGAAGACCGCTGTCATGAATTGCTTCGCTCACGCCCTGCCCTTTTTAGGTGATCCATATTTTGTCGTAGGAGCATGTCTGCCCGATTGGTTGGCAGCCTGCGATCGAAAATGCCGAGTCAGAGAAAAAAAGGCACGTGCCTATGTCGAAACAGAAAACCCCGAGTTTCGATCGTTGGCCCGAGGTATTATTCAGCACCATCAAGATGATGCCTGGTTTCATGCGTCCCCTGTTTTTAATCAGCTCACACTCAATTTCAGCGTACAGCTTCGGGAAGTTTTGTTCGGAGATAGGACCATGCGAACAGGGTTTCTGGGGCATGTATTGGTTGAGCTTTTTCTTGATGGATACTTGGATCGAATGAATCCAGGCAAACTCGAATCCATGTACCAGCAGATCGGACTGGTTGATCCCGTTTCAATTCAGAATTGGATCAATCAATTCGCGTCGAAGAAAACAGAAAAACTGGTTCGATACATTCAGTCGTTTCTGAACGAAAGATATCTTTTCGATTATGCGACCGATTCGGGAACTCTTTATCGCGTCAACCGAGTGTTTCATAAAATCGGTCTTCAAGAAGTGGGGGATGAAATTCTCGAATGGATGCCGGCGGCTCGCCAGTCCGTCGAAGATCATGCTGCCGACATCTATCCATGGCTTATGCAAAAATAAGCTCGTGGGTTACGCGTCCATTAATGACAATCAATTTAGAATTCTGATGGCAAGCACCAATAACGGACATTCGCTTTGCGAGTGAATCGTTCTAGTTCAAAGTCCAATCTGGCTTTAACAGGCTAAACAAATTCATATCATGTCTTTGCCCGTCCCAGTATCCATAACTTCGCATCCGGCCCTCTTGCTGAAAACCTAACTTGGTCAAGACTTTTTCTGAGGCTCGATTTTCAGGTAACGTCATGGCACCTATGCGGTAGACGGGATTATGAATTCCATTTTCAAATGCAAACTGAATAATTTCCCTAACAGCTTCGGTCACAAAACCCTGATTCCAAAAACTTCGATTGAGGTTGTAGCCGAGATTGCAACTCTCATACGCCGGCTGGAAACTATCGAAGCAGCAGGTACCAACCACTTTTCCGGATTGCTTTTCAACGATCGCCCAACGAATCGCAATATCATTTTGAAACCAGCTCGTAATTCTGGAAATAAGATCGGATGCTTGGGCAAGTTTCTCAAAAGGCGGAAAGTCGTAAAATTTGGCAATCTGTGGATCAGAATAGATTTCAAAAATATCTTTGGCGTCGGCTGGAAAAATAGCTCTTAATCGCAAGCGACTCGTTTCGAAACGGGGTACCTTATCCAATACAAACTCCTGGATTGAGTCTTAGAGCAGGGAATCTGAAAGAAGTTTGCCGCTTCCTAAACGCCAAAATCGGTGAAAACGACGACGGGACCTACTTGATTCTTTTTGAATACCGAAACCAATCACTGGTTAGAACTTCAAACGGTTAACCCGAAACGCAACTGACTGACGTATTGCTTCAAGTTCCAATTGCCCCCAGCCTCCAAGTCGAATCGTGAACGCTGGAAATGAAACTCGGGCCTTCCCACGTTAGGTTTCAGTTTACGGCATCTAAGTCGAACGATGAAGCCAATCCGTAAAATCCGAAATCACGATATTGCCGACCTAAAAAAATAATCTCGGGTTAAATGGCCATGGCTTTCATCTTTAAAAAAAGAAGATTCGCCCCAGCCATCGACAGGCTGCCTCGGCAACTCAATCAAAAGATGGATGAATACGATCTAACCAAACCTCCGGCGACCAAGAACGTTTTCAACCTGCAAAGTCAACTCTTGCTGCGTAGTCAAATTATCAACTGGGCCCGATATCGTTCATATCGAGCGCGAGACCTGCCTGCATTTACGCCGATTGTGTAGACAGCGACCGGAGGTGAAAAGGTCTTATTGAAATTCAAAATTTAAAGCTACAATATGAATGGTGTGGTTCGTTTTTCGTAATAAGTGGGACCATGGGACGACTAAGTTTCATTCTTTGCTGTCTGATGACAATCGGGGTTTCGATAGTCAAATCAGATGAAACCAAGGTTGATTTCAATCGGCAAATCAAACCGATCCTTTCGGACCGGTGTTTTTTGTGCCATGGCCCCGATGAGGGTACCCGAGAAGCTGATCTTCGGTTGGACACCCACGATGGGGCTTTAATCGTTATCGAGCCTGGTTCACCGGAAACCAGCGAATTGATTGCTCGAATTTTGACCGATGACGAATATCAAATGCCACCGGCCGATTCGAATCTAAGTTTGACCGAAGAAGAAAAAGATCTTTTAAAAAAGTGGATCCAACAGGGGGCGAATTGGGAACAGCATTGGTCGTTCGTCAATCCGACCAAGTCCGAATTACCTGAAGTCGAAAATCATGCTTGGGCTCAATCCCCAATCGACCGATTCGTTTTAGCAAAAATGGAATCAAATGGCTTTGAGCCTTCACAAAAAGCTCCTCGCGAAAAATTATTACGAAGGATTTCTTTTGATTTGACCGGTCTGCCTCCGACCTTGGAGGAGTTGGACCAATTTCTAGCGGACTCATCCGCTAATGCACTCGAAAAAGCAATCGACCGTTTGATTGCATCGCCTCGTTATGGCGAAAGAATGACTTCGGACTGGCTGGACGTAGCCCGTTACAGTGACACGTACGGATATCAAGTCGATCGCAACCGATTTGTTTGGCCATGGCGAGATTGGGTTATTCGAGCTTTCAACCAGAACATGCCCTACGATCAGTTTGTCCTCGAACAGTTAGCTGGCGATTTACTGCCCAACCCCACTAATGATCAAATTCTTGCCACGACATTCAATCGCCTACATCCTCAAAAAGTTGAAGGAGGCAGTGTTGAAGAAGAATTTCGTGTCGAATACGTTGCCGATCGAACTCAAACATTCGGGATGGCATTTTTGGGGTTAACAGTGGAATGTGCCCGTTGTCACGATCACAAATATGACCCTCTGTCTCAAAAGGAGTATTACGAACTTTTTTCTTTCTTTAACAACATCGATGAGTCGGGGCTCTACTCTTACTTCGACCCTGAAGCGATCCCAAGTCCATCCATGTTGCTGATGGATGAGGATCAAAAAAAGACGCACGACTCGATGCAAAAAGCGGTGCTCGAAAAAGTCCGCCAGTTGGCTGAATTAAGAACCGAACTTAAGCCTGAATTCGACGCCTGGCGTGCGGAGGATGGTGATGAATAATTTTTTGCCGATAAACAACTCGACGCTGAGTTTGTTGCCGACTTGGCAAAGTTAGCGACCGGTAAAAACAAATTGATCGACGAACCTGATGGGTTTCAAGCGGTTCAATTGACCGGAGACGACGAGGCTCATGTCGCTGCTGGAGAATTTCGAAGATACCAACCGTTCACGATTTCATCACGAATTTGGATTCCTGAAGATCCAAAAATTCTTGATCGATCCGTAATTTATCACCGGTCTCGAGCCTGGACTGATTCTGCCAGTCGCGGCTACCAGTTGCTGATCAAAAAAGGAAAACTGAGTGCGTCTCTGATTCATTTTTGGCCAGGAAACGCAATCAGCGTTGAGACCATTCAACCCATCAAAACAGAAGCCTGGGTCGACGTTGCATTTGTTTACGACGGTAGCAGTCAAGCAGATGGCATTCAAATTTACATTGATGGTCAACCGGTCGAACTGAAGATCATTCGAGACAATCTTGAAAAGAAGATTGTGGGTACCGGGACCGACAAGATCAAAATTGGGGCCCGATTTCGAGACATTGGTTTTAAAAATGGCAAACTTGCCGACTTTCGTGTTTTTCGCCGAGCCCTGACAAGCTTGGAAGTAGATTCGCTAACCCAAAAAAGTACGGATTCGCAGGTCGCGATCGTTCCGAAGCGTTCCACGGATGATCAGGAAAAGCTTTTCGAATTATTTTTGTCCCGCAATGAAAAATACAAAAACAGTTTGCAGGAGATCGAGGAAGCTCGAAAACAACTTGGTGACTTGATTGATGGAACTTCCGAAATCATGGTCATGAAGGAAATGGAAAATTTACGACCTGCGTTTATTTTGGATCGGGGAGCTTACGATGCGCCATCCACCCCGGTGTCACCAAATACGCCCGCTGTATTTCCGCCGCTTCCAGAAGGGGGCCAACAGAATCGGCTTGGTTTGGCCCGCTGGTTGATTTCAGGACAAAATCCACTGACCGCCCGCGTCGCAGTGAATCACTATTGGCAACTCTGTTTTGGTGAGGGTTTGGTAAGGACACCTGAAGACTTTGGAAGTCAGGGACAACCCCCGACCCACCCTGAACTGCTGGATTGGCTAGCCGTCGAATTTGTTGAAAACGGTTGGGACGTTAAACGGTTGCTGAAACAGATCTTAATGTCAAACACTTACCAACAATCCACTTTCGTACCGCCTGAACTTTTGAAAAAAGATCCTGACAATTTTTTCCTGGCTCGATCACCAAGCTATCGCCTGACGGCGGAGATGATCCGCGACAATACGCTGTTTACCAGTGGTTTGCTGGTTGAAAAAAGGGGCGGTGCTCCTGTGAAACCTTACGAATTGGAACAATCTTTCAAGCCAGCCAAACCGGATGCGGGGCAGGGCGTTTATCGGAGAAGTTTATACACATTTTGGCAACGTAACGGTCCTGCTCCGGTCATGTTGACACTCGATGCGGCTAAGCGAGATGTTTGCCAAGTCAAACGAGAGCGGACATCATCTCC
>JBCCSJ010000201.1:0-10751 GCA_039200505.1 Planctomycetota bacterium | reverse complement strand
TTCCAGACCCACAGACCGTATCCCAAGCAGTAGTAGGCCACTAAAAATGTTTCCAACAAAGATCGGGAACCAATCCAATTTGGCATCCTTGATAGACCTTGAAACAAAGTTGAGATAACTCCCTTCGATTGCGATCGAAAATGGAATAGCTAAAAAGTACATCAGTAAAAAAACGAATTCCATACGCAATATTAATGACACGTATGCAATCGTAACGCCGATTAACCAACTTAGAATATTGGCTCTCATCGACTGTCGAAAACTTTTCGTGTTGATTCCAGCGGCCACATAAAAGGGACGCTCAACGATCGCCGCAAAAGTTGTTGCCAGCATTGAGAACGGCAAGCTTAAGTCAGCATCATCACCAACACCCCAAGCAACATAAGGGGCTAGAACGTTGGCAAGAATAATCAACGATGACATGCCGGATCGAATCTCAACAACAGGGGTTAACAAGATGCGCAGATCAATGCGGAAGTGATCAAAAGATAAAACCCAAATGTTGTTGCAAAACTAAGGGCTCCGATGAATTTCCATCTTGGGTCGACGTCACGAAAAATTGGCTCCACCAAGGTACTCGTCGAAAAAAGAGTTAACAAAAATAGGTATCGCGTAATGCCAGAATCCTCTAACAAGAAAGCGAGAGGGAGCGAGCTGAGAAAAAGGACCGGAATGATCGGCCGAGGATTGCTTTTGATCACCAGCGTCACGTTCACAATGGTGAAAACGACGCACAGTAACGGAGCCACAAAAAGACCGAGTGGAATGACGTGAAAACTTGGCGGCATCAACCACGGTAAATAAGATGTCGAATCCCACAGGTTTGATTCAAAAATCCAAATCCAAGCCGCCAGCATTGAGGAAACGTAGGCGGTTATTCCCAATAATCCTTGAATCGAAAATTTCATATTCGGCTCAAAAACGTTTGAACTATCCCCAAAGTAATCGGCCAATCAGACCTGGTTTTTTGGCCCGAACATTGAATGTGCATTTCGATGTCTGTTCCGGCAGTTCGATTTTCATGTCGATCGCCAGGTAGTCGCCTACGTCAAGTTCATCTTCTTCCAGAAACCGAGATTTGTTGAGCCCCAAAAATCGTCCTGCATCATCGTAGTAAGAGATGTCGTAGGCGATGTCCGACAGTCGATGCTTTGTTGAATTTTCAAGTCTTCCCTGCAGCCGATCTTCGTAGGAGGGACCGTCTTCTGTTTCGTCATCCAGTAGCCCGCCATCCAGTTCCGGCGTTAGGCCGTAACTTGGGACTGTTCTGACAATCAATTCTGTTACCTGCAAATATTTTGAAATCTGTCCAAGTTCAGGTTTGAGATATTCTGAAAGCATGCGTCTTTTCGCTCGTTATCCAATGAATGGGCCCTGGTTTATCGTCAACATGGAAGGTACCGCATCCAAATAAAAGTTCAAATGAAAGTCTTACCCTTAATTCGTGGTCGTTAAAACTTGATCAGCAAACCAAAAATTTCGTCGTATCTATTTTTCCAACTCGACCAGTCGGTCGAATCATTGACCGGTCCTCCAACGACTTCGATTTGATCGTTGGATTGCAGGTTCTGGACAACAGCTTGGCTCATCGTTCGCACGTCCCAATTTTCATGAGGATTAAACATGTCGAGCCGACCCCATTGTAGGTGAACCTTTGTCGCTTGGTCGACCTTGGGGACGAGCTTGGAAATCATGTCCCGTTCGGCAGCAAACGCGAGCGGAGACTGGGAAGCTGCGATGCCGAATGTTTGATTTTCCGAAAGGCTGGTGATGATCGAGCTACCTGCATAAAATCCGCATCCGAAAATCATCCGAGATTCCCGGTCGGCTCGCGTGCGGTAGTTGCGGTCGACAAACGGGACCACCTCGGTTGCGATCTGGTTGGAAAAGTCAGGCTTCAATCCATCCATTAAAACCAATATCGGAGGAATGATACTGGAGTCCTGTTGGATCAACCGGTCAAAATGGTTATCGACCAGACTCAACATTTGTCCAAACTGCTGGGCACCTTTGGCATCGAATATATAAGCTACCGGGAACCGTTGATTCAAGTTTTTGGCATAGTTTGGAGGAAGGTAAACCTTCAGTTTAGTGGGATTGGTTGCCGGTTCGGAATCAGCTTCTTCCTGATTGTCTGGCTCTTCGGAGTCAGGTTTGGATTCCAGTATCAAATCTTCGACGGTTCCCGAAAGTTGGTTGGCAACGTCGCGTAGGTAGTCGGGGCCATCCCATTGAGGCATCGCAAAAGAAGACATCTTCAAAAGCGGTTGCCCAGCCAGTCGTATTGCAAATTCCATCTCGCCAGCATAAAGCGAACTGGTAGTTTGATTTGGATTCAATGGATCGGCAACCGGTTTGTAATTGATCAGAAAGCAATAGTTGGCTCGTTGATCAAGCGGCAACCGAACGGTGTAGTAAAACAGGTCGGTACCTTCGACTGGGATCATGGACTTTTCCTGTCTGGATCCAAAGAAATCACCAGCCAGAGCAATATCGTTAGGTTGGCCTCGATAAACAAAATGGGCCACATCGTTTTCGATCCAGGGAAAACTGGTTTTGCTTTGAATCCAATCGTTGATTTTCTTGGTTTTTTCAGCCGGAGTCTTCAGACTTTTAACTTCAGCTAAAAATTCGGCGAATTGGTTTCCCATGGGCAGTGATAATTTGTTGTTGATTGCAATTTTGGGTTTGCCAACCAAATCAACACGAGCAATTTCTTCCATGCTGCGGACAAATATTGAGTCGTCATGGTAAGCCGGGATGGACCAAACCAGATCTGCGAACAGTTTCAATTTCGATTTCTCACGATATCCTTCGACCGAAGCGGTTGCGAGATGGATAGATCCCGTTTTGGTCGTAATGATGAGGTGCCCGTCAACCGCTATCAAAAAACCGTCGCCCGGTTTTCTGCTTTTCCAAAGTGCTTTGCCAGTTGCCGGATCAACACAGGTCAGGATACGAGTCGAAAAAGCGAATACGCCATCTCCTGAAAGTACCGGAACGTTGTAAGTGTTTTTGATGGAACGCGTTTGCCAATCTTCTGACGCCACCAGTTGGCCATCGCCTACTTGGCGAACAGTAAATGCTTTTGAATATTGATCATCAATTGTTAAAAGGAATCGATCGTTGCCGATGGGAACGGGCGAAACTGCCGTACCATTGCCTCCGTTGTGTTCGATCGAAAATAGGATCTTTCCGTCAGATGGGTCGATCCCCAATAAATTCTTGCCACCAGACGCCAGAATCAAATCTTGATTTTCAATGCTTATTCGGACTGGTGTTTGCGAATCGATTCTGTCATCGCCGGCTGTCCAAACGATTTCGCCCGATGTCGCGTTGAATCCGTAAACGGATTTGTTTTTAACGCCGGTCTGAACAACAATGACAGATCCTGACAAGATCGGTGAAGTAACAAAACCGTACAAAGGTCGGACTGCTTGATCTTGTTCTACCAAATCATAAGTCCAAATGATTTCGCCATCATCAATGTCAAGGCAAAACAAAGTTCCCGTTGCCGACATCGCGTAAACCTTGCTCTCGTAAATGAGTGGTGTCGAAAGCGGGCCATCAAACGATCCGTTAAGGCCCGGAAACATCGGCCCGGTTTTCGTTTCCCATCGAGTCGATCCATCCTTGGCATCCATGCAGATAACGATGTCGTGGTTGCCATCGGTATACATGGTGATCAAGTCGGTTCCCGATACGACAAC
Source organism: Planctomycetota bacterium (assembly GCA_039200505.1). Lineage (GTDB taxonomy): Bacteria > Planctomycetota > Planctomycetia > Pirellulales > Pirellulaceae > Mariniblastus. The sequence goes on along the minus strand of JBCCSJ010000201.1, from coordinate 7,041 downwards.
GCTGGAATACCCACTACCCAATTTTCGTTTCCACCGGGTTTGCAGGTTCACGTCGGATTGAGTTTTCAAAACGCCATTGATCGTTTGAACTTGTCCGATGCCTTGGCTGCCTCGAAATCCGTTCCAGTTTTGAGCAGTTACAGAATTGACCGGCGAAAATTGCAACCAAAGAATTGCAACCACCAGAAAGTGCCTATTTTTCATGGGAGCCTATCGATGAAGGATTGAATAAAAAGGGCACAAGATCACGACGTCAATGAAGTTCGTTCACCCGCTGACCAGATTCATTCAAATTGTAGGCTACCTAAGCGAATTCAAAAGCCGCAGTGGCCGAGAAAGTGGACAGACTGGGTAACAAAAATAGCCACCTCGAAAAATCGAAGTGGCTAGATCAGATCTACGACCCGGTTGCTTAAATGACTGGGACCAGAGTCGTTAGACCTGAGCAGGTGGATTGTCTTTTGGGAAAAGGCGTAAGGCGAAGCCCAGCCTGGTGACCGGTACTCGTTTTTTTAAATCAAATGGGACAGAGTTTTCCAATCAAGTAAGTCAAGTTTACCTGGCTCTCTTATCAATCAATACGGACTGCTCGACAGGTCATCTACAAGTTGATGCTGGTTTTTCACATCTTTTTACCCTGCCAGAGAATCCGATTTTGATGCTGTTTCCGAGGTGGTCGTTTGAAAAGTTTGTCTGAGCCTAGCTTGAATAGAATTTAGCTATCGAGTTGGATTAAACTAGATTACTGGTCTATCAAACCCGAATTGAATCGTTTGCAGTTCTTCGTTCAGCTCGAAATTCTGGATTCATCCATATTCCACGAACGGCTCAATTCAACTTTGAAAAACCACTCGACTTCAAGGTTTCCAGCCCCTTTCTTCCAGCCAGATTTTTTACCATGTCCGCATTCGATTTCTTCGAAGAAAAAAATTCAGACGATCCCAATCCTGACGAAGTTGTCCAACGACTGGAGCGATCGCTCGATTTTTGGGTCGAAGGGAAAGAAGATTATCCCCCCGCGATTCGCGGAGTCATGGCCGAGATTCATGATCTACCCGCCGATGTCCAACGTTTAGTCCAAAAGATCGCACGAGATAAAAGATACCCTCAACTCGCATTGAAAAGGCTCCTTTGGTTTGAGGATAAAAATGAAAAACTGGATGAAGCTTGCTCGGAAGCGAAGTCCGCATTTCGTCCCTACGCAATCAATAAGGATGGTCTTGTATCGACCACCGATCCCAACAATCCGTTACTTGAAACGCCATCGCGGCATCGGCTGATAGTTTCCGATCAGTTTGCCAAGACCAACTATGAACAGGTCGGCGAGGATGAATTTTTTCTGGATGACGACGACGATGATGATCTGGAAGAACTTGATGACGATGATTCAAATCAACAGATCGGGCCCAACCACTGGAAACGAAAAATTACCCAAACCTTGAAGCCGTGGTTGATAAAAAAAGAGAACAACAAAATTGGATGTGCTCGAACAGCGGACGATCAACTGGCAACCATGAATGCGCTATTCAGCCGGACCAAGCATGGTTGGCTCGTAGTCGACATGTTTAAGCTAAAAAAACGTCGAGGGGCAATGTTGACCTATGCCAAGACGGTTGAATATCAGAAAAAAGGGGATCAGGCATACGAGTTTTTGGTCGAACTGTTTGGTGCCGCGGCCGAATGCAATGCACGGCTTCAAAAGACGTTGAAAAATACCGGGACGCTATTTCTTGAAATCAGCGAGGATGGCGAAATTTATTTGACCCAAGCATCGGTTTATTCTGAATCTGAATTGGCAAAAATCGCTGATTCGACAGCACGGGTGGAAGTGCCAATCGAGGCCAGAGTCGTGACGGCCAATGGAAAGCCAAGCCAAATCGTGCTGAAAAAGTCAGGAGCCTATTATGAATCCAAATTGGCCCCGCTGATTGCTCAAGGTAAAAGACTAAAAACAAAGATTGACTTGAAAAAGTCATCGAGTGCCGAAAAACACTATTGCTTTCACGTTTTGTTAGAATTGGATGGCCCGTTGCTGACGGCAAAATCGGGTAATGCGGTGTTATTTCAGTTAGATGATCTGCTGTCCAGGTTTGCCAAGACGAATTTGAAGCAGATTCGTGCCTCAGCAGAAAAAGATAACGAAGAATAAAACTCGCTTTGAGAACGTCCTGTTCTCGAACGAGCTTATCAAACCGATGTCGTTCGGTTGTCACTCGAAATTCAGGATTAGAATCTCAGGAAACCGGTTCCTCGAAAACCAAAAAATCTTGGCCCTTGGTCGAATCGAGTTTCCCCTGTTTCCGAATCGCTGTTTTCTCCGATAGTTGCAAAGAAACGGTCGAGTTCGCTGATTTCCGCTTCATTGGCGAAGTTGAAATCGCAATCGATCAGTTCGCTAGAGCTTTCGTCAAGTTCGACAAGGTCCGCTGGCTCGTTGTCGAGTTCACCCAGATTCTCGTCATCATCGACAATGCCTTCAGAGTTTTCGATTGTAATGGGAACTGCAATCTCGTCGGTAACAGTCAGTCCAGCAATGGATGAATCATCTTCGGCAATAAGTTCAGGTTCATTTTCGTTTGAAACCGAATCAGATTCACCGGTCTCGGACGGATCGGTGACTTCCACGTTGGTGAACTCATCAGAGTCGGCAACGATCTCGTTTTCCTCGCTGGCAACCAGTTCAGGTGCTTCAATGGCATCGATTCCCTCATCTATTGAGTCGTCTGCGGCCACTGGTCCCGGTTCGCCCTGGTCGGAAGCAATTTCGTCGATGATCTCAACATCGACCTCAGTTTCACCTTCGGCATCGATCTCAATTTCAACCGCGGAATCCACATCCCCCAGATTTTCCGCAGACAAATCTGGCTCTGCGATCCCATTATTGAGTGCATCTGGTTCGTCTGTCGCATCGGCTGGAGAATCAGTAACGCATTCAAGATCGTTGTCCGCTTCACCAATGACTTCCACGGGCAGTTCAGAGCCTGCTGGTTCGACAGGTTCGGAGACTTCGGATGCATTCAATTCGAACCCAACCGAATAGGTCCCTTTGGCGTCACCGGTGACTGCCAGGAAATACTCATTGCCCGATTCCACATCAAAAGACACGACCAACGATTGGTTAGTGGAACCATCGGCAATTGTGCTGCCCGATGCATTTTGGACAACTAGATCCAACCCTACGCGTGCATTATCAACCGTTTCGTTTAACGTCAGGAGGACCTCCCCGTCTTGTTGAGCGGTAAACCGAAATGTGTCGGTGTCTCCCACGTCTTCAAATCGGCCCTCCAGTTCAGCGGTTCCATCTTCAAGATTGATCTCGGTTGACTGACTACCCATTTGATTGGCATGCTCGTCTTCGAAAGCATCGATTCCGACAGTCACCTGGAACTGGCCCGATGGGTTAGGATCGCTAGAACTGATTTGCAGTTGATAGCTTTCGCCTTCGGCCGCTTCAAAGGTCAACTTATTGAACCCGCCGAGTCCCTCGACAGTCGAATCCATGATGTTTCCGTCGCCGTCAGTCAACGAGATGATAGTTTCTGCGTCCCCGAATGAGGATGCCACCACAATGTCGATTATGCCATCACTAGGTGCAGTGAATTGGATGGATTGGGTTGGATTTTCCGCGTTCAACGATCCGAAAAATCCATCCATGGAGTCACTCAAATCAAAGACGGCTGGATCGGGATCGGCTTGACCCAAATCCTCAGCAACCTTTTCATCTTCGCCACTGGCAACATCCGTGGTTGAATCCACCGGTCCGGCGGATTCATCCGTCCATTCAAGTCCGTCTTCTACGTTCAACTGCGACTCTACCGACTCCTGGGGGTATTCAGTGGTTGCCATCATGCAGGGTACCGGATCGGTTTCTACTGGCATTTCCATGCTGGCCGCTGCCACCAAGTCGGATGCAAGTAACCGTCGGTCTTCCATCCTTTCAAAACCGGATACTCGTTGCATGCGTGGCCGTGTCGTTCTTCCTTTTCTCATCGCTTGATCGGTCATGTGCGACCGCTCCTGAAAAATGAAACTCCCAAAACGCAAATGCGTTTTCGCGGGCTGACGCATAATTCATGCCAGAGGTTACGGTGGCAAAATCAAAAACATTTTTTGAATGGTCAGGTAAATTTGACAACGTGCAAGCAGCAATTCCTACAAACGATGGGCGGTCGCTTTTGCAAATTGCCAGCATCGGCCTGATTCAAAAGTTGGCTGCCAACCGTCGTCCGGATGCAACGCTACAATAAAGCCAAAACCGAAACAGAAATTCTCACACTTATTGACGATCTTATGAAATGCCAGACACTTGTCGCCGTGAAGAAACCCCTTGAGCTTTGCGATCAAAAGCCACTTTCCCCCGGCAAAGGAGAAGTTGTTGTTGCCCTGAAATACGCGTCCTTGAATCGCCGCGACTACTGGATCACGCAAGGTTTGTACCCTGGCATTGAACCCCCGGTCGTGCTCGGTTCCGATGGTGCTGGAGTCGTTCAAGGCCTTGGTGAGGGTGTAGATTCCGATTGGATGGGCCGAGAAGTGATCATGAATCCTGGCATTGGTTGGGGGTCAGATCCCAGGTGCCAGGCATACGATTTTCAAATTCTCGGACTTCCTCTTAACGGGACCCTCGCGTCTCAGGTGGTTGTTCCGGTTGAAAATCTGTACTCAAAACCAGATACGCTAAGTTGGCAGCAATCGGCCGCGATCCCGTTGGCGGGCGTCACGGCGTATCGAGCTTTGATAACGCAGGCCGGACTAAACAAAGGGGAACGAGTTTTGGTGTCGGGAATTGGTGGAGGTGTCGCGACGTTTGTGCTTCAGTTTGCCGTCGCCTTGGGGGCCGATGTTTGGGTCACGTCGTCTTCGGAACAAAAGATCGAAAAAGCGATCGATCTTAAAGCAAAATCGGGCTTTCTTTATACGGATCCTCAGTGGACTCAAAAAGCGAAACAGGACGCCGAAGGATTTGACGTGATCGTGGATAGTGCAGGGGGAAAAGGATACGACAACTTGATAACCTTGGCCAATCCGGGAGGCCGAATCGTAAACTACGGGGCCACGACAGGCCCTCCCGAGAAATTGGATCTGTTTAAAGTGTTTTGGAAACAGTTAACGATCCATGGATCCACCATGGGTTCACCCGACGATTTCAAAAACATGTTGGAATTGATTGCCAATCAAAATGTGAAACCGTTGATCGATCAAGTCGTACCTTTGGAATCGACTAACGAGGCTCTTTCGGCCATGGCCAATTCGCCCCAGTTTGGGAAATATGTCATCGATATTGAGAATACGAATGGATGAGCGTAATCCATAAAATCGTTTCAAAAACTCCTGATATGATTTTCCAAAGATCATTTCAGCCGTGAAATCCCGGTCAAGTCTTACCTAACCACGGCAGGCAGGCTCTGGATCAGAACAACTCGCCTTGGACCGCAGCGGTGTGCGGGAATTCTTCAACCGCAAAGATTTCATCCAATTCGATGGATAAACGGTTGTGAAACTCAAATGCGAATTGGGGCGCGTAGCGATCGTCGGGGGCATGAGTGAATACGATCGGATGACGTCCTTCTCGAATCCACTGGGCAATAATGGGTACCCATTCTTCCACCCATGGTGCGGTTTTGGAAACTTTGTTTCGTCCTACAAGCCGAAGCATCGGTTGGTTGCCAGTCACGATTTTGTTCACAGGACTCTTTGGTTTCCGACTTTGAGATGCACGTTCGATTTCGTCTTCGGGTAGTTCAGAAAAAAGCGGCCGCGAATCGAAAATGACTCGTTCCATCGCAAGTTGAATCAGCAGTTCGTTTAGTTTTGATTCAGCCGGTTCGCGAAACCAGTCAAGGTGTCGAACTTCGACAGCAAAATCGTATTCGGTTGGTAGACTTTTCAGAAAGAACGCCAGCCGGTCAAACTTGGATGGACCAAACGAAGGACCAAGTTGCAAAAATGTAGGCCCCAATCTTTCGCCACGAGCCAATACTTCGACACCCTGAAGAAATAGCCCAAGTTCATGCTCGACATGCATCAATTCTTTTTCATGAGAAATGATGCGAGGAAATTTCAGGCAAAACCGAAATCCGGGGACTGTTTGTTCAGCCCATCGCTCAAACGTTTCGATTCGGGGTATTCCGTAAAACGTACTGTTGCCCTCTACCGCGCCGAAGATTTGAGAATATTGACGTAGCCAACGATCTTTGGGGGCTCGATGACTATAAACGGAACCCTTCCAGTGGGGGCAGGACCAGACTGGACAGCCAATCCGATATAGAGAGTTATGAAACGAGTCATTCGTTTCCATGAGTCTTGTTTCTTGCTGGTATTCGATTCAGGCCCTAAAGCATCCGAAATCGAAGGAAGATTACTTTTGACACTTTTCGCAGGCGTACATGGTGCGGGCTCCTAAATCCCACTTTCGGATTCGAGCTCCACAATCAACGCAGCGTGTCTTTTTATAACAAACCAAACGTTCCCTCGCATTCATCCGGCTTGGTGTTTTGTTGACGCGATCTCGATCGGCGGTAATGATCCGGTTGTATTTTACGCCAATGTTTAACAAAGATACTGTGAGGTCCCAAAGCTGATCAAAGCTTTCTCGGCTGATGCTGTTTCCGGCTCGTTCTGGATGGATTTTTAACAAGAACAAAATGTCGGCGCGATAGACATTCCCAATGCCCGCGATGATACCCTGGTTGAGCAACAGGGTTCCAATGGCCGCTCGGCTTTTATGGATACGATTCCAAACGATTTCGGGGTCGGCGTCATCGCGGAGTGGATCCTGACCAAGTCGACCCAGAAGTTTCTTCGATTTTTCTGGACTTAAAATCTCACAGCAATTCGGCCCATTGAGATCAAAAGCTTTGTCCTTGCCGATCATTCGGACTCGCACAGCACCTCGAGGTTCCGGCGGAGGATTTTTGTGACGCCGAAATTTTCCGTAGAGCCCCAGATGAATGTGTACACGGGTTTGTTTACTGGGTGTTTTAGGACCGAACGAATAAAACAGATGCTTTCCGTGAGCTTCCACCAACTGAAGTTTTTTTC
>JBCCSJ010000200.1:0-10766 GCA_039200505.1 Planctomycetota bacterium | reverse complement strand
CTCGGGCAAATGGTGTACTATTCGCACTGACCGCACCTACTGGAGGAATCATTAGTGGCAAGTCAGCCATCTTGAATCTTGACGGCTGGACTTACGAGGAAATGTCGTTGAAGGACGAAGCTTCGATGCAGATCAACTGGCCATCCCAGTTTATATCACCGAGACAGCGTGCCAGGATGGACGAAAAAGAGATCAACGAAACCAAAAAACGACAAGCAAAAAATTTGCAATTGCTTCGAAAGACTTTCGAAGACGCCAGACTGTATCATGCCGCTATAAACAGCAAGAATTCGACTCAGGCCTACGATTCTCGATTGAACGCGATGGGCTCAGTACTGGACGGTAGTTTGCCAGTTATGGTGAGGGCAGACCGAGCTTCCGATATTCAATCGGCAATCGCTTTCGCTGTTGAGCAGAAAATCAAAATGATTATCCTTGGCGGTTACGATGCTGTTAAGTGTGACAATCTGTTAAAAAAATACGATATCCCAGTGATCGTCTCCGCCACGCACCGGACACCACGACGGCGAGGCGACGCGTATGATGCGGCTTATTCATTGCCAGAGCGTCTACGAAAATCTGGCATTCGATTTTGTATTTCGTCGACGGACAAAAGTGAAACGTGGAATACCCGTACCTTGCCTTACCACGCTGCCATGGCGGTTGGATTTGGACTGCCCAAAGAAGAAGCCCTGAAGGCTGTGACGCTCTATCCGGCCCAAATTTTAGGAGTTGACGACCGTATTGGATCGCTTGAAATTGGAAAAGACGCCTCGCTGATCGTAACCACCGGTGACCCTCTGGAAACGACAACACAAACCGAGATGGCTTTCATTGAAGGTAGGAAGGTAGATCTTTCAAATCGCCACCTAAGGCTTTACAAGAAGTACCAGCAAAAATACCGGCAGCTCGGTAAATCAAAATGAGCTGAAGATTAAACAACCTTGGAGCTACTCCCCATCTCTCAATGGGTGAATCAATGCATGGAATGTGTGGCGGGATTCGGATTGTAACAATTGCTAGGAGTTTACTGGCTGGTAATTAGAAACCTTGCCCAAGTGACCTGAGGTGAGAGGGAAATCCCGTTAGCCAAGACCTAGAGTTTTGGACTGCCCCCCTCTTTTCCTTCCTCGCACCTTTCAGGTCTCCCATGCACCCTCACTCCATCTTCTTCCTTAAAGTCAGCCTGTTAGTCGGCTTTGCTTTTAGCAATTCAAGTTACAGCGATCTTGTTGTCAGGGATGTCCATTCCACCGGTAGGATCGACAGTCTTGCCGATGCGGATGCTCTGTTGGCAGGATTCGGAATCGAATCGGAATCCACGCTCAAGATGTCGGTGATAAATTTCCGGGACGTTGACCGAGGCTCTACCGTAGGGCACTTCACATCCGACAATCCATTTCCAAACAACTTTATCGGTGTCGACGACGACGATTTTGCGATCCAGGCGATCGGGCAAGTTTATATCCCAGCTTCTGGCGTTTGGACTTTTGGGGTCAACAGTGACGATGGCTCGCGACTTCGAATCGGCGGTTCCGACATCATCGTTGATGATTCGCTGCACGCAGCTCAGGATCGTTTCGCTACAGTCAACCTGGGGGAGGGTTTGTATGACCTCGACTTTGTATTCTTCGAACGAGGTGGAACTGCTGCCGTCGAACTGTTTGCAGCACAAGGTTCTTTCAATTCATTCAATTCCAACTTTCGCTTGGTCGGAGACACCGTAAGCGGTGGCCTCGGAACCTCAGCTGTGCCAGAACCTAACTCTCTAGTGGTTACCAGTTTATTAGCTTTGATTTTTGGCATGAGGCGTCGGCGAAGCCATCGTTAATATTCGTCCATCGAATTCGCGCCGGCCAGTTCGATCTATCGACATCAACTTGAATTTTTTCCGAATCAATTCAACCAGATTTTTAAGCAAATCAATGCTTCATTGAATTCGACTTTATTCGAGTCCACGTTGTCGCCGTATTTCAGTTGATGAGATCGGCATGTCAAAATTTTCAATTGGAATGAATTGGCATAGTTCATCCAGAGCCGGTTGAATAGCATTCCGCAGCCGAAGTCTTTCGCCATTCATCCGCCTTTCGAACACGATAAAGTTGGCTTGGGAATCTGATAGCTTCTGGATCACATGGCGGAAGTGTTTTGCATCATCGTAAAAACGAAGGTCGTTTATCCTTAAAAGGGTGTCGGCTCCTACAACGAAATGGAGAGGGCGATACAGTTCCAGTTTTAATTCAAACGTAGGGGCATTAGAAATCAGAATTCCGTGTCCGCCAAAATCTTCTGAAAGACGATTTATCAAAGATGGAAATTGGATGGGTGGTTTCTCTACATTTTGAATGCTTATCTCGAACCACAATGGCAGTTGAGTTTTTTCCGTTGCCATCATAGCCATCTGCCGATGGGCCGGCGAAATTGGATTAAAAGAGCCTGGAAAAATAAGTTTCTTCTGTTGATGCAGTTTCTCAAAGCTGGTTAGAATTTTCCTGTTTTGGACCTCAAAAAAGCTTTGCGTTCTCGATCGTAATAACGATTCAAATTGGCTTTTTATTTCAGACATCACTTTCCAAGCTTTGACATATCCAACGGCACGCAGTTCTTAGTTTTTAACTTAAGAAAGACCGAAGAAAGCCAAAAGGAATTCAAAACAGCAGGAAAGTCAGCTAAAAGTATAAGGTTTACGGAAATTGGCTATCCTCGATTTCAGAATTCCAAACATGGTTTTGGTGCGTTATCGGGTTACGAATAGGCTGATTTTTATTCGCGTCCAAGCAACGGCTTTCGATGTTGGTTATATTGCCAATTTGTCGAGTACGTTTTTGGTGTTGAATTTATGTTGAATCGTCGAGCATTGTTGCAATCGTTGGCCGCCACGGGAATTGGGACTGCTGTTTTCCATCGATCGATAACCGCTAGTCTTGCTCAAGACAAAGAATTAACCGTAGATCAAATTAAACAGGCGGAATGGGTTTCGGATCTTCAATTGACCGATGAGCAGAGAGAAGAAATTCTCCGATCGGTAAATCAAACCAATCAAAGCCTTGCTGATTTTCGGTCTAAAGTCAAATTGCCGTACACCGTTCCGATGGCTGTGCATTTTACGCCAACTGCGAACCAATCGTCTATCGATTCGTTAGAACGAACTGCAGTTCCGGTGGTGCCGCGACCGGTTGAACTGCCTCAATCGGACGAAAAAATCGCTTTTTTACCCGTCCACCAACTTGCGGGGCTCATTCGCGCCCAAAAGTTAACCAGCGTTCGGTTGACCAAGATCTATCTGGGCAGGCTAAAAAAATATTCCGGGATGCTTCGCTGCGTTGTGACACTGATGGAAATGCAGGCACTCGAACAGGCAAAAAAAGCAGACCTTGAGATCGCATCTGGCAACTATCGCGGGCCGTTGCATGGAATTCCGTGGGGGGCGAAAGATCTGATCGCGGTCGCTGACGTCCCCACCACATGGGGCATTCCGTATCACAAGGAACAAGTCTTCGATTACAACGCAACGGTTGCAGAACGTCTGGAACAGGCTGGAGCCGTGCTTTGCGCTAAACTTTCCCTCGGTGCTTTAGCCATGGGAGACCAATGGTTCGAAGGAATGACTCGAAATCCATGGAATCCGGTGCAGGGATCCAGTGGTTCGTCCGCTGGATCGGCTTCTTCGGTAGTGGCTGGATTGGTCGCTTTTACGCTAGGATCAGAAACGCTGGGCAGCATTCTTTCACCTTCAATTCGCTGTGGAGCATCATCCCTTCGTCCCACTTTCGGTCGCGTCAGTCGAGACGGATGCATGCCACTTTCGTGGTCGATGGATAAAATCGGACCGATATGCCGCTCAATTGAAGATTGCGCCCTTGTATTTGATGCGATTCACGGTGCAGATGGAAAAGATCCCACAGCTAGAAATTTTGCATTCAACTGGCCATCAAAACAAGATCTCGACGGCCTCAAAATTGGATACGCCAAAAGCCGTAGAAAACCTGACGACGAGCGCGAGGATCTGGCACTGTTGAAATCATTGGGATGCGAACTTGTCCCGCTTAACTTACCCCGAGAAATTCCGTTACGTCCGTTTTTTAATATCATCGACGTCGAAGCAGCATCCGTGTTCGATGATTTGCTTCGAGCTGGTGAAACGGAAGGGTGGAATTCGTGGCCGGTTTCGTTTCGAAACGCCCAGTACATTTCTGCTGTCGATTATGTGAAAATCCAACGGGCTCGATCCCTACTCATGGATGAATTTGAAAAACTGATGGACAAGATTGATTTCCTGGTCAATATGCGGGATCTTGTCCATACCAACTATACCGGTCATCCATGTGCGGTATTACCGGTGGGCTACAATTATCTACAATCCGGTGGACAAAGACCTTTATATATGGAGATTACCGGTCACCTGAATGGCGACGAGAGACTTCTGCATTTTGCAAATCTAATCCAATCCAAACAAACAGCTCATCAAAAGCACCCTCAGTTAGATCCTTGGTTAGCCAAATTTGATGCTGGAACATTGGATAGCCGTGAGGAACCGGAAAAGAAGGAGCAAAAGAAGAAGGATTCCGCACAACCCAAATCAAAGGGATAGACGATCGGGCAAGTGAAGATCCACAATCGGTTTTCACAGACAACCGATTCACGTCGTATCGCCATCAATCCAAATTATCTTACTCAACGACAATCCCTGTGTAGTCGCCCTCGGGATCAGGATATTTTGGATCCATCTTTTGAAGCGTCTGCAACAGAAGTCGACTAACACACAAATTTCGCATCCATTTTCGATCCGAAGGGATCACATGCCAGGGAGCGTAATTGGTCGAGCATTCTTCGAGGACTGCTTCGTAAGCTTCCTGGTATTGGTCCCACAATTTACGCTCGTCTAAATCACCCAAGTTAAACTTCCAGTGTTTTCGCATGTCGTCGATACGTGCTTGTAGCCGTTCCCGCTGGGTTTCTTTGGAAATATGCAAAAAACATTTCACGATCGTCGTGTCAGTTTCTTCGAGTAATTCCTCGAATTGATTGATCAATTGGAATCTTTTCTTCCATCTTTTTTCGGGAACCAGCGAGTGAACACGGACGATTAATACGTCTTCATAATGGGACCGATTAAAAATTCCGATGTTTCCCCTTCTGGGAACGACCTTGTGAATACGCCAAAGAAAATCATGGTCCAATTCTTCTTCCGTCGGCTTTTTGAACGAAGATACTTGGCAACTACTAGGATTCATACCTCGCATCACCGATCGAATCGTCCCGTCTTTTCCAGCGGTATCCATTCCCTGAAGCACCAATAAAATCGAACGTCGATTTTCGGCATATAGTTTTTTGGCAAGATCGGCCATCAATTCGACGTTATCCTCGATTTCTTCATAAGCCATTTTTTTGTCGAAACCGGTGTTCGCAAGATCGGTCGGAATCTTCTCAATTTTGACTTTGCTTCCGAGCTTGACGACAAACGGTTCAATCTTAGTTTTGGCCACGGCACACTCTCTTGCTTGTTGGGAATTCGAACCCACGCAGTTTAATCTCTTAAATTGCGAATGGGATAGCGGGAACCCAATTTTGAAAAGAGGATTTCAGATCGGCACTCAGTGACAAGGCTAACCCCAAACAGATATTTAGTCGAAGCGGCGAAATAGGCAAATACTCAAAATTCATGAACCTAAAGCTTGAATTGCAAGCGTCGGTCCTCAATTTCTTCAAGTTGCACCAATCTTCCCGTCCCGCTACCAGGACATTCTTCGCATGTCCTCTTCCAGTCATCCACGGTTCTGAGATTGCTTTCCCAAAATGGCCAAGTGCGACACTGGATAGGACGAGACTCATAAACTTCGCAGTGCCGTGACTGTTCGTCGAAGAAGACACAATCGCCATTGGGAAATTCTCGCAAGCTACGTCTGGCACCGATTTTTCGAGTGTAAGTGTCTTCAAAAGACTCTACATCCATCCCAAGGTGCTGGGCTAAATCGGCGATCTCTTCGGAATTCACCCAAACGAAACCTGGTGCGCCCGTACAACAATCGCCGCACCCAGAACACGAAAATTTCAATCCATCCTTATACCAAGGTTTTTGATTTGTATTATCCACAGTTGATTCCTAAATCTGGCCGCATCTGAATGTGAAACAAAGTTTGGCCACGCATCATTCGATTCCCAAATCCATCGTCCGAAAATCGTTACGCTTCTCATTACCGTTAATAGTCGTTCAATTTACACCAACTGAAATCGCTTTTAACCAATTTACCCCGGAATAGACGCATTCCTCGCTGGCAGATTGCATGTTTCAAAAATCCAACGCCTCATGGCGCATCCAGCACCACCTGACATCCGGTTTGGCGTTTGATCGGGGTTTCAATTCGAGGATGATATGGAAGTTTCGTGCACGAACGCGGGCAATTTTTCTAAAAGTTTACCAGACCGTGGCGCCGACATCCGCCCGACAAATGCTATCGGCTACCTTTGGAATTGCATTCCCAATAATTGGATTCTGGCCGTCATTCTTGGAGGCATTGGTTTTGAAGTGGTTGCCACAGCGACCACTCAGCAATCGATTTGGAACAGTTCACCACGAACCATTCTATTGGCGATATCATTTATCGTAACATTCTGGACGTTCGTTGGTTTAGCGCTGAATCGAGTTTCCAGATGGATTGTTTCTGGCTGCAAAAAAAATCAGTCATTGCAGTCTAAGTTTATCTTTTCGTTAGGACCCATCCTGTTATTGGTCATCGCCGTCATGCTATACGCGATCAGTTGGGGAATTTTTCTTCAAACGTCAAGATTTGCCAGCTGGGAAGTTCTTCGATTTACCGTCACGAATTCTGGAGACTTGTGGGTCTATTTGGTAGAAGCAGAACCCCATCAATTTTTTTACGGCATTTCAACGTTCATTGCGGTCACGCTGGGCTTTTATTTTTTAATTACCAAATTTAGCCACGTTGCTCATCCCAACGCCCAAAAACCAGTGTTGTTAAACCGGTTGTGGCTGGCTTGTTTTGCACTCTGTTTTTGTAGCTACCAATTTTCTCTCGCGGATTCAAATCGCGCGCGAGTCTTTACCGAGTTAATTCATCTTAGTCAGTCAATGAATCCCGCGCTCACTTTTATCACCAGCTTTAAAGACTCAATGTACGGCGAAGCGATTGAGCCAGTTCTAGACCATCGTGAACTAATTCCTCTCAACGAAGACTGGGAACGAGCCGTAGCCAAGACTGATATTCGATCCTCAAATGCCGACTTTCAAAACATGGCATTTGCTCCTCGCGGTACTTCGGTCAATGGGAAACCATATCCTTCCATCATCGTGATCCAGGTAGAATCACTCAGAAACGACGTGATTCACCGGGTTCACCAGGGAATCGAAGTCATGCCTCACCTAAATCGGATGGCTCGAAAAGGCCTTGAGTGGAAAAACGCATTCGCCCAAGCGACCCATTCCGATTATGCAGATCCATGCATTGTTTCATCGCTTTATCCCCTTCGGACTCAATTTCACCATTACTACCGCAAAGATGATCCGTGGCCCAAAAGACTGTCTTACGATTGTTTGAAGCACATCGGATATTCGACTGCGATCATTTCATCGCAGAATGAAATGTGGGGGCAGATGGAATATTTTCTGGACTCTCCAAATCTTGACCTGTTTTACCATCCAGAAAAATGCGACGACCAAGCAGTGTTTGCTGAAACAGCTTCCCAGGACGTTGGCTTTTATCTGGCATTGAAAGCCGGCAATTTAAAAGCTGGTAAGTTTCCCGATTCTTACACAGCCGATCGTGCATGCCAATGGATTCGTTCTGTTGCCCAAAAGGGGCGCCCCTTCTTACTCAACATGAATCTTCAAAACTCGCATTTTCCATACGCAATGAGCGATGAAATCCCAAGACCGTTCAAACCCTATCAACTCGCGCCAGATGTCTTTTTTACCAACTACGATCCCATCCATACTGAAACAGTACGTAACGCATACTTGAATAGCCTTCATGAGATTGATAAGCAAATCGGAAAGCTAGTCGCTCAGTTAGAGGATCTGAATTTGATGCAAGATACCATTTTTGTCATCGTTGGAGAAAATGGCGAAGCGTTTCACGAAAACGGACAAGTCTGCCACGCCAAGAAACCTTACAATGCCGGAATTCAAATCGGAGCGGTGATGTATGGACCAGGTTGGTTTTCTCCCGGTGTTGAGGATTACCCGATCGAACACGTAGACCTATTGCCAACACTATTTCATCGCATCGGTGTCAGTGCTCATCCTAATTTTCAGGGAATCGACGCACTAAGCCCTCAACGGCCAGAATTGAAAAACAGGTTTTTGTTTGGCCATATCTGCAGCCCTTTAGCTGAAGGTGAAACCGTTCAATGGGCTGGACGGTGGAAATATATGTGGGACAAACTTGATCAGAAAGGCGAGCTTTACGATCTTGAAGATGACCCCGGCGAGTTAAACAATTTATTTACGTCGCATGTCGAGTTGGCCCACGCGCTCCACGAGCATTTGATGTTATGGAGAGCTCGTCAATTGGCATGGTATCATTTTCCCAGCTACTACACGAAGTACTTTCCGCCCAAGCCTCCCAAAATGAAGGCCGAAGTGCTGAGCCGAATTCAGCACTACCTTGATTAGATTGCAACACGGACGAAATAAATAATTGGGCGAATCTTTTTAGAAAAATGCCTCCGCGATCCAAAGGATTCACTGGTTCTATCAAATCTTCGCGATTGCCAAATCAGATGGACTGCAACACTTTTTGACTGTCAAAAATCGCCTGAAAAGCATTTTGCTCAATCTCAGAAGATTCGGACTTTTGAAATGGAAGAGTTTCCGTTTTCAATCCGCTGGTTTCAACAATCTCGCAGGCCAAGGTTTCCAACTGCTGCAAATTAAGTTCAAACCGGTCGAAGAATTCTTTACCTGACAAATCGAGTTTGAGGCGGGAATTCATTTTTCGGATCACGTCCATGGTCGATATATTGACATAACCCTGGACCGGTTGCCCTTCAGTCTCTGCATGCCACCGCCTGAAAAATTCTTGCATGTAATGGTTGACCTGGCCAAGTCGTTTCAACCGACCAAGATTTCTCATGTACATCGTTTGATGACACATCCGGCCGTGGAAAAAAATAAAGCCGGTGATTGACCAATAGACCAGATAGTCCCACAAAATCTTGACTGGCATGACAACTGGATTGCCAAACATCTGATACTGATCCTGATAGGCTGAAAGTGTACCGTAGTAAAACCGTTTAAAAATTTTGTCATAAGAATAGGCCCGAATTCGATGCCCTCGCCACGTCATGTCTCGCCAAATCAGATCGGTTAGAAATGTATTGGCAAAAGCAATAAAATCACTTCCTGGAGAATAAAATGGATCGTGAAAGAACCCAGCTTCACCTGTGATACCCCAGCGGTTGGCTGAAAAAACCTGATCGCATTCGGTCGAATAATTTTTCAGTGCACAAAAATCTTGAAGATGATCCAGGTTTTGATTGACGGCTGCGTGACATTGCGGCTCATGTTTTTCAAGCCAATTCAACGCGCGGTCAAACGTATTGAATTCAGACATCGGGTGGACGTCGCTAGACGCGACAATTCCCATGCTGGTGGATCCCGAAGCGAGAGGGATTAGCCAAACCCAATAACCTTTGCCCATCAAGTGATTGGTGCTGTACCATCGAGCGGTCTTCCCTTCGTGCCCTTGGCCCCAACTGGAATCCTGACTCCAATCGTCAATTTTGATGTGTTGACTGAACCGAAACCATGCTGCACTGGCGGAGTGTGGTGAGTCTTTACCAAGCTTCAGTTTTCGCTTTAGGAAAGCTCTTCTTCCGCTGGCATCGATCACCCACCGAGCGTTTATTTTTTGTCTGGTTCCGTGGTGTTCGAAGGCCACTGAATGTAGCCCCCATTTTTCAATCGAAACAGAATTGATTTTGGCTTCGTCGACAAACTCAATCCCACGCTCACGACACAAATCACCAAGGTAGTTTTCGAATCTCCCGCGATCGAGTTGATAGCTCGGACATGGCGCATACCGTTTGCCGCCCAGCTCCAATCTTTCTTCGATTCGTAAATTATCCGACGACGGGAAAAAGAACCTCAAACCGAGTTTAGGAAGCTGTTTTTCCTTGATATGTTCCTTCAATCCAAGGATCTCTCCAAAATAATGGGCGGCTACCTCGACGGTAGATTCGCCAACTTTGTGGGCCGCCTCAGGGACAGGATGCTGTCTTTTTTCGAGCACTACGATTCGGCAACCATCCAGTTTTTGCTTCATTTGAAGTGCAAATGAAAGTCCGGCCAGACCGCCGCCCAATACGACGACATCTGATTTTGGGGGTACTTGGTGCATTTTGATTTCCAATTTTGTCGAGCCCACTACTGGCCAACCTTTAAACGTTCAACGTTTCGAAAACAGGATCTAACCGGGGATGGAGTACAGGTTCCGGTTTAATTTTTGACGTGATGTTCGGCTGTGAAATTTTAACTCTGCTGATTATTTCATTCATCAGATCACGAATCAAAATTACGTTCTGTCGGAACCGGTCCTTGAGTTCAGAATCATTCAGTTTGTCCGTCAATTCTTTGTTTAGCCGCGTCATGATTTCGATGTTACTTTGATCCACAAATGCGGCATCGGCATCCACATTTGGATCCGCTTCATACCACTCGCGAAAAAATGTTTGCATCTGCAAATTCATTTCTCGAATGTCTTCTACTCCGCTGGCGAGCGATTGAATAAATCTCGCGTCCGTCAACT
>JBCCSJ010000199.1:0-10827 GCA_039200505.1 Planctomycetota bacterium | reverse complement strand
GCACTTTCACATGTATTCCTGGCGCGAAGAATGACGTCATCGCGAGTTTCAATATCGGATCTCAGATTGGCGATCAACGTTTCTTTCTTGGCGAACTCAGCTTCGTATTCGGATCGCGATTGAGAATGTGACGCGACTAATTCGGAATTCGATGATTCTGCTCGCGCGAGTGATGCCGCTTTCGATTCCAATTCTGCTGCAAGACGAGACACCTGTTCTTGATATTGGCGCTCGGCATTTTCAAAATCCATTTCGAGCTGATCTCGTTTTGACAACTCTTTTTTTAGACTTTCTAGCGAAGACTCATGTTTGTGCCGCAGAATATGGATTGTTGTTTCCTGATTCTCAATTCGATGTTGAAAACCGCGGGCTTTGATGAGCGACGATTTTTCTGCCTTGATGGCTTCGTCACGTTGACAGGTCAGAGAACTTAATTGAGACTCATTCGCCTTCAGTTGGTTTTGAGTCGATTCAAGTTGCGTACGAAGGGGTTCAATCAAAAGAACTTCTTGTTGAAGTTGATCCATTTTGTTGAGTGCATCGGACAGTTCTTGTTGTTTCGCAGCAAGCTTTTCGTCGACCGACTCAAGCCGCGACAATTCACTGAGGACCTCGGCAGAAGTTTCGGTGTTTTGGTTCTCAGACAATTCCTGTGTCAGAATAGCCACCTGGTTTTCGGCATCTGCCAATTTTTCGGCCAAGTCGGCATTGGTTCGATTGGCCTGTTCCAGTTCCCCGATCTGTTTGAGTAACGATTTTTCGATTTGGGTGTGCTTCCCCAGCCATTCATTTTCTAACGTTTTTAGCTTCTGAATTTGCTGCTGGGTTAGCTGGTGGTTGATATCTTCCAGCGAAATTCGTTTTTGTTTTTCTGATTGACTTTCGGCGGCTAGGGTCTCATTGAGTCGAGATTTTTCAATGAGTTCCTGTTCCAATCGGCTCCTTTCTTCTTTCAGACGTTCCCGACTATCTGACCAGTCGTCGCATAATTGCTGGAGCACCGCCAATTGCCCCTTTTGGCGGTGATATTTTTCATCCAGTTGGTTGTAACGGTCTCGGGTTTGATGCAGTGCTGTCCCGAGTTCTTCATTTTTAAGGTTGAGACTATGGATTCGTTGATCACTTTCGCTTTGAACTCGATAGCGAAGGAAGTAACCAACCATGAGTCCGGCGACAACAAGGGAAAAGCCAGTTAGAAAGTCCATTTTTGAATCCAGCCGTCATATGCTAGCGTTTGAAATCGGTCGGAGGTACACCCAATTAATCGGATCGACCCTTCGACTAAGAATCTTTAGACCATTCTTCCTAATCGGTAAATATTGACTGTCGCCGCTGGAAGGAAGTTTTTGGGTGCGTTTTTTAAACCGCAAGCTCGCGGGTTCCGACTGACAAAAACCGGATGCTCGCTATAGATCCTGAACGCTTGTTACGTTGAGATTAATCGACCTGGGGCATCAACAGCAATTTGTGAAATCAGTCGATTGCCCGGATGCAGTTCTACAACCAAAACGGAGCCGGTAACAGAAAGACGTGATTTTCAAATAAGCTCCAGGCACCGTACCAGCTCGTGTAACGGGTCAATGTTAAAACGAGAACGAAGCTTGCTGCAACAGGAAGCATCAACACCGCTGAAGGCCATCGCAACCACCATCGCGAGAATTCTTCCTTGCGGACTCCACGACGATAGGCCCATCCGGTCGCCAATCGAGCCGGCCAGGAAAAGATGACAAAAACGAGGCTCAACGTCCAAAGTAATTCTTCAGGAATCTGTTCGATTTTTAGTAGGAACAGAGGCAAGGCCAATAAAATCGTAACGAAAATTGCAAACAGATGCGCCAAAGGTGCTCTTTTGATGTTGTGCCGTACTTTGCGAATTTCCCAAAACCGAATCAGTTTGCCATCTTTGGCGAAATGAGACTGCATGAATGGAAGAATCGTAAAAACAGGAATGGCCGTGATCGTGCCCAACACTCCGCCAGCGATTGCCAATCCGCCATCGGCATAACTTGCTATGACCAGAAAAGTGGTCGGCATGACGATCCATAAAAATGTTCCCACGAATCCCTTTAGTCCAAGCATAAAATAATATGGCAGTTTTAAACTGACGCAAAAGTCCCAGACTTGATCCCTTGCGTAGGCATAAAGATTGCCTTGGCGGATTCGATTCCACAAAATCACTGGCACGAACCAGTCGGCCAATGGCTTGATTTGCAAGATTTTATCGACCAAATTTGGGGCAACCCAGCCAACGGAATAATCGAGCAGAGGTTTGAAAATTCGGATCGAAACCATTCGTTTTATAAGTCGAAGCCCAAAAGAGACAGGTGCGATCAGGGGCCAGAAAAAATAACGCAATTTCCCACCGGCCAACGTAGCTGTTGCCACGTGCAACACGGTGACCGCAACGAGGATAATCTGCGCGATTCGAAAGCCAGAAGTTTGTGAACTGACCGGATCGACTAAGTAAGCTTCTAGCCAAAGCACCGAAAACAATCGGAGGGGCATCAATGAAAGCCAAGTGCCCAGGGCGATGCCGCCCAGCCGGGATGCTTTCCTTAGTCCCACCATTGCGTCACGAAACTTTCGTTCCCTTGCCAGTCTTCCTGAAACTTCCAACAGATAGCCAAAACTTATCAATTGGATGATGGGCAGATTTGTAGCAACGGCCAACAGGAAAACGACACTTACGATTCCGAATAAGTGGTTCAAAAAGATGCCGACATGTCGCAAGCAACGAAAAATCAGGCTTGAGTTTTGATCCAATGCGTCGCGATTTTCAGATCGGATCACCGGTTGCGATTCGGAAAGACTTTGCGAGTCAGGGGCTGCGGTTTCGAAGCTGTCATTTCGCAAAGCGATCTCAGGAGCCAAATCAGTCATTGAATCGGTGAACTCAGTCTGAACTGAGGGTTCAACCGGTGATGAAACGTCGACCACGACCGGAGGTACTCGAGCCATAGTAGGAGAGAGTCTGGTGTGATTAAGGTTACGACGATTGGTATTGAGATTTTTTGGATTCGGTCTATTTTCACGTTGATTCGACACTAATCCAAAACCATGACGACAATGTTTGAGTAAGCTTGGCAGTCAGAATAGGAAACCATTTGCAGCCCTCCATTGTTTCAATTTAATTTACAAGAATCCAATTCTCATGGAAAAATGAGTTCATGGAAAAAGTTGGTTGGTTCAAGAATCTATTTTTCGTCAGCCTGATTCTAGCTGGAGGGTTGACGCTATTCGGATTCCTAATGGCAAAGCAACGGATCATTCCCCCGGAATCTTTCCGTCCTGGTTCGGAAGTTCAAACCGATATTGAAAATGTCGTTGCGACCTTGGATGCCGCTTTTCGTCAGGGTCAGATTGCATCCGGTATCCAGCCAGCCGAACTGGTGGACAACCTCACCGTTGCCCGCAGATTGGGGTTGGGTTTGGCAGGAACGATTCCATCGCTGGAAGAGATCCGAATGTTGGAATCGCTTCCTGAAGATCAGCAGGTCTATTGGTGGGTATCGAGGCTTCTGGAAGATCGTCGTACCAGCAATCATGTTGCCGAACGGTTTGCTCGTGCTTTGGTGGGGGTCGAAGATGGTCCCTTCTTGATATTTCGCAGAAGTCGATTCGTGTCTTGGCTGTCGGACCAGTTTCAAAATAACGTGCGTTATGACAATTTGGCTCGCAGGATTATGACAAACGATGGCCTTTGGACAGACACCCCGGCTGTCAATTTTTACACGCGGACGATCACTCAAGAGGAGCAAGCCAAACCGGACCCGGTCCTGTTGGCAGGACGAACGTCACGGGTTTTTCTGGGAATGCGAATTGACTGTTTGCAGTGCCACGATGATTTTCTTGGAAACGTAAATTTGGGATCGGTCGATAATCCGCGGGGTGGAACGCAGCTTGATTTTCACTCGTTAGCTGCATTTTTTGGGCAAGTTGAAAATTCGTTCTTGGGAATTCGTGATGCGGAAAACAGCGACCCTTACCGATACCGATTGTTAAACCAAACAGAAGAATCGGAAATCGAACCTGCGGTGCCATTTTATCACGAGCTTGATTCAGGAGAGTCTGTTCTTCGCGACCGCCTTGCCAGTTGGGTCACTCATCGAGACAACCGAGTTTTTGCTCGGGCGACTGTGAATCGGGTTTGGGCCATCCTTTTTGGACAGCCCTATCTTGAACCAGTCGATGACATTCCGATCGACGGACCGTTCCCGAAACCTCTGGAACTGCTCGTTGATGATTTTATTGCTCACCAATACAAACTTCATCGGCTAATCCGGATCATCGCACACAGCGAAGCGTTTCGAAGATCAAGTATTCATCCTGACGCGGTGTCCGGAAAATATATTCGTCATGGAGCGGTTTTTCCGATGAATCAATTGCGTCCCCAACAGGTCGCCGGGGCGATGATTCAATCGACTAAATTGACCACCGTTGATTTTTCAGCTCACATTGTCACGCGGCTTACCGGTTTTGGTCAGCAAAACAGTTTTGTCCGAAGATTTGGTGATCCGGGAGAGGACGAATTCGAAGACAAAGGTGAAACTGTGACCCAAAGACTGTTGATGCTTAACGGCAACATGGTGAATGAAAGAGTCAAAAATGGACTGAATTCTCCAAGCCATTTGGCGACGGTTTCCCCCGATGATGAGACGACGATCGAAACAGTCTATTTGTCGGTGCTGTCGCGAAGGCCCGAACCGGAAGAAAAAGAACACTTTGCAATTCAATTAGAGGGAAAATCGAGAGGACAGAAAAGTCGGGCCGTCCTCGATTTATATTGGACGCTGATCAACAGTGCTGAATTTCGCTGGAGCCATTAAACACGGGTGTAAAACAAGATGAAACCTGAACAGTACAGTTGCGGTAGCCGAGAGCATTTTGATCGGCGTTCGATTTTGAAACTTGCGGGACTAAGTGGCATGTCTTGGTTGACGCCGTTGGCCAATTGTCTTGCCCGTTCTGAATCGCGAACGAAATCTGGGCGAGCCAAATCGTTAATCTTGCTTTGGATGGAAGGGGCGCCAAGTCAATTGGAAACTTTTGACCCCCATCCAGGGACCGAAATTGCCGCCGGAAGTAAGGCACGAGATACGAAAGTGCCTGGAATTCAAATCGGCGATGGGTTGGAGCAAGTTGCCGAGGAAATGGATTCCATTTCGTTGGTTCGTGCGGTTACCAGCAAAGAAGGGGATCATGAACGAGCGATTTACAACGTCAAAACAGGATATCGTCCTGATCCAACACTGATTCATCCGGCCATCGGAAGTGTCATCTGTCATCAGATCCATGATGAACCGTCAGCCGTCGACATTCCCCGACATATTTCGATCTTACCGGCCAGCACACCCGCCAGAGGTGGTTATCTGGGGGGCAACTACGATGCCTTCAAGGTATTTGATCCTTTGAATTCGGTTCCCGACGTTACTGCCAGGGTAGGGCAGGATCGGCAAGACCGTCGAATTACTAACCTGCGATTTGCCGACGAACAATTCCTGCGTCATCGTATCAATAATCGAATGGTTGGGCGCAGATTACAGCAATCCAATCTGGACCCCGCGCTAAGCATGATGACTTCCGAACAGTTGAAAGCTTTCGATGTCAGCCAAGTTCCCTACCAAGACCGATTGCAATTTGGTGCTACGGCTTTCGGTCGAGGATGTTTGGCTGCGATCCAGTTGGTTGAAGCAGGCGTCCGTTGTATCGAAGTCACGCTCACCGGTTGGGACACTCATGTAAACAATCACGAATTACAGGCTGGCCGAGTCGATGTTTTGGACCCTGCATTTGCGTCGCTGATCAGGGAATTGAAAAAACGGGATTTGCTTGAAACGACAATGGTAGTCTGCGGAGGAGAATTTGGTCGGACTCCGTATATGAACTCAGTCGGTGGCCGCGACCATTGGCCGCACGGTTTTACGATCGCCATGGCCGGTGGTGGAATTCAGGGCGGACGAGTCGTTGGCGAAACTTCTCCCCAACCAGATCGAAAGTCTCCTCTGAAATCACTGCATGATGCCCACAGCGTATCGGATATTCACGCGACGGTTTTTCACGCGATGGGAATTAAGGGCGAGTTGGAACTGGATACTCCCATCGGACGGCCAATTCGGTTGACCGAAGGTAAACCGATTCAACGTTTGTTTTGATCCGCGGATCATTGAACGGAGGAATGGCGAGTGTCCGTGATTCGGATGAGTCAATGAAAAAAGGCGGCCAGGATAAGTCCTGAGCCGCCTTTTCGATTTTTATTGCAAGGGCCACGGGGCCTTGGTCGATTAAAAAACGCCGCCGCCAGCACCACCGCCGGCACCGCCTCCGCCGAAGCCACCACCTCCGCCGCCACCGGCACCTCCACCAAACTGCCCAGCGATGCTTTGAGCAGTATTCGCATCACCGAAGATATTGAAGGTAAAGATATCACCGATCTCGCTAAAGAATGGCGAGACGCTGGTAAGTACATACATCCGGTCAGCCGTTGTGGCGTGGTTCACTGTGAAGATCGAACCTTCTGGAATCGTGGTCACAACTGGCTGGTAACCGGTCGCACCTCTTGCCAATTGACCGTTGACACCCTGGTTTCCTTTTTCGCCGCCGAGAATTCCACTGCCACCGTTTTCGTACAATCCGCCGTAGTAACTGCTGGTAGCTCCTGAGGAAGAGTGCTCTGCAAGTTGTTGGGCAAGTACAAGGTTGTTCGTAGCTAACTGAGTTTTCACAGCGTTCGCAATTTGCTGGTCCTCAAGTGATTCGGTTCGGCGGCCTTTGTCGAGAGAAAACAGAACCATCGAACCTTTGGCTCCGACTTCTACCTCTTTCGACATGCTGGCTTCTTCAGCCGAATTGTAATGATTGTGAATCGAAACATTCACTTTTCCACCAGTCGACTGGCCCCAGACTCGTTTGATCACCAGGCGGTAATCTCCGGCGAACCCTTTGGGTAAAACGTATCGTTCCGAAACTCGCCCCGATTCGCCAGATTTTCGAGTGAAACCGTCACCCAGCAAGATTCCACCAGAAGAGGTTCGACGATTCAATCTTGAGCAAATCGAGCCACCGGGTTCCATGATGTAAAGGTCGTAATCAGCCTCGTTGGTCCAGACGACGTCGATATAGCAGTCACGCTCTTTGGCTTTTTCCAAGTCTGCCAGGTAGATTGCAAGTTCGCGTTCCTGGCCTTCTGCTTTCAATTTATTTTTGAGAGCGATGGACGCGTACTTGGCACGCTTGAAAATTTCAGGATGATCGGGCCATTCTTGGCTAAAAATGCCAAGAGTTGCCCACTTAATACCGTCAACATCTCCAATCTTTTGGGCCGCTTCAAGACCAAGAATGAATGGCTCGGTACGAACTGGATTGGAACGGGAGTAACCTTCGAGAAGGCGAATCGCTCGTTTTTGCATCCCGTTCTTGATCATGTACTGAGCCGCGTAGAGTGTATCCTCTTCATTAGAAGACAAATCGACCGCCGACATTAAAGCTCGCTCGATTTCTGCTTTGGGGGCACCCGAGATCTGCATGGCAAGCACAAGGCCTTCGTACATCCAGGGCTGAAGCTGATCGTTCTGAATGGCCCCGTGAATCAGCTGTATTACATCATCAGCATGATTGGCCTTGATCAACTTACGGGCGGTTAACCGAACGTCGGCCGGATTGGCAAAATTGCTTTCAAAATACTCATTCCACGACCCCTTGGGTTCAATGGTGGTGGGTTTGTTAGCAGGTTTGATATCCGTTTTCGAATCGCTGAAATTAGCGGTCACGCCATCGGTAAGATTCAAGCTGACTCGTTGAGTTTCCTGAACGCAGAACAGGCCACCGCCTCCTCCACCGCCTCCTAGACCACCGCCGCCGCCCAGGCCGCCACCGCCGCCCAAGCCGCCACCGCCCTGGCCGCCAAATCCGCCACCGCCGCCAAGTCCGCCAAGCGAACGTCGCGGAGCAACAAGGTCACCCACGTTATAAACTTGTGGAGGTGCCGCATACTTAGGATCGTATTTATCTTCTTCGGAGATAATCATCAGAACTTCGTCTTTGACGACGTAAGTTGCATTTTTCTCACTAAGCATCAATCGCAAAGCATTCTTGAATCGAATGTTCTGGAAGTTGGCCGTGATTGGTTCATCTTCAGGAAGACTATCGTCTTGGGCTGACGTTGTGAGCACGATATTGATTCCGTATCGGCTCTCCAATTCTTCTTTGATCTCGCTGAATGGAAGCTCTTCGTACTGGAAGTTGGCTGGTTCTTCGAGAGCACTTAAAATCTCTTCATCCGCAGGCGAGCCAGCCAAACGGAAGTTTTCGTATTTCTTGCGACGAAGCTTATTCCGACGCCATTGTTCGGCATCGGGGAACTGCATCAAAGGATCGCCAGGGAAGGGGATGGAAGCCTCTTCGACAAGATAAAGTGATTTTGTGAAACTACGAGCTTTAGCTTCGCGGGTAGCGAGAACCTGGTTGTAATTGAGCTGAACTCGGGCGTTCTCTCTAGCGACGACCACAGCAGGCTCGTAAGGAGCGATTTCTAAAGCACGCTGGGTAACATCAATGCCTGATGCGTAGTTTCCTTCATCCACTAGTGAGTTAAAACGGTTAACCAGTCGCGAAATTTCTTCGCTTCGTCGAGCCAAAGTATCGGCAACTGCCGCAATCTGAACGGCTGTTGCTTCGTTTTCGTTGGCTAACTGCAGTCGGTTGTCGTAGTCCAATTTTTCTCGTCGAGCCGACATCAAAGCGGACTCTAAAGAGTGACGTAAGTCAGCCCGTGTTGCAGGATAAAGATCAGCTGTTAGGTCAACGATTTCGATGACATTTTTTAGTCTTTCGATCGCCAAATCTGGATTGGACTTAAGCTCTTCTCGCGCGTTGGTCAACTCGATCTGAACCTGCTGCTGAGTCCGCTCGTTGACAATTTTGATACGATCTTCTGCAGACAAAATCAAATCGCCGGATCGAGAATCTGAATCTCGCAGGAATTCATCCACATCGTCGCCGTACTGCGGAGCAACCAAGATAATATTGTCAGCATCCTGGTTGGTTTCCGGAGTCATCACGGCATCGGATCCTGGTGGGTTGCCTAATCCAAGAGGTTGTTCCTGTCCGGGTTCCACCTTAGGGGCAGTTTTCGGTTCAGGCTGCTTTGTAGGTTCCTGTGTAGCGAAAGGATCCGATTCTTGCTGATTTGGCTCAGTGGCAAACGGATCATCGGTCGTTTCTTGTTTCTTTTGGCCCGTTGCAAACGGATCGTCTCCTCCAGTGTCAAACGGATCATCTTCCTGAGCTTTGTAGGTCGCAGCCATCGCTAACATATCCGCATTGGTGCTGGTTGGATCCTTGCTAAGAGCGGCAGATGCAAGCCGTTTTGCATTGGCAGTGTTGCCTTGGTCAAGTGCTCTTTGACCTAGTTCAGCCAATTCGTGAGCGTCAGAGCTACGGGCTCGGACGTATTCTCTTAACCCACCTGATCCAACGGTTGGAAGTGAAAATCCTTGATCTCTGCGAGCTTCGCGAATCACACCTGGCAAGAACGAAAAATCCTGATTAACGTTTTCTGGATTGATTGTCCAGTTCATTTCGATTTCTTCGCCGTTGGCGTCACCGATCATTTTCAATGCAACGGGGCCGCGTTGAGTGATCGAACCCAGTACGATCGTGTCTCGGTCGGATCGCAAAGGTGGGAATCGGTAAGGGAAAATTTCCACGATCGACTCATCCAACTCACCAGCAGTCGGCCAGAAAACTGGTTGATGCAAAGATTGGGCAAGCTGAATTGCGTTCGACCGAACCGAATTTTCTTCATCGGTGTCGACGATGAAATTTCCGCCGGTGTTGTTAGCCAGAGCCGCCATCAGTTCGACGTTTCTTTCGGGCCCGATCGCAAAACTGGATACAGACACCTGGCTGTCAGAAAGATCCGACAAGAGATCATCGTAAACTTTGGTTTGGAGGATTTTGCTGCGGCTGATCGCATCGCCCACGTAAACCACGTTACGACCGCGACTGCGATCGGCGGGGAAAGCTTGGGTCGCATTTTGAAGCATCGCCTCGATGTCAGTCGAACCGAGAGGAACTCGATCGACTAGATTTTGGAGAGCGACTTTGGATTCGTTGCTGCCGGGACTTACGAAACCGGTGGTCATCGGGATGGGATCCAAATCGACCGCAAGGATTTGAACTCGATCTTCGGCACTCAGATTCTTTAAGAGCTGCTTAACCAACTCAATCGAGTCTCGCTGGAAAACACCGGTTTGACTGGCAGATGTGTCAACGTAAATCACGACGTCCGAGGCTGACTCGGTCAGAGAGCCTGGCTTGGGCGAAATGCTTAAAGCGAAATGGATTTCACCAGCCGACTCATAAGTCGCCATCCGAGGTTCGTCGGATGCTTCCTGGAATAATCCTGACTCGTTTGAAGAAGAAGTATTTGTGAACACTGTTTGAAAGCTAACAGCTAACAGTGCTACAAAAACTCCACGAAGCACGACTTTGGTCGAGCGTATGGACATAACGAACTCCAACACGGAAATGATCACGAAGATTCGCGGAATTCCGAGATCCGCAAATCTACCTTGCCCTAAATTAGTTAAATGGACGGGACGTCCAACCCTATTTTATTTTGGAAGCACAAATATGCCACCAAAATTCACCGATTTTGCCCCTTTTGCGTCATCGGAAATGTTTCAAATTGGCAAAATTCTTTTACCAGTGTGTTGGGAGAGAAGGCGACCGCATCAGACTAATCAAGATCGGCCGTCGCTATGGCCAAATCCTCATTTTTATCGGACGTCTGACGCATTCGAATCTTACCCCTTCACCGGACTTAAG
>JBCCSJ010000198.1:0-10906 GCA_039200505.1 Planctomycetota bacterium | reverse complement strand
TTTTTATTGGTTTTCAGGGTTTCAATCAGGTCAAGAGTTCCCAGTCTTAACTCCAACGGCAAGTCAAAATTATTAAGTTCAACAAGACTGGCATTTTGTTCCAAGGGATCGGCCCAAGACGGAACATTTAAATTGACCCGGCTGATTGGTAGAAATAGCTGATCGTCATAAAACGGCACCGTTCGATAGTCGAACAGTCTTGCGACAATCGACGAGAACGCATCACGCAAAAAAACTCGATTTAGTTCCGTGATATTGCCATTGACGTATTCTCGTAGATTCTGGAGTTCCGTTTTCTGCTTGATTACCTTCTGGTTTTGATAAGACAGAATTGCCAGAGCACCGGTCATTACAAATACGCTTACAAAGAATTCTCGAATGCTAAATTGAAAAATGGTGCCCCGACCACGAATTCGATTTTCGCACCAATAGCCAATCAAAAAACAGACAACCAAAAGACAAACCAAATTCACTAAAAGCCCGGGCCACACAATACGATAAAGATATTTGCTTCCCGGTTGACCATTGACTGTTGTTAGCGGAACAGGCCAATTTTCGATGCTGGTCCAAAAATGTCTCGGGAATCGCGGTTCAATCGCTTCGCGGTAGGGTGCGATATTCCAAAAAATCTTCGACTCTAATTCGCTCGGCCTAAGATCTGTTAAAGAAGATCCAAAGTTAAGCTTCACAATATTGTTTAGATTGGGGCTGCACCGAAGACTGACTCCATGCACGGCGGGCCAACCATGCTGTGAAAAAATGTAGTCGCCCAAAACAGTTTTTGCTCTGGGAGGATTCACCTCCCCCGGTATTGCAACCAAGGCCCAAGGTAGGACGATCAAAATCAAAACAATCAGCTTTGTTTGGAGATGGATCTTGTTGGATCGCCTGTTTTTGATTTTTTTGTCAGGCTGGGGAATCAATTTTCACGCTTTATCTGAATGGTCTGAGTGACGAATCGAACTCGTTTTGTATCAGCTTTTGGCTCGGTAATCTTTTTTAATTTGCAATAATTGCTTTCTTTGAGGCATTTGTTTGTAAAGATCATCCAAGGGAAAACATCCCGACACGATTCCATTGCGTGGTGCAGTCGTACAATCGCTGAAAGTCCGGCAGATCAATCTTTTTTCCATGGACCCGTTTTCGAGCGTTTTGACTGGTAAATCGGGGTACGACAATACCATTCGCCCCAACCCAATCGCATCGACCCAACCATCACGAACGGCGGCCTGCCCAACGTGTGGAAGGTAATCTTGCAAGTAACTGTATCCCGATCCAATCATGGGAAGATCGGGAAAGGCCCTTTTGACTTGGCGGACGACGGCCATCTGTCGGGCAACACCCACAAGCGGATCTTCGGGCGGTAGGTAGCCATCAGAAGGCGGGAAAATGGCCGGTCGTTGGATGTGTGGATTGTAGTAGGGACTGCCGCAACTGATATTCAATGCAGCCACTCCCTTTGATTTAAGAATCTTGATTAGAGCCATCGGTTCTTCAAGATCGTAGTCCAGTGGATCGTTGCTGGCAGTTCCAAACCCATACTGGTACGGAGTCTCAGACTCCATCGGCTGTCCAACTTCAGTGCTCGTTTTGTAAGGCAAAATATCGAACACGCTCAACCGAACCAAAACCATCAAGTCAGGAATTTCGTTGTGGATCCGGTCAATAATGGTGGTCAATATTCTAGAGCGACCCTGAAGATCTCCTCCAAATTTTCCCGGCCGCGAGCGGGCACTTAAAAACTCATGCAGCAAATATCCATGACACGCTTTGACATCGACAAACCGAAATCCACATTGGCTGGCCAGCTTGGCTGATCGAACGTAGGCCTCAATTAAGTTTTCCAATTCGTCATTTGTCCAAACCACCGAATCATCATTCGGGTCAATTCCGAATTTGGCGTCCAACAAAGGATGATGATAGGCGATGCGAGGTTCCAGTCGATGAGAGTTGGGCCGACAGAATCGCCCGGAGTGCGTTAACTGGGCGCCGACCAGCAGATCGTCACTGGTTCCAAAATTTTCACAATGAGCCGATTCAAGCACTCCCAGCAGTTTTTGCAACGACTCCCGACTGGATTCAATCGCCATCAACTGATTCGAGTTGGCTCGACCATCCGGTTGGACGGCCATCGCTTCGCCACCCCAGATCAACTTGGCCCCACTTTCGCCGAACCGTTTCCAGCGGCGAGCGGTCAATTCCGATGCGGTGCCGTCGGGATTTGCATCCCATCCCTCCATCGGATGCACGCACCAACGATTGCCGACTGTGAACGAACCGATTAGCAGCTTTTCAGCCAGCGGTGACTGTTGCTCGGACGTCAAAATAGCGTCGTCGATCGGAATTTCGATCTTAAGTTCTTCCAGGTACTGGCGGAACAATTCAACCGTTTTCAGCTGGGCGATTTTGGTGTATTTTTTCATGAGTGATCCGCCCTGCGAAGTTGTTGATCCAATTGATCCGAGATTCCTTGTAGAACGAGTAGATCGGATTTGGGGCGTGGCATTGAATTTGGATGAGTTCGGGAAGTTTCAATCAGCCCGCGTAAATGTAAGAACTGAGCTGCCGAATGTTTATACGCTGGCACCGGAGAACGAAACGCGAACATTCCCAAATATTGGAGGACGTCGTTCAATTCGTAAAACCCTGGATCTCCCGCTTGCCACATCGCATCTCGTTTGGCAAAAGCTTCGGGTGCAAATATACTCAAGCCGAGCAGGTAATCACTACCGTACATGACCATATCGATTGCTAGATCGTTTCCAGTACAAACCTGGAAATCCGGACGTTGCTCGTTGCGAATGGCGAGTCGCTGCCATTCCAATATTCGGCTCAGAGAAGAGTGTTTGGCTCCAATGCACGACTTGATCTTCATGAGTTCCGAATAAACTTCGATCGAATAAATTTTGCCAAAGGGCGCAAACATTTCGCCCAGCTCAAATGCGTAAAATGCATCGCAGTTCGAACCGAGCATCTCAAACGCACTCAAAATCTCATCGTCGCTGCCCGCATTGAGACCGAACGATTGAACGACAACCGGGATCCCGCCGAAAGACTGAATTTGATCCATTTGGTTTTGGTAGGCATCTGCATCAAACCGGGATCCAGGGTCATCTTTGACGAAGGCTCCTGCAACGAATTTTCGCCCGGCCGCCAGGTTTTCGGTTCGTTTCAGAACTTCGATACGAGTCGATTCGTCGATCAGATGGCCGTAACCGGTATCCATATTGACTGCCGGGGCCAAACCGGCATCGAGTGTTCGAACGACATGTGCATCAAAGGCAGTCCAATCAACGTCGTCTGTCTTTGCAAACGGAAGTAAAATGGCAGAAATGCCTTCGATCTTTCGGCCGGGAGTCAGCAAAGAATTTGGATCAATGTGGCTTGGCAACAGCTTGGTTCCTCAACAAACAAGACCTGTGAGAACCCATTATAAACTGTTTTGCAAAATACTGCCCGTCCGCCTTTTGTCGGACCATTGCAGATTTAACGACGCCTTCGAATCCAAAGCGAAAAATTCACGGCAGCAAGCATGGTTAGCAATGTCGAAGGTTCCGGAACAGGGGCGATGATCAGAGTTCCTGGCATGGTTGGATCTCCCAAATTTCGTTCAAACAGGATGTTGGAGAACGAGGATCCATCGGCCAGCGTTCCCGATAGGAATCCGCTCATTTCGGTAACGTTGCCCGGTCCGATCGAGTTCCCGTTGATTGAAAAGTTGGAACCGACAAGCGTAATCAAACCACCGTCTCCTAAACCGATTCTTCCGATACCACTGGCGGCGAATTGACCGCCAAGGATTCGGATGGATCCTCCAGATACTTCGATATCCTCGCCGATTGTACCACCTGTCATGACGACATGGCTGTTATCGGTCGCCTCCAAATCGTCGGCGATGACGCCACCAGAAATTGAAACAAAAGAATCTCCACTGGCAAAAACGTCGTCAAGGATCTGGCCTCCCGCAATGTCGAGAATGGAGGATTGGTAAGCCGAAACGTCATCTTCAAAAATACCATCGACAATCGAAATGAAGGACCGGCCAGTTACGAAAGCCGAGTCATCGGAACCACTGGTACCATTGACAATCGCTCCGGACTCAAAAACGACCGTGGTGGGTACCCCAAAGTTACTGTCACTTACTCGGATAAAGTCGTTCACCAAATTTTTGACAAAATGCAGTCCGCCGTCATCGAAAACAACGTCCGCAACGCAAGTCAGAGGGTTGTTAGCAAAAAGAAATAGTGTCAGAAAAGCGGTCGTTCGCAAGTTAGTGAGTCGCATGGGTCATAAATCAGAAGTAAATTTGGCGAGTTAAGGTTGCTCTTCGGCGGGCCTTCCGTGGTCCCCAACTAGAGACACGATTTCAAAGTTAACCTCAAATTTTCTCGAGCGAGGCTAACTATCGCTATTCCGTTACCTATGAATTCAGTTGCGGCCTGTTTTCTGACACCTATTCTGATTTTATCCAGAAAAATTATTGAGAAGGTTGATGGAGATTGAGTCCGGAGGCCTCAGAGATGGAGACTTGATTTGATTTGATTTGATTTGAGTAGTTCGTTTCAGATCCGAAGAGACAGTTTGTAGCCACGGTTGCCAAACCGTGGATCCGGTTTGGTTAGCCCACCATGGACAACGGGTTAGTAGCCACTGTTGCCAAACCGTTGATTTAGAGTCAGAAACGAACGAAAATCCTCGGAAGAGGCGACAGAATTCACCGATGAGCCCGCTTCTGCCGTCCCTTCAGGACTGGCCGAGGGTTTGGATCTCAATTCCTTGGGCTTACGCCCAAGGCATTATGATGTCGCCACTTCGTGGCTGCAGATCGAAGTGGCTGGAGACCGAAATTTCATTTTGGTTGGTCCACAAGGGACGGTAACTTGTAGCCACGGTTGCCAAACCGTGGATCCGACTTGGTTAGCCCACCAGAGACGACAGTTGGTAGCCACGGAAGCCACCCCGTGGATTGAGAGGTCGAAACGAACGCAAAGCCTCGGAAGAGGCGAAATAATTCACCGATGAGCCCGCTTCTGCCGTCCCTTCAGGACTCGCCGAAGGTTTGGATCTCAATTCCTTGGGCTTACGCCCAAGGCTTTATGATGTCGCCACTTCGTGGCTGCAGATCGAAGTGCCGGGAGACCGAAATTTCATTTTGGTTGGTCCACAAGGGACGGTAACTTGTAGCCACGGTTGCCAAACCGTGGATCCGACTTGCTTAGTCCACCACGGACAACAGGTTGGTAGCCACGGTTGCCAAACCGTGGATCGGACCTTCACCAATTTGGGTGCATCCAAATTCGACCGATCTAATTTCCCGTATCCAGAACAGGCGTTACCGGTTCGGCGTCGCTTTTGAATCCTTCAACGCCTTCTTTAAAAAAATGGATTTTGTCGATGCGAAATCCACCTGAACGACCGCAGATCCAAAAATAATGATCCCCTTTGGCCAACTCATAAAACGGCTTTGAAAAATGGCCTTCACTTTTGGCAACCGATCCATAGTTGTCGTGCGTGGTGTCCCACGAAAAACCTAATCCACTTTCGAATTTCTCGTTACTAATTGAATGATAAGTCTTTCGAGTAATTCCGTAAGGATGAACCGGATTGAGTCCCATCAACGTCCAGCAATCATTCCATTTGTCTCTTTCGGGGGCACCTCGGTGAGACGAACGGATTGCCATCAAATATTTACCTGGATTTGAAATTCGAAGTGGGTACAACAAAACGCCCTGATGCTGATGGCTAATTTTATTGATCCATGACGGCATCCAACGAATGTAACCTTCGCCGCTAAAACCGCGTTCCGTTTTTTCGATCACCCATTCGTCACATAGCGGAACACTTTCGGCTTCGATCACGAGTTTGCCATCGACTTCCTGGAAAATGGTTTTCGATTCAGGCGGCTTCAATGTGGGTTCCACACCAGTTGGAGCAGGGGGAGTCACCATTGAATTGCCGCTGTCGGCGATTGCATTTTCCCCAAACCAAGCCTTCAATTCCGGGATCGTGATGACTTCGTCATTCCCATTGACGCCAATCAACCAGGTCAACATCCCTGAATCCGAGACATCTGGCTTCCCGGCGACGACTCGGTCGAACACCCAATTGAGCTTGGGATCATCGTGATCTCGAAGCCACTCGAAATCAGACTCAGACTCACCTTTGAGGCCGCTCCCTTTCTTTCCGTTTTGGTCTTTGATTCTTAGGTATCCGATATTGGGAACCAAAGCCTTAATGTCGTTCCAATTTCGATGCCAAAGCCGAGCCTTAAAATACTCGTTGTAATCGTGATGAGAAACGATCTGAACGTGTTGACGAGCATCCGTGTCTGCCGCAACCAATGCCTGATAAATCAACTCCATCGGTCCAGCGGCAATTAAAAACAGCGGATCATCTTTGGTCGATTGATTGATTTGATCCGTCAGATGTTTTATCGCGCCTTCAGGATCCAACGAAGCATCAAAGAACAGGCTTTTGTCAAATCCAAATCGAGCTTGTGCACCCATTGTACTGGCCCACATTCGATTTTTATCCGAAGCGATTTTTTTGTATTCAAGGAAATTATTGAAATCGTAGTGAACAAGATTCTTTTGTAATCCGGCTTTTGCAAGGACCGCTATCGTCAACGGCGTGGCTCCGACATCGTCGGCATCGGCATCCGGATTTCCGTCAGCACTGATTGCAATACGATTGGCCCGCGTCCATGGTGAGTCCTCTGCTATACCCGTATCGGTTAACAAAACGATAATAAAAAGAGCGAAAAATAACTTTGGTGTCGTTTTTAGATCGAATCGTCTCATATGGCCTTTATTTTGTAATGGAAAGGGTGATCTTGCACAAAGCAAATGACGTTCTGTTTCTAGAATCAAGGTTGGAATTGGATACGAAACGCGTAGGCCGCTTCACAAGGTTTTTTACCATCGGTTTTGATGACCAGTTCCTCGTCAGTTTGAGTCCATTCGATTGCCTGAGTCCCGCTAATGAAATCAACCGACGCAATGGACTGAGTTAGTTGGGGGCTCTCTTTTCGTAAGGTCTTGATTCGAAACACGCCATCGTCGGGCCAGGCTAAAGAAACGGCATACAGCTTGTCACCATTGACAGTAAAACGAATGTCTTCGGCAACCGATTCGACGTCGTCATATTCGGTGTGATGTTTATTTTTGAATTTGTTTTCACCTTCTGCGAATTTGGAAGGTCCTTCTCCATAGACTTTCCAGGGTCGCGTTTCGTAGATGGCTTCTCCATTGATTTTCAGCCAGTTCCCGAAATCGCGAAGGATGGCTGCCTCTTTTTCGCCGATCGTCCCGTCTGGTCTGGGACCAATGGAAAGCAATAGATTGCCGTTCTTGCTAACGATATCCACTAATTCATCAATCAAGAAATCAGACGATTTATAATTTTCATTGATGATCCAGGTCCACGAAATTTTGCCAACGGCGGTATCCGTCTGCCACGGATGTTCACTTGCTTCGCTGCGTCGTCCTCTTTCAATGTCCAACACCATAAGATCTTCCGGGAACGATTCGTATCTCATGTTTTTATCCTGAAAGACGACATCCTTTTTCCAATCAAGCCCTTTGTTGTAATAGTAGGCCATGATCTTTTTATGGACTGGTGCAAAACCAGGTTTGTCGAGCCCGAAATCGAACCACAAAATATCGGGTTCGTACTGATCCACGATGTCGGTGGTACGATCCCACCAATGGTTTAAAAATTCCTGGGTTGGCGGGTCTTCTGGTTTGACAGGTTTCCCGTAAAGGTCGGCATACTCTGGATCGTTGGTATCAAAGGTGGGATCCCATTTTGGATAGAATTCACGGTTCCAGGCGTAGTGGGATGACAACCCGACTTTCAATTGACGTTTGCGAGCGGCATCGACCAACAATCGCATGACGTCTCGTTTGGGGCCGGTATCGACTACATTCCACCGGGTATGCTTGGACGCGTACATCGCATATCCGTCGTGCATTTCAGCAACAGGAACGATGTAGCGAGCTCCCGATTCTTCGAACAACGAAACCCACTTTTCAGGATCGAAGTTTTCCATCTTGAATCGGGGAAAAAAGTCTTTGTATCCAAAAGTCGACTGATCACCAAAGTGGGCTTTATGGTATCGCCGAATGTCGACTCCGTTGGGAACGTACTTTTTGACGTACATCCATCTTCCGTATTTGTCGTTGCCGACTTGAGGCACTGAAGCGGGTCCCCAGAAAACGAAAATTCCAAACTTGGCATCCCGAAACCATTTCGGACATTGGTAACCGCTACGAATCGAGTCCCAATCGGCTTTGTAGCGATCACTCGTTTGTGCGTCTAAGGTTTGACAAAACAGAAAAAGAAAAATCGAAATTGCAAACGTGGTCGCAAGTCGGGTGCGTAACATTTTGATCGCTTGGATTAGGGCTTCTACCGCAAAATCAAAAATCTTAAACCAGTTGCAAATCGTGGTCAATCAAATCGCGATCTGAATCAGCGTAGTGAGTTTCGTTCGAAATCCTATCTTTTCCAACGTCGTTAAGTAATGGAATTTTGGCAAATCCCCCCACCTCTGGTACGGCAAATTTTTGAAAACGCAAATTTCAACCGACCGCGAAGTCTCATTTTCGTTTCGCCTCAAAGACCATCAGTTCGTTGATATGCACGCCCGGATTGGCACTATTGTTGAGCATATTTACCTTTACAAATCGAGCTTTCACCGGCGCAAAGTTATGTTCGTCGCCTTGCCTTTTTGAAGGCTCTACATTCTTGGTCATGTTGACGATTGGCTTCCACGTTTTTCCATCGATCGACGTTTCAATCGTATATTGGTAGTACCGTCGACTATCGTGGTAGGTGTGAAGCTTGATGGCGTCGATGATTGTTGGTTTCTGGAGGTCAACCTTTAACCATTGCGGATACGGATCGGCATGCCAGCCGCTCTCATTCCCAACGATTCCATCGACCGCATTTTGAGGGACGTGACTCCCTTGAGAGCCACCCGATACGGTGACTGGTTTGTCCAACGCCAAATTCGCGTTAATCAGCTTATCGGGATTCATAAACTTGAAATCGACCGGTAACGTTTTCAATTGGGCTGGTTCCACCCAGTCTGGCATTGTAACTAATAACTGTTCATAAGGTATAAAATCCGTTTCGCCCGGTTGTTTGACCTGGATGTTGAGATCGTTGTACGACTGGCGGAAACTGTGTTTGATCTTGATGGGATAAGCACCAGCTTTAAGTTCACCAACGACTTTGAAATTCTTCCCTTTCCCGCAATCTTGCCCGCATCTTTGGTCGCCTGACGCTGGGCATCATTGAAGTAGGCTGGGACTGTAATGACGGCCTGCGTGACGTCGCTGCCGAGGTAAGACTCAGCAGTCTCTTTCATCTTCTGAAGAATGAAAGCGGAAACCTGTTGCGGCGAATACTCTTTGCCGCCGGCCTTCACCCAAGCGTCGCCGTTCGGTCCCTCAACAATGTCGTAAGGAACGAGCTTCTTGTCCTTAGCAACCGTCGGGTCATCATAACGACGACCGATCAAGCGCTTGATGGCAAACAGGGTATTCGTCGGGTTCGTGACGGCCTGGCGTTTCGCTGGCTGGCCAACAAGGCGCTCGTCATCTTCCGTGAAAGCGACGATTGATGGGGTGGTGTTCGCACCCTCGGCATTCACGATCACCTTCTCACTGCCGCCTTCCATGACGGCGACACATGAGTTGGTCGTGCCGAGGTCGATCCCGATTACTTTCGACATAAACGTATCCTCTCTTCTGCGGCGAACCGCCGGGAGCCTTGCTATGAAGCGCTCTTGATGTCTGGCTGGCCGATCACGGTCCGTTGCAACCGCTTCGTCCTCGGCGTCCCGCTTCGAGACACACCCGGACAGAAAGGCGATGATGCGACGGCTGTGGCGACCATGCCCGCCGGCCAGCAGCCGGACGAGGCGGTCCCCTCAAGCTGTCTATGCTGGGGTCAGGCCGTATATAGGCAGGGGTTTTGGCTCCTGCAACGCTGTGTTTGAGATGTTCAGGACAAGATTTTTGCCGCGTGACTTCGCGGTGTTCGAGCACGGGCCAGAGGCTGTGGGAGTGTCACCGCGATTGATGGGCGTCAGACAGAGTAGGACGGGCGATGGAGACGGAACACGACCCGATCGAGGGCTTCGCACATCATGACGGCGCATTGAGCCCGGCTTCGCAGAAGCAGCTGCTCGCCGATTTGACCGCAGTAATGGCCGCCGCACCACTTTACACACCAACGATGCCACGCTCGGGAAAGCAGCTTTCGGTGCGGATGACCAATTGTGGCCTGCTGGGCTGGCTGACGGATCAAGTCGGTGGTTACCGATATCAGGCGACACACCCCGAGACGGGCCAACCATGGCCACCCATCCCATCAAAGCTGCTATCCATCTGGCAGACGTATGCACCCGACGCCCCGCCACCAGAAGCATGCCTCATCAACGCTTACGCGCCTTCCGCGAAGCTCGGGCTACACATCGACGCCGATGAAGACGATCAAACGACGCCTGTCATTTCCGTTTCGCTCGGCGCGGATGCTTGGTTCAGGCTCGGCGGACTGAAGCGGCGGGATCCAACGGCGCGATACAAGCTCATGTCAGGCGATATTGTCGTTCTTGGTGGCCCCGCCCGGCGGGCCTATCACGGCGTCGACCGCATCATCCCTGACACAAGCACGCTTCTTGAAGACATGCCCGGGCTACCGCCGACGCTCCAGAGCGGCCGGATTAACCTCACCTTGCGACGGGTGACGATCGCTGAGACGGCTTAGGGTGAGGCCGCCGTTGCTGCAGCGCACACGCCACTATCGAACCGTTTGCAATCGCGGTATGGAGCGGAACCCTGCAGCCCGATCAAGCGCGAGACGACGCCGTGCGATACATCTCTACCCGCGGCAACGC
>JBCCSJ010000197.1:0-10939 GCA_039200505.1 Planctomycetota bacterium | reverse complement strand
TGCGAAATTGCACGAAGGAGATACGGTTAACAACGATCTTTGGAAAGAGTTTCTGCCACACTGTCTTGACGACATTCAAAAAATCTACGACCGATTAGATATTGAGTTTGATCACGTTCTCGGCGAAAGCTTTTACCATGATCAACTTGGGGGCGTGGTCGATGATCTGACTGAAAAGGGGTTTACCAAACGAAGTGACGGGGCGATCTGCGTTTTTCTTGATCAATATGAGACCCCGATGATCATTCAGAAAAAAGACGGAGCGTTTCTTTACGCTACGACTGACTTGGCAACGATTCAGTATCGGATGGCCAACTGGAATCCGGACGCGATGTTGTACGTCGTAGACCACCGTCAGCATGAACACTTTGAAAAGTTATTTGATGTCGCTCGATTGTGGGGATTCCAGGACGTGGAACTCAAGCACGTCAGTTTTGGAACGGTCATGGGATCGGACGGAAAACCATTTAAAACCCGATCCGGAGATACGGTAGGACTGGAAGGCTTACTCGACCAAGCGGAAACCCGGGCTCAACAGATTGTCGCCGACAAAAACCCAGAACTGTCCAGCGCAGAACAAACGAGGGTTTCATCGGTGGTGGGGCTCGGCGGCCTGAAATATGCGGATCTTTCCCACAATCGCGAATCCGATTACGAATTTAACTACGACAAGATGTTGGCGACCAAGGGGAATACGGCCACCTATGCGCAATATGGTTATGCCCGCGTCCAGGGTATTTTACGAAAGGCAGAAGTCGATTTTGCAGAACTTCGAAACAACCCAGTTACTTTTCAGTTTGAACAGGATGTTGAAAGAAAGTTGGCGGTTCAGCTGATTCGTTTTGGCGAAACGCTGGATGAAGTTTTAATCGATTACAAACCGAATTTATTATGCAGTTACTTGTTTGACTTGGGCCAAATCTTTGCCAAGTTCTTTACTCAGTGTTCCGTAAAAGATGCGGCTTCAACAGAACTTAAAAACAGCCGCGTTCAGCTTTGCGATCTCACAGCCCGCACGTTGAAACTTGGGCTAGGATTGCTCGGTATCGAGGTTCTGGACAAGATGTAAATCAGGTCGTCCAGTTTCAAGGGTCATGCGATAGCTTGGTCGCTTCTAAACCTTCGCGTACAGGTATCACGCCTGCTGAACTGACAGGCAAGTCGGATCTTGGATTTTGTCCTGACTTCAAAAAGAATGTTCGTCGGTAGGGAACTGTCCGCTTCTGACGTCATCACACCATTGTGACGCGGCGTCAACAATTTGCTGTTTTATATTGGCATAGGCTTTAACAAAACTTGGAACGTACCCGCTTGTGATTCCTAACATGTCGTTGATGACTAGAACTTGCCCGTCGCATTGGGGGCCTGCACCGATTCCAATCGTGGGAATCAAAAGCGTTTCAGACAACTCTTTTGCAATTTCTGCTGGAATGCACTCCAGTACGATGGCAAACGCGCCGGCGTTTTGGGCTGCCAGTGAATCCTTCATTAATCCTTCGCGATCTCGTTGCACACGATAACCCCCCATTGCGTGAACGGCTTGAGGCCGAAGCCCGACGTGAGCGACAACCGGGATACCTGCGGTGACCAACGCCTGAATCACTTCGGCTTGATCGGCGCCTCCTTCGATCTTGACCGCCTGACAACGGGTTCGTTTCAATATTTGGCCCGCCGATTTTACGGTTTCGCGAACGCCGTGGTGATTTAAGGGAAACGGGATGTCAACGACCACCATCGCGAAATCGGATGCCCGACCGACCATTTCGGCGTGATAGATCATCTCTTCCAG
The DNA here is from genome assembly GCA_039200505.1 of Planctomycetota bacterium. GTDB lineage: Bacteria > Planctomycetota > Planctomycetia > Pirellulales > Pirellulaceae > Mariniblastus. Next base: position 9,150 of record JBCCSJ010000197.1, on the reverse strand, counting down.
CGTTACTGGCAATGTATTTTCATGCCCTTGAACCACCATGGCTAAACTGTCACCCACCAGTAGCATGTCCACGCCTGCCTCGTCGAGCAATCGTGCTGTCGGATAGTCATAGGCTGTCAACATCGTGATCTTTTGGCCATTTTTCTTTTTTTCAATGATCGCTGGGGCCGTAAGTTTTCGTCGTTTCTTAATAGTTGGTTCCCTTTAAACGGTTGACTTTACAAGTATCTTTATTGCTTCCTAGTCTGGAAATCGATCTCGGTTCGATTGTACTGTTTTCCGGTTCTTTTTTTCATGGGGTCGAAAAACTCCTTCTGCTTCCTTTTTCAGCATTTCTGGTCATACCCGAAAAGTTCGGCAAGGCGCGTTAGATTGACAAATGAGAACGATTTCGACTGGTTTGAAATCCAAAAATCGAGATTTGCCACCGTTGGGGTGATAAATCTGGATTCGTTTCCAACCGGTCCTTCGGCGACGCTATAATTTTTTGATTCGTCGGTATAAGTTGGCAATGGAATCAATCAACTTACGAATGCCGGTTGAAGAAACTCATGTTCGAAAGGCTCGAGTCGATGGGCCTAACTTCAACCAGTAGGTCTGCCGAACTTTCGCGAAAATTAGAACCACTTAATAAAAGTCAGGGATAAGAAATGAAACATCTTTCGTTGAACCGATTCGTTTGTCTATGTGCGGCATTGGCTGTCGCCACATTCGTTAACACCGCGAATGCCCAAGAAGAATATCGTGCTCCAAAAAGTTCAGACGGCCAACTGAAATGGAAATTCTCAGAAGGAATGGCTCTCAAGCAGGTGATGGATCAGAAAGTCACCATGAACATGGACATGGGCTTTCAGAAAATGGAGATGCAAAATAACGGAATCACCGAAATGACTATGGTTGTTAAATCGGTGGACGAAAATGGAGTCGCACTCACTGAAAACACGATTGACCGAATGATGGTCGAAACCAAAGCTCCTGGGGCGGATATCAAATTTGATACCGCATCGACAGAAGAAGGGAGCGATCAGGCGGCTGCCTTGTCTGGTGTCCTCACACCAATGATTGGCAAAGCGATTTCTCAAAAGATGGCTCCAAACGGAAAAATTTCCGATGTCGAAGTCCCCGAAGGCATGCTAAGCGGTGTCAAAACCAATCCGATGATGGCTCAGATGTTCAACGAGAACACAATGAAAGAAATGACATCCAAAGCGAGCGTTGCATTTCCTAACGAGCAAATGAAAATAGGAGACGAATGGACTCAATCAATGGAGTTGATGATGGGCCCAGCCAATGTTGTGTCTGACAATAGCTATACCTACTTAGGTGTGACAGAACTAAATGGAACTCCCGTTCACGTGATCAGCGGTAAAGTCGAAATGGCTTTCCCCGACGGAATTCAGGGAATGGACGTCGATATTCCAGAGCAAGATAGCACCATCAAATTTTACTTTGACGGGAACAAAGGTCGGATGGTGAAAACTACCCTGGATCAAAACGTTTCGATGGAAATATCAGGTGGAGGACAAAATCTGAGCCAGATACTGAAACAAAAAATGACGTTGGACATTTCGGACAAATAGTCAAAAACGTCTATGCGATTTCATAAAGGGTCAGGAAGTTCCTGGCCCTTTTTTGGTTAAAGGGTTCGGTTTACTTTCTTTTAAAAACGCCGGAGCACCATGATCAATCATTTGGCAATTTCAGGTTATCGTTCTCTCAAAGATATTGTCCTCGGCCTGGGATTCTTGAATTTGGTTACCGGTCCCAACGGTAGCGGAAAATCCAACCTCTACCGAGGACTCCGATTGTTAGCTGATTGCGCGAACGGGCGTTTGATCCAGCCATTGGCCATGGAAGGTGGACTGCAGTCGACGCTATGGGCGGGACCAGAAAAATTTTCTCGTGAAATGATTACTGGAGAGATTCCAGTTCAGGGCGCGGCTAAACGAAACAAACCAATTGCTTTGAAACTTGGGTTTAGTAGCGATGAATTTAGTTACAGCATCGACTTGGGATTACCGGTTCCGGGTATGACCGCGTTCGGTCGAGACCCAATTATCAAACGGGAATGTGTGTGGCGCGGCAGGAATCGAGAGGCTCGTTCGATGATTGCTGACAGAAAAGGAAATCAGTTTCGAGTTCGGCCGGACCGGACTTGGGTCGACGTCGACTTGCCTCTTGCCACCCATTCAAGTGTACTTTCCGAATTTGTAAATCCAGAAGTCGCACCCGAAATGATGCTACTGCGCGAGATGGTTCGGTCTTGGCGTTTTTACGATCACTTTCGAAGCGATAAAGATGCTCCGTCGCGGCAGATGCAAATTGGAACCTATTCGCCGGTACTATCCGATGATGGATCCAATCTTGCAGCAACTTTGCAGACGATTATCGAGTCTGGAAATGAAATCGGATTAAGAGCTGCTATTGAGGACGCGTTTCCCGGTTCGGATTTAGTGATTTCGACCGAGTCGACTCGATTCGAAGTGCTTCTACGGCAAAACGGAATGCTTCGTGCCCTTGCGGCGGCTGAGCTTTCAGATGGGACTTTGCGATACCTGCTTTTGGTCGCAGCTATTTTTACGCTTCAACCACCAGAATTGATGGTGTTGAATGAGCCGGAAACCAGTCTGCATCCAGATCTTATTCCTGCTTTGGGCAGGCTGATTTGCAATTATGCCTCTCAAAATCAGATTATTGTTGTGACTCATTCTCACACCTTGGTAGATGCGTTATTGGACGAACCAGATTGCGTTCACTTTCAACTCGAAAAGTCTTTCGGAGCCACCGAGCTCTACGGCATCGATCCTTTTGACGTTCCGGTTTGGAATTGGCCGAGGAGGTGAATCGAAAGAATTGCTGTCACGATTTCCGAGATTTTTTAGCTGCTTGGAGGCTGCCCGCTAGACTGCGGCTCTCAGTGATTGAGTACGTCCCGCTTGCCGAGCGGGACCTCACGAAATCACGAAGACCCTGTGCGGCGGCAAGAATAGCACCGATGTCATCATCGCCCCACGCTGCCGTCATCCGACCTGTTTTGGGTAGGCTTGGTGATATCGAGGATCCCGCCCCGAACCAATCAAGACGGCTCCTTCAAACGTTTTACGATTTCGAATAAAAGAGGTTGAGTATATGTGGAACACAATTGTGCAAATCTATCGTTCCGATTCCGAATCGACATCCAGAGGCTGGTTTCGAACCAATTCAACATTGACGGCGCCGTCTGCCGGTTCGAACCGGTAGATTCGATCGGCATACTCTTCGAATAATGCGATATCGTGGTGCGAGATCATGATTACCTGAAAGTCGAGTTCTTTCGCAGCCCGATGGACAATGTTGACAAGCTTGGGAACCAGTTCCGGTCGAAGCCAACAATCTTGCTCATCGAGAACCAGGAACCTTCGATGTTCATCTTGTTCCAAACTTGCCAATGCAAAAAGTCTAAGCCCGACGCTTAGGACGTTTTGAACCGATCCCCCCTGCCCTAGTCGAATGTCTTCCAGGTTCCCATCCCGTGCTACCATAAAATCAACACATGCGGTGCCTCTTCGAAAACTGGCTTCTGCTTTGAATTCAATCGGTTGTTCAAGAACTTCTTGCAACGCAATGGATAAATTGGATTGAAGAATACCGAGTACCCTTTCAAAAAGTTTCTGGCTTAATTGATCAAGGGCTTCAGTAACCTGGTCTGCAATTCCGAGAAAGGAATTGATTTCTTCAAGATTGTGTCGCAGTTGCTTTTGTCGGGCCAAAAATTGATCGCGAGTCCATTGAAGTTTGTCCAGCCGACTTCGCAATGAATTCGGTGAATTGACAATGGTTTGGCCAGATTTGGAACGTTCGATTCCGCGAGAATGGCTATTCATTTTACTCCAATTCACAATTCGCGAACTTGGTTTCGATGGAGTTGAGTTTTGCGTCGACTTCGTCCAATTGATCCTGGTATTGCGCTCGTTTTTCTTCGTTGGATGCCTTCATTTCTTTAAGCATCGCTTCAAGTTGTTCCAGATCATCGGAACCGTATTTTTCGACAGCCTGTTTTTTCAGCGACTCTAACTGCGAACGCACGTGATCCCGCTGGGTTTCTACTTTGATTTTTTGTTCAGCAAACTTCTGATATCGCTCCTGAAGTTTTTCAATAGTTTGAGCTTCAGTTCCCATTTCCAATACTCCTTTGTGATTGACGATGTTTGAAATTAAGCGTCCATTTTTTTTGTCACCAAGTCGGCGAGTACCAGAATCTGGTCAGCGACTTCTTGTTCAAATTGATCCAGGTTGGCGGCCAAGAATTGGTGCAACCCCGCCCCGCTTTCAGTTCGGCGAGCATTCAATTCAGCCAAGCCCGCCACGAATCCAGATTCAGAGATTTGCAATTGATCGGTGACCACCGTTTCATGAAAAACTTGTTCGAAGGGTTCATGGGGAATGACGACACGGCTGCGTTGAAAATGGTCCGGGTAAATATCGATTTGAATCCCGCTAGGAACATGTTCGCGGCAGGCGTCCGATCGCGATCGCCTTGTGATATTCCCGGGTGTGATCCAAAGGGTACGCCCCGCTTGAACATCTTCGAGTTCACGATGAATGTGGCCATTGATTAAAAGATTAACATTGCGAATTTCATGGGGATCTAACCTCCCTGAATCGTAACCGGTGATCGAAATGTCGTGGTGAGTCAGCCAGACTACAAATGGTTCATGATCAAATAGATTTTTCCGACGCCGACGGGCTAATGAAAATTCTTCAGGGATTGGATGGCGATAGGAAGAACCACCGACAAAAACTTGTCGATCCCGAATAAGACCCCGCCAAGGTGAAAGTTCAGAAACGAGACGTATGCAACCCGCTTTAACAAGGATGCTTAACGAATCGTTGTCATTAAGCTCGGTTTCGGCACAATCATGATTTCCGTAAATTCCAATGGCAGGCCGACGCGAAAAAAGCTCAATTAATTGCCCAATCATCCAGGTCGGGTTGTCTCTTGGTTTATCAAAAAAATCACCCAAGATGGTTGGCAACAACCGATTTTCTTCGCTGTAGTCCAAACACCATTTTAGTTTCCTCAAAATGACCCTGGGGTAATCGTCGCGTCGAAAACCGGGCTGTCGGCCTTCTAAATGAGGGTCACCGATGACAAATAAGCCGTCATACAAATTGTCGGTGGCATTGTTGACGCTCATTTTTGCCTCTCTGTTTCGATCTGACGAATCAGTCGTTGGGAAGAAGTTTCCGCTCCACAAGTTGGGCACGTAGGATTGGCATTTACCCAATCCTTGAAACGATTTAGGACCTGATTCGCATCCTTTTCAATTGCCGCCAATTTTTCAGCTTGCTCAGCTTCCAACATGCATTGTGTTCTGATTCCTTGTAACGTCTCGAAAAGATCTGACCAAGGTTTCATCGTCGGCGGTCGATCGACCTGCTTTAGTGCCTGATGCTGCTGATTCAATTGATCGTGTGAATTTTCAAGCTCTTTCAATTGCTTGACCAGCGCCATATCGATGTTGGATAGTTTTGGCGGCGGATCCAATGGATCGATCACGTCAACGACACTTTCATATTTTTGATTTAACGCTTCGTGCCGTCGAATTTCGACAGCCAAATGTTCAAGAGTAGATGTGTCTTCTATCACCGGTGTCACTTCAAGGTGACGTAGAGCTTCGTAAATCTCTTCCGACTTGGACCATGCGATTTTGGATCGTCGATATGACTGGGTCAATTCGACAAGCGGCTTTTCATCAGCGAGCGTGGGAGGAGTCGTCAGGTCAGCAAGTGTCGCTGCAGTTTCATCACGGAAATTTAATCTGGCTGTTAAGGCTCGAATCCCATTGATCAAAATCTCAGCTTCGGCAATTTCTTCATCACGTTCCTTTAATGACTGAAATTCTTTTTCGCATTCTGAAATAAGGTGATCGATGTTCGTTGTTGGTTGCAGTAACTCCAGCGAATGTTCAATCTCAGTAAGTTCCTCTGTCGCTGTTTTTAAGTCTCGCTTAAAATCACGAACCCTCGTTTTGTGAGTTTCTTGCATCTGGACAAGGCGAATCGCATCCGATGAAGAAGCAAAAAACTGGGCCGCTGCTTTTCCAGAATCATTGATCAGAAACACGGGCGATTTTTGTTCGCCAAAATGGATATCAAATTCATCTTTGTCGCATACGACTTGATCCAGTCGGAGGATCTGATGTAGTTTTTCGGGGACACCGCCACGCAGTCGGTCAAATTTTTCGCCGTCGATTCGGTATTGAGGGGAACCGGACTTGGCTCGGCTCCATTGGACCGTATGTCCATCCGAAGTCTCGACTATGATTTGGCATTTTTTTTCGCCATGCCGCATCACGTAATTGGATTTTGCGTTTTGACAAAGAATCTGTAACGCTGACACGAATGCACTCTTGCCGCAATTATTCGGCCCCACCAGAACCGTCAAACCTGAAGCCGGTTCGACGACCGTTCGCTCATGCGACATGAAATTGACAAGCTCAATCCGTTTGATCACTTTGGCTCCAAGTATCAGCCCGTTCAGACAGGGAAGGCTCCTTTATTTTCGTAACCTGAATGACACGCTTGGTCACGACCTGTCAGGTTGTAATTATCTTGAATTTGAGTGAAAGATAAAGGACTTGGGAAAAATGCGAGTTGAATTCGCGATGTGCGTTTTTCTACTCATCCATTTTTTTGCCCCATTCAAATTTTGAACGGGCGAAATTCAGAATCGGCATGGCCATTATTGAGAATTCGTTTCGAGATAGTCTTTCAGTTTTTGAATTTCGTATTCATAGCCACCCGAGAGGATGGGAAAACGACACCAAGTTTTCGGGTCCAGATTTTCGTCATCCAGGTGAAAAGATGGAGCATAACGCTCTCTTTTCCATTGGTTGCGACACCAAAGGCGGAAAAATCGAATCACCCAAATTCCAAGCTGATCCGGATCAAACTGTTGATGAAGCACGATTAGGTTTTTCAGGACTTCCAGCGGGAGCATCTTGTCTCGAATAGCCAACCGCTCGATCTGATCCAAAATCTCGTAGGGCATCAGGTCGCCCTCGTCAGTTTGCTTGCTTTCTGGTGGTCTCAATTCGGCCGTCGGCTGTTGAATGTTGACGTGGTTCAATTCAGGGATGGGACCTACCAATTCAGGCCCCTGTTTTTCAACCCAGATTAACCAACGTCTTAAAAACGCTTTGTCGATGCCAGCGATCGGGCTGATACCGCCTGAAGTGTCACCATCCATCGTTGCATAGCCGACCGCTGCTTCACTGCGATTGCTGGTAGACACCAACAATGCATTATTAATATTGGCCAGCATCCAGACACTCGGCGATCGAACTCTGGCCTGAATATTTTGCAGCGGGATATCGTGTTTCTCCCAAGTTAATTCTTCACCGATTGCCTGACTGACAATCTTTTTGTAATCTGCAACGACTTCGTCCACATCAAATTCATAGTGGGTTGCACAAACGGCCTGCGCTAACTCTTTGGCGGCACGACGAGTCACGGAACCACTGTTTCGAGTGGCCTGATAAACCGTTGTCAAAAGCCGTGGCATGATTTTTTCAGCAGCCACCGGACCGTCGATCTCGTTTAAAAAACTTCCCAATCTTTTTCTTGCTGATTCCAGGCCAAGCTCGTTGATCGCCAAGTGAAGCATTGTATGAATGAGGGCAACAATGCTGGAAGAATCGCAACCCCCGCTGAGTGAAACCACAAATCCTCGCGATCGACTTTTTCGCATGTAGTCAAACAGCCCTAAACTGACCGCACGAGTAAATTCTTCTTCTTTAACGGAATCCCCCTTCATCCATGATTCTTCGACTAGATCAGTGGCCGCAAGTTCACAATCAGGGATGTCATAGTCGACTTCAATCACATCGGATTCATCACCGTCGACTTCAGGCTCGAAACTTCCGGTCCGAGCCCGGTCCATCCGGGTCACTTCAACGTTGACGACGGCCGGAGTAATTACAAAGGGTTGGTAAGAAAGCCGTTTTCCGATCGCCAGCATTTTGCCGCCACTGGCAATCATTGCGTCGCCGTCGAAAATGGCTCGGCCAGATTCATTGCCTACAAGGTTGGCATAAACGTAGGTCACATTAAACGCTCGGCTGCCTTCCAACACGAATCTTTGACGCACTTCATGTTTTCCAAACGCAAAATGGCTTGCACTTGGGTTCAGAATCACGTCCGTTCCTTTGGTGGCGAGCTTGGCTCCCGGACGAGTTCCAACCCAGGCGTCTTCGCAGACTTCAAATCCGATTCGAATCCCTCCTACATCGAACAAGATATCCCCGATTGGATATTCGATTCCGTCGATTTCAAACTCTCCCTGAATTCCGGCGGGCCACGGTTTGAACCACCGCGGTTCGTAGTGAATTCCGTCTCCTGCGAGATGTTGTTTGGCGACAAATCCGGCCAGTTTGCCGTCGGCAATCAAAGCGGCTGCATTGAACACGCCTCCCGCGTAAGTGACGGGTAAGCCAACGGAAACCACGATTCCCTGAGTTTGAGGGATGACTTGCTGAAGCAGTTCCAAAGCGGTTCTATGAGTTCCTCGGGAGTGAAACGCGTCTTCGCAGCCGTATCCAGTCAGACAAAGTTCAGGAAGACAAAGAATTTGGGTTCCAATATTTCGTGCCGATTCAATCGCCCACAAAATATTGTCCCGGTTTCCAATCCAGTCGAGCGGGGTCTGGTTGAGCACCCCGGCCGCAATTTTGATTAATCTCATGACTATCTCGAGAATCGAAGGTTCGACCTAAAGGTTAACCGATCAAATCGCTACAATTTCAGAGTCGCAAAACTGTAATTCGTAGAAATCGCCGATTTGATTGACCGATTAGAATAGAGTTACGTTTCAATGGTCGCATTGAATCCGATTTCAATAATTTCTATTGGACCTTAGACGGTCCAGACTGAAAACCTGATTCAATTCAAAGTGGACACCTCGTTGTCGATTTTTAACGAACTTTCCAAACGAAAATGGGAGCCTGATTTTGCCAAAGGACATTTTTCAATTCAATTGTCCCATTTGCCAGCATTCGATTAAGGCTCTCAATAGCGGCCACTCCGTGCCTCCCGGTACGGCCAGAAATTTATACGCATCTGAGAATCCAAATATAAAAACTAAGGCTAGGCCACTCCATGCCTCCCAAT
>JBCCSJ010000196.1:0-11091 GCA_039200505.1 Planctomycetota bacterium | reverse complement strand
GGGAACTGACATGTGGGTCAATCCAATTTCTCCCGAAACGGCTGCCGGACGGCTTAAGGTTGCACCGGTTTAATCTGAATTTGGTCAAGCGATACCAACGACGTTAGGTTATCTCGATCTTTGAGATGGATTTTTGACAAGCACTTTCGAGATATCTTGAAAGTTCGCCCGAAGTGTTGTCAAAGTTTGACGGTCGTTTGAGGTTTTCGGACATTCATTGTTCTGACCTCCTTAGGAATCGTAGCTATTTTTCACGAGAGAGTTTTTGGCTCTATGGGACAAAGTGAAATACGGTAAAACAATAAGGAAGAGTCTGACGATCAAACGGTAGAGCTATGTCACTACCGTTGGTTTTTCGGATCTTCTTGACGGATCGAGGAATCAAACGATTTTCACCAGACGGTACAGGCCTTACGGCCGCTACTTGCGAAAAAGATAATGAACCAGCCTCTCGTTCACCTCTGCCTGGTACTCCACAACCACCAACCTGTGGGAAATTTCGATGGAGTTTTCGAAGACGCTTACCAGGATAGTTATCTCCCTTTTCTGGATATCTTTGAGCCCTATAAAGACCTGAAGATTTCGTTGCACACCAGCGGACCTTTGATGCAGTGGCTACAAAAAAACCATCCAGATTACCTTAGCCGAATTGCGCAATTGGTCGAAGAAGGGCGAGTCGAAATTGTTGGAGGTGCTTTCTATGAAGCGATCCTGCCAATGATTCCAACTCGCGACAGGATCGGACAGATCAGTCAATTTTCGAGGTGGTTGGAAGAACGTCTGTGTCCTAAAGTTCAGGGTATGTGGATGCCCGAACGAGTTTGGGAATCCAATCTGACTTCTTCTTTGGTGCACGCGGGAATTCAATACACCGTTTTGGACGATTATCATTTCCGGAAATCTGGCCTGACGGATGAACAGTTGACCGGGTATTACGTTGTCGAAGACGAAGGGAATGTTTTGTCGGTATTTCCCGGAAGTGAGCACTTGCGATATTTGATTCCATTTTCGGAGCCTCACGAAACAGTTGAGTTTTGCCGGTCGGTCGGCGAGCGTCATCCCGGGGCAATTCTGGTTTTTGGAGATGACGGCGAAAAATTTGGAACGTGGCCTAACACGAAAGAGCACGTTTATCAAAATGGTTGGCTTGAGCGGTTCTTTCAGGCCCTTTCGGACAATCGAGATTGGCTTTCTACGTCCAGATTGCAGGATGCGGTGGAATCAACCGACCCGCTGGGCAAAATTTATCTGCCCGATGCCAGCTACCGGGAGATGACTGAGTGGTCAATGCCAGTCAGTCGTCAAGTCGAACATGATGAATTGGTGCATCAATTGGAATCCGATTCCCGTTGGAAGCAGATTCAGTCGTTTATGAGCGGCGGGTTTTGGAGAAATTTCAAGGTCAAGTATCCCGAATCGAACGACATGTATTCGCGGATGATGTACGTCAGCCGATTGTTAGAACAAGCCGAAAACGCGGGCTGTAATCAACAAGTTCTCGACTCTGCCAGGGATCACCTGTACCAGGGGCAATGCAACTGTCCTTACTGGCATGGAGCTTTTGGAGGAATTTATCTGCCCCATCTTCGCAATGCGGTTTTCAGTCATTTGATTAGCGCTGAAACGTTGCTTGAAAAAGCGATGGGCCGAGCTGAAAACTGGGTGGAATCGACTTCGGGCGATTACAATTTTGATGGACTTAACGAGGTTCGGCTGGCCAACGACCGACTCGCGACCTGGATCAAGCCGCAGACAGGTGGGCAGATTTATGAACTCGATTTGCGAGAAATCAGCCACAATTTAGGGGCCACCATTCAAAGACGTCCCGAGCTTTACCACGCCAAAGTGCTCCAAGGTGAAAATCAAAACGATGGAGGCGCAGCCAGTATTCATGATCGTGTCGTGTTCAAGCAGGCGGATCTAGACGAACGTTTGCAATACGATTCGCGGCTACGAAACACTCTGATCGATCACTTTTGGGATGAAGAAGTCGATGTGATTTCACTGCAGGAAAATCGTTCTATGGAACGAGGTGATTTTGCGGACGGAAAATACGAAACGACGATTCGAAGAAATCCGGGACGAGTCCAGGTGCTTTTGCAACGCGAAGGTAACGCTTGGGGAATCCCACTGAAAATCATGAAAGGGATCACACTCAATGCAGGTTCTAATGTGTTGGAACTAGCGTATCTGATCGATGGGCTTCCGCAGGACCGGAGTTTGCATTTTGGAGTTGAATTCAATTTTGCTGGATTGCCTGATGGACAAGATGACCGCTTTTTCACCGATCAAAATGGTGAAAACTTGGGCCATCTCGGGTCAATCCTGAATTTGATGGACACTAATCGCATTAAGTTGACCGATCGCTGGCTGGACGTTGAAGTCGGCTTGGAAATGGATCAAGTCGGCGGGATTTTTACATACCCAGTTCAAACAGTCAGCCAGTCAGAAGCTGGATTTGAACTTGTTCACCAGTGTGTTAGCGTTCAGCCTCATTGGCAAATCAGTGGCGATGCCAATGGACAATGGTCCTGCAAGATGAATTTGACGCTTCAATGCGGAATCAATAATATTCAGCCGTCAGCCGACCAGGCGGTCGTTTCGACGTAAGGGTGTGTTAGGTTCGGACATCCCATGAAGGACTACTTTGCCGTGCGTCACCGTGCGGACGATCACTTCTGGCTTGACAATTTATGAGTCAGATAAAATTTGCGTGCCGTGAGTCAAAGCGGCTCCGGCGCGTAAAGCTCCAGCAATCATGATCGTCTCGGCAATCTCTTCCTGAGTTGCACCCGCTTTTTCTGCACCCTGACGATGAAGCTCCAGGCAATAGCTACACTGTGTCGTGAGTGCGACCGCTAAAGCGATCAACTCTTTGTTTTTGACGGAAATCGCCCCTTCGGCCATCACCGATTCGTTAAACGTTTGAAAATGCTTCCAAGCATCATTCCCTGCCTGATCAAGCTTGCCCAATTTTTTAAGGTTGTCCATGGTTTGCATATTTATCTCCAAACAAAAAGTGTTGTTATGATTTGATTCACTTGATTTGGAATCTTCCGAACGGAAGGTAAACGTAGATGACCGCTCAAGTGGTCACTTCCTTACCAAAATTATGATTGAAATTCGCTCCAAGGTTGCATTCTAGGCTGCCAATCAAAGATGCAAATGTCGATTTCCAAACTGTTGGTCTTTACAGCGTTCGTAGCGATTCAGGCACGATTTGCTCACGTGCGTTCGTTGGGGATATTCGTCTGCGTGATATGTATTCCAATGTCGCTTATCGCCATCATGGGCGCGGCGCTATTCAGTGAATCTAAAAAAGGCCAATTGGCAGTGGAGGACAACCGTTGGTTTCGGTTTTGCGAGCAGGTGCTGATTTTCTGCTTGGTGAATTTACTATGCCTGATGCTTGCGAAGGCAATGATGTAGGTTGAGCTTAAATCATTGCAAGCGAGGGTGATGCAAAAACTGTGGATAACTTGCCACCTGCCGTCGACCATTTTCAACGGGTTTTTTGACACGGTGTTTTAATGAGAATTCCAACGATTACCGGAGTGATTGACCGCAGGATTCTGGCCAACTATCGAATTGATCCGCAATGTATGGCAGATGCGCTTCCCCGGCCTTTTCGTCCTTATCTATTTCAGGGGTATGCGATTGGCGGAATTTGTTTGATCCGACTCAAAAAGATACGCCCCAAATTTTTACCTGTGCCATGGGGCTTGTCTTCAGAAAATGCAGCCCACCGAGTAGCGGTTGAATGGGATGACCAAGGAACAACGCGACGCGGCGTTTGCATTCCACGACGGGATACCAATTCTCGACTGAATTCATTCGTCGGAGGAACTTTGTTTCCAGGCGTCCACCATTTCGCTCGATTCGAATCGACCGAAGAAAATGACAAATACTTTTTCAAAATGAAAAGCCGCGATGGTGATGCTAGTGTGGAAGTGTCTGGTGCCGTGGCCGAGAAGCTTTCACCTAACTCGATTTTCGGTACGCTCGAAAATGCTTCTCGGTTCTTTGAAGATGGTTCTTTGGGATACTCTGATTCCAATATCCCCGGACAATATGATGGATTGGAGTTAGAATGTCATCGTTGGGCAATGGAACCGTTGCGAGTCGATTCCATTCAATCCAGCTATTTTGAAAACGAATCTCTTTTCCCAATCGGCTCGGTACACTTTGACAGCAGACTGCTAATGAGAGACATCGCTCATTAATGGCACGGGCGGCCAGATCTTTGCTGCTAATCGGGCGATTAAAGATTGAGCAGCAGGCAGCAGACGAGATGCCCAAGCAAAATCGTGATGGAAGGATGTTTGATAAAAGGCAAATTTATAGCCGGAATCTTTATGAATCAAACTTTTTTGGCAGAAGTACAACCCAATCCATTCTTTTTCTACCTTTTTATTTTTGCCACGGTGGCATCGCTTGTTTTGGTCACGGTGCACACGGCACTTATTCTCAAATCAATCAAAATTGTGCCACCGGAAAAAGCAATTCTTCGAACCGGATTTGGTGGTCCATCCGTCAGCTTTGATAAGACATTCGTCATCCCATTTCTTCATCAATATGAAACTATCGACTTGACTGCTCGAAAATTTTCATTTGAACGAATGGAGACGGCTCCAGTGATTTTTCAAGGTCATCAAAAGGCAACCGTCATCTTCGACGTCTTTATTCGCGTCAACAAAGAACCAAATGAAATCCTTCTTGCTGCCCAAAGGATCGGAGTTGACACACTTAATGACGCTGAAAAACTAAGATCTTATTTTGCTCCGGTGATTCAAGAGTCGATTGAACAAGTCACTTCGGATATGGATTTTGAAGAATGCCTATCGAATCGTGACTTGGCCCGAGAGAAGTTTTTGAAGACGGTAGGTATCAGTCATAATGGGTTGGCGATTGACGACATAGCGATTCACCACTTGAGCCGGATGGAATGAGTGACTGGACGGGGCCGATCAGTGCCTAAAGTTTCACAGCCTAGATTCTAAATTCCATAAAAGTCTGTACTTGGTCTCCGATACCAAGTACGATCCGACAGACGAAACTTTCGACAATTATCAGGCTGACCATGACTCGCACCGCTTTTTCATTGACCGCTATAGGGCTAATGCTCTGTTTTTTCGGCAACCCGTTCGCATTTGCCCAGGACCAAAATCCTTGGACTCAATTTCGAGGCCAGACCGGAACTGGCAAAGCACCTTCCGATCTTGCCCCTCCAACCCAGTGGGATGACGCTTCTACGGTTTGGGAGACTGAGATTCCTGGAGTCGGTTGGTCGTCTCCCGTCTACGAAGAGAATCATATCTGGATCACAACTGCGGTTACTGAACCGATGAGTCGCGAAGAACAGGAACGGCGGCTTGCCGGCGACGAAATGGCTCAAATCAAACAGATTGCAGCCAAGCTAACGATACACGCCATCTGTATCGAGATCGATTCTGGCAAGTTAATTCATAACATTGTTTTAGACGAAACCGATCAAGTCAATCCGATCAACCCGATGAACTCTTATGCTTCACCGACACCAGCGATTGCCGATGGGAAAGTGGTTTGTCATTTCGGTTCCTACGGTACGTGGTGTCTAGATTCCAAATCAGGCGAAAAATTATGGCACCGAAAGTACGTCGTTAAGCACTCCGTGGGGCCTGGTAGCTCGCCAGTGATTGCCGATGGGAAAGTAATACTGGTTTGTGATGGAATGGATCTACAATTTATCGCGGCTGTTGATCTTGAAACCGGAAAAGAAGCGTGGAAGACTAACCGACCTCCGATTCGAGCTGACAACGGTGAATTCCGTAAAGCATATTGCACACCGTTAGTGATCGATGTGAACGGGTCAAAACAGGCAGTCATTCCAGGTGCCCAGTGGGTTGTCGCTTACGAACTTGATTCCGGAAAAGAGATTTGGCGAGCTGATCATGGGTCTGGTTTTTCGGTTACTCCCATGCCTGTTTACGAATCCGGGCTGGTGATATTTTCGACGGGGTACATGGAACGAAAATTTGTAGCGGTCGATCCGACTGGAAAAGGAGATGTCACCAACAGCCATATCGCTTGGACAGCGAATAATGCACCGACCATGCCAAGTTTTATCGCCCAAGATAGTCAAATTTATGCCGTTACCGATAAAGGCATCATGATGGTGCTTGATGCTAAAACAGGAAAGCAGATCAAGCGAGACAGGTTGGGCGGGAACTTTTCGTCATCGCCGATTTTAGCCGCTGGCAACATCTACATTGGAAGCCGGGAAGGCAAAATGACGATAGTCAAATGCGATCCGTCACTCGATGTAATTGCTACTCACAAGTTTTCCGGCTCCATCATGGCGATGCCGCTACCTTATAGAAATGATCTGATTGTTCGGACCGAAAATAAATTGATTCGAATCAAGGGGTCTTCCAACCCGTAACGAAATATATCCGATTGGATTGAATGGCAAAAATTTCAGTCGGTAGAAATTTAAATTTACTTATCCAATATTCTGTCGCTGATTAGTTTTAGCCCAATTTGGTGAACGACAATGAAGATAACCTGGAAGCTGGCTGTAGCATTTGGTTGGATGATTTTTTTCGTACTTCCGGTACAGGCACAGCATCCTTCTTTTGAAAAGCCTGTCTTTTTGAAACAGGGAGATGCTCCGCTAAACGAGTCGGGCGACATGATGTATCCTTCGCCCATTATTATCGACATCGATAACGATGGGGTTGATGAAATGGTCGTGGGTACGATTTTCGGCGGGCTCTATTCTCTTGAAGACCAAAACAAGGGGAAAGGTGAACCCAAATGGAACAGCCCCAAGCCGATGAAAACGACCGATGGCGAATTGATCGCGTTGAACAACTGGTGATGCGTTGGCATGACTCCACAGTTGGTGGATCTCGATGCCGATGGTTACCAGGACATGGTGATGGCGACTTTTGAAGGGACGGCGTTTGTGCTTTCCGGCAGTGAAAAAGGTTGGACGCCGCCCAAACATATCAAGGACAAAAACGGTGACAACGTTCGTATTTCGATGTATTACGACATGGAAAAAGACGACTATAGCTCGGTCGATCGGAGTACTGATGAATACAAAAGCAACCCCGACCATCACATGACTTCGATCGCTCTGGTTGATTGGGACGAAGACGGTGACCTCGACCTGCTGTTGGGTGCCTACGAAGGAGCACTCTATTTGTGCATGAACGAGGGGACTCAATCGAAACCAATATTTTCAGACAAAAACCAACGAGTGTTTGCCGGAGATCAGCAGGCAACCATCAAGGGCGGCTTGGCAACTCCCAGAATCGCTGACTGGAATGGCGATGGGTTGTTTGACATTTTGTGTGGAGGAGCCGAAGGTGGTGTGTATCTGTATCAGAATGTCGGCGAAAAAGGGAAGCCCAAGTTCGATGAATCCAAAACTCTGGTATCCGTTCCGCTGCCGGATAAGAATGCAGAAGACGACGGCGATTCCGGTTCTTATTACGAATCGCTTTTTGTACCTGCCATCGACGGTCAACCTACTCGTCCCGGTAAGTCATTTCATATCGAAGTCGTCGATTACGACAAAGATGGCGACCTGGATTTGCTGGTAGGAGCCCAGTCCTATTTCAAGCCGGAAAAAGTAGAGCTTGCCAAAAAGGATAAAGAAAAACTTGAAAAACTAAGATTTGAAATGGCAAAGACGATGGATGAAATGCAGGCATTTTTTGTGGATGAAGAAGGGAATCCAAAACCAGAAAAGGAGCTGAACGAGGTCTTTGAATCAAAAGAGTTTGAAGAAATTAGCAAAAAGTATAGCGAAATCTATCTCGAAGTTCAGTCGCTGGAACCTGATCAAGGAGAAGCAAACTACATTTGGATCTATCGAAATAAAGCTAAATCAAAATCATCACCAACAGGTAACCAAACGATCGATTAACGATGGATTTCATCCCACGCATCGAATCGGGGAGCGGTCAAATATTCGTCAGCAACCGGAAATTTGAGGTACGATTCGAAAGTAGGAAGAAAAAATAAATTGTCGCGACCGGACTGATAGAACCATGGCTCGCCCGGTTCTTTCACAAATACGCGTTTCGATTTGTAGGCTTCAATCATTTGGAAGACCACATCTTCCTGAGGCTTGGTGCAATTTTTAAGAACACTTTTTGCCAACGATATCGACTTGGTGAATTCGCCTCGGGTTGCCGAAAACTGTGCCTGCAACAAGTTTTTCATCCAAGCCATGTCCTGGGGAAGTCGAGCTGACTTGATCGAGCTCTCTGATACTTTGAGCCCACTCTGCAAGTCTTGCCAATCGACAAGAAATCTTGCCCAGTGTTGACTGGTTGAAAATGGGACGGGCAGGTCCGGATGGGTGATCGTCCAGAATTTGACGTCCTGACTAAGACGGATTTTTTCTGCCCAGGTCGTTTTCAATTCCTGGTCGTTCATCTGATCGGCCAACAAATAAAGATAGAACGCAATTTCCGATTCCGGAATACCGAGTTGAATCGACTCCAAATAGGTCCGTTTCGCAGACTCCAAATCCCCTCTTTGGTGCAATGTCTGGGCGAACGCAAAGCAATTCCACCGATGACCTTCATTGCGAAAAAGATCTTGGCGAAACAGATCGACACGTAACTCAAAATCTCCTCTAGTAAATACAACTGGCCCCTGTAGGTCGCGGGTGATCGGTTTGACTCGTAAGCTTGAAATAACAGCCTTGTTTTGATTTTCCCCATTGAGGTTAACCAAAGCTAACCGATCCAATGGACGGATCCTTTGATTCATGGTTCGAAAGACGAATGAATCGTCAATATAAACTTCGACCAGGCCAGGCAGAACAAGCACCTTGAGGTGAAACTTGAATCGCGGATCTTCCTGCAAGGTGTATTCAAAAAATTCTTCACTTTGACGATCCCCGAATTTGATCAGAGTATTTTTTGATTTCAATTCTTTGCCGATTGCGACGACGAATTGAGAATCAGGGTAAAAATATCCAATGGCAATTCCGGGAAAAGAAGTCAACTTTTCCTGTTCGCTGTTCGTGGGATCATCTAGCTCGCTGCTAAAATCAACGTCTAGCTCAACAATTTTGTGGCCGGGAGTTTCAATCTTGGATCGAACTAGGTAATCGGATGGTTCTCCTTGATTTTGAACGACGATACTCGACTTGGAGACATAAGAAAAATTGCGAATATCTTGACACTCAAAAAGTGAGAAAGTCGGATCAAAATCGTACTCAATCGCCTCTCCGGAATGGAATCGCGATTCTAGATCCAAACGAGTCAGGCAAGCGCGAAAATAAAGTTCACCGCCAGCACTCCCGCCCTTTCGCAAGACTTCGTCGCAAAGATCTCTTACTTCCAGTTCTGCCTCGAGGCGATCTTCAAGTGGTAAATTCATGAATCGCTCGACTTCAGATGCCTGTTTTTTGAACTCATCATTAAACGCGATGACGCGGCTGCTGCTGAATTCAAAGGTTTCCATAAAATAGGAAAAGTCTTGTACCGCCTGTTGGTCGAAATTTTGGCCCAGTGTCGAAAACGAATCGTATGCCAGTTGATTCCAGTCTTGGCGGTCGGCCACGATCGCGGCGATCGTCTGAAAATACGACTGAGGATAGGCTTTCTGACCATCAGAAACACATTCAATTGCACTTAAGTCTTGAAAGAATTTCAGGATTTTCTGTTTGGCATTCTCAAAGTTATCAAATTGCTCATTAGAAACGGGACTTTGAGTAAGATTTCGAATCACATCGATCGCCAGTAAAACCCTTGCGTCTGATGCTGCGGATTTATTCGCTTCTTCAAATGCGAAATCAAATTTTTGTTTCCACTCGGGAATTTCAGCTACAGGATTTAAAGGGTCAACGATTTGAGCTTCAACCAAAGCTTGATTCATTTTCAATCGGTAGATTGGGAGATAGTCCGGTTGAGCGTTAGTGCAGGCGTCAAACCATTGGTCAAAATTTTGACGATCGTCAGCCTGAATTGCTAGTAGAGCCAGCAGGTAGCTGCTTTCAGGAAATGATGGTTGTGTCTTGAATGCCGCTTCAAGATAGTCCTTTGCCTTTTTGGCCGAACCAGCGATACCTTTTCGAGACCTTCCGCTTTTCACCAGACTTTCGAACTGGTAATGACGCTGCAAAAACGCGTAACCACGAAACTGATACCTGATCCACTTTGGAATATTTCCGATCAGCAAAAATTCAGCTTCAAAATTTTCGAGCGTATCGTACTGTTCCCGTTGAAGGCACCAATCGTAAAAGAATTTTAGATCTTCAAATACAAACCGGTGATTGTCGGCGTTCCAGTCGAGATCCGTCTTAATCCAATTTAAAACAACGGTTGCGTAATCTGCGGCCTGGTCTTTGAAATCAGATGGAGAAGAAGACGGTTCAGGCGTGTCCAATTGGTACAGAAATCTGCGAGTCACGATTTGCATTCGAACTGGGTGGTGATTTTCCGATTCGAATGCGGTGAGAGCAAGTTTGAATTTTTGCTTGGCCTTTTCAAGCTCTCCTAGCCGTTGGGCCAAAACTCCTTCGGCAAGCATCCACACAGCGTCAGTTTTCAATGGAGAGTTGTCATCGTAAACCGATCCAAAACTTCGAAAACGATCGGCTAGTTGTTGCCATTTTTCTTTTGGTTTGGATGAAAAATCAATGTTTCCCGAAATGATTCTTTTGCAAAAAATTGCAGCCTGTTCCAGGGAGCCAGATTCGGATGAATCAGGTTCGAAGGCCGGGAACTGATCAACGCCTGATGCTTCGTACTCTCTTCGATTTTGGTGGTGCGTCAAACTGTCGAAGACCGTTTCGTTATAAACCACCATTGGGCGGTCCACCTCGACAATTTCTGGCTGCGGAGGTGGTTGAGTCTGGTTTTGGTCTGAAGGCTCATTATCGTCGGATTTTCCGACCGGCACAGTATCTGAGCTTAAGTTCGACTGAGTCGATTGAGTATCATTTGGTTTTTCATTTCGTTGGCAACCTTGACTGAAAAAGAGGGTCAGGCCGGCGAAAACAGTTACGAAAAAACACCAAGACTTATTCGAAATCATCACCATCATGACACAGCGGTCCATTCAAAAAGTCAGAACTAGGTGAAT
>JBCCSJ010000195.1:0-11199 GCA_039200505.1 Planctomycetota bacterium | reverse complement strand
CCTGAATGCCACGAGCAAGTTGTTTCCATTTCGGTAACGAATTTTCAAACTCACCCAATTTGAATTCCCGCATCGCGTCGAGCCGAATGTAGGCGGCATAGCCGGGGAACAATCGTCGAAGTTGTAAAATTCGCTGGCCCGCAGAATCAAGTTTCTCTAATTGAATTTCCAACTCGGTCAGTCTGGCCGTTGCGATTCGGTGATTGGCAGAATTTTGGATATCTTGATCGCTGTTACCCAGTATAGAGATCAAGTTTTGATATCGGGCGGCTAATTTTACAAAATCTAAATCGGTAGGTTCGGAAAGATCTCGAAGTCGTGCTTCTTCGATTTGAGCCAGTTGAATCAATGCAGAAAGCGTCGATGGTGCATCTGGAGCATGAGACACCAACCAGTTCGCTTGCTGTTCCTGTTGGGCCATGTCAGTTGTCAAAATCGCGAATCGAAATTCCGTGTATCGAATTTGGGATTCGACCGAAATCGCAAGATCATCGACGTTTTGGTTTCGCAGCATTCGCAACAACGATTGGGTTAACTCCATCGCCGGCGGACCCGATTCAAGCAGACCATCCAGTGCGATTAACAAGGATTGAATTTTCTGGGTGTTGGTGATGCCGGGCCGTTGGATCAATTTGAGTGCCGATTCGGCCAGATTGTTTGCGAGTACTTCAGCCGACCTTTCGGCATCGGATGAATTTTTATTTGAGTCCAAAAATTTGCCAAGTTGTTTTCGTTTTTGCTCAATTGATTCCAATTGAGCAGCAAAAAATAGAGGATGATTTTCGCCTATGTCTTGAAGAGCGATGAGTGCTTCTTTCGGTTGACGATTTAGGTTTTCAAGTTTGATTTTTTGAAACTCAGCCCGTTGCGCTAAATTGGAATCTGGAAAACGAACGATTGCATCATTGATTGCTCGCAGTGCCTGAAACGCGTAGGTCTGATCTTCGGAAAGTTCACTCAACGCTACAATTTCAATCCACGCCGATTCCTGTTTCAGCGATTTCTGATAAATATTGTCCGAAGAATCGAACTCGATTGAGTTCACAATTTTAAGCGCTAAAGAAAAATTTTTGAGCGAGATCTCGGATTTCGCCAGCAGGATTTTACAACAAACTTTCTCGCTTTCACGGGTATCGGCGTCGGTTAGTTCTAAAGCTTTTTGAAGTTGGTTTCTTGCGGTTTTTACTAGTTCTAAGTTACTGCCTAAGCTGTTTTCAAGTGACAGAAAACCGGATAACCAATTTCCTCGAAATCCAACCGCCTGGAGATCTAGGTTAAGATCTCGAACGAGATTTGACATCGTGTTGGCATCAAAATCTCGGCCCAGTCCGGCAAGACCTTCGGCAACTAGTTTCTTGGCCAAAGCAGGATTTTGTCGTTTAAAAGAGTTTCCGACAAGGACGACCTCATTCCAAAATAACAAGCGATTCTCGACACGTGGATCCGACATCGATCCCAGATCTGAAAGTTGGCCTTGAAGTATCGAAGTCAGGGATGCATAGCCGGACGATCGAAGTCGCCATAGATCTGCTTGGGTTGTTTGAAGCGGGTTTCTTTTTTCGAACCATTTAAAACAGTGATCTGATTGTTGGTGATGTTCCATGGCCCGCTCCGAAAGGGCCAATCCCAACAATCCTTGAGCGTTCCACTGGTTGGTCAAGTCAATTTGGTCCAGAGAAATCGTGAGCAAATTTTCGGTTGGATCAAGTTGCAAAAACAAACGAAAATATTTGGCGGCAGTCTTGAGAGTGGCTTTTTGGTTGCCAACTTCCTGAACTCCCAAAAAATAATGAGCCCATCCCAACAGGTAATGACACGAAATAAGTGCGTTTTCAATCTCGTTAATTGATCGGCGGGCATCTGGAGAGCTATCAAAACTTGCTTGAAGATCTGAAAGCTCTTTCTCAAATTCTTGTTGAATGTTGAATTCGAGTTTCAATAATTCATCACGAAGTTCTTCGAATGCGATTTTGATCTCTTTTCCCTCGGAAGGATCTTTACCCCGCATCCACCAGTTGCGAAATTCGATTTCAAGGTCAAAGAAACTTGATTGAGCCAACGCCATTCCGTGTGTCGAATTTGCAAGGTCTGGATAGGTCGCCAACAGCTTTTTGGTTTTCCGAACGAGTTGGATGGATTGTTCACGACGGATGGAAAGTTCAACCGCGTAAGCATTTAAGAGTTGTTTGGCGATAGATCTTCGTTTCTCTGGATCAATTTCTTGATCGAAACGAATCTCTTTGACGTCAATGGCAAGGGTGGAAAGGTTGAGTTTTTCGGCGAAGCTGGAAACTTTATCCCACTCAACTTCGTTAATCTGGGCAGTCAGCAAGGGAGCCGACCCACAAAAGGCAAGCAGCAAAAAAACACCGGACAATAATACTTTTTGCAAGAGTAAGTCCATTATTTTGTTATTCAATCGAGTGGCAAGTAGGACACGGTCGAAAAGCCCCCAGCTTTGCAGGCTCCGATAGCTTGGGCAGCAGCTTCAAAAGGGACGTTGCCTGCCGGTCGTACGAACGCACCTTCGGATTTGTTTTCAAAGTCTTTCAGGATGGAGACTATCTTCTCCAGGTCGCTCGTTTGAACTGCTCCGATCTGAAACAAAACTTGTTGATCTTGAAGGGTCACGTCGATGATCGCAGGTTCAAGAACACTTAACTCGTTGGTAGCATCTTTTTCGTTGACGACTATCGAAGACGGCACCTCTCGTTCTGGGCGTTGAAACGTCGTGGTGACGATAAAAAAGATCAGCAACAAAAACACGACATCGATCATGCTGGTCATGGATAATTCCAGCTTTTTCGGTGTCGTCTGACGATTGGAAAGCTTCATCTCGATAGCTTGTATAGTGTGACCAATTAAGAGTCCGAAACAGAAGAACGGACGTTAGTGATTCCAAGATTCGACAGTTGCTGAAACAGTTCGGTCAAGTATCGGCATTGGCAAAGTCGATGTGCCCTGATCTGAATTTTGACTTTTTCCGGTCGATTGCCAACTTTTTCTAAACGCATTCGAATGACGGCCACTGCTTTGGCCAGCGTTTGTTCTTGTCCACCTATCAGGATCTCACCGGTCTGATTGATGTTGACGGTGACCGTAGTGGTTTGGGCGGTTTCATCCCCTTGGGTTACGACAGGTAGTTCCATCGGTGTCTCAACGGTTCTTGTAATTTGCGAGACGGTCATGAAAAAAATGATCAATAAAAAAACGATATCGATCATGGGCGTCATGTTGAAACGCATCGACCCGTGAAATTTTTGACGACTAAGCCTCATTTCTTTTTGCGTCCCAGTGGCATCATGACCTGTTCGATCCGTTTTCCTGCTTCGGCGACCAAGGAATCAATTTTGTTTCGAAAGTAGCTAAAGGCGACCATTGCAGGGATGGCGACCAAAAGGCCCAGTAGAGTGGTAATCAAGGCTTGGCCAATTCCGCCCGCTAATTCTTGGGGACGAGCCATTCCCTCCAGCGACGCGATCGTGGTGAATGCCTCAATCATTCCCAAAACCGTCCCAGTCAATCCCAGCATCGGGGCAATCGCTCCGATGACATTCAGGACTTCTGTTCTGCGATAAAGCTTACCGGTCTGATCTTCGCCTGCTTCTTCGACTGCAGATCGATATTCGGCATACCCGAATTCGCTGCCCCGATAACGTTCCAGGCCAGCTAGAATCACTTCGGTCGAAAGGGAGTAGTTTTGTTTTTGGTGGCAAATTTCGATCGCCCTTTTGATTTCGCCATGAATAATCAATGCCTCTAATTCCGAAAGAACTGCGTCGGGCATGATTCTGCCACGCGTAATGGTAAGGAAATGTTCAATGATGAAATAAACGGCGACCACGGAAAGTCCCAAGATCGAAAGAACGATTAGAATTCCCAGCAGGTTTCCACCGAAAATCATCGTTAAAATTGTGGGAGGAGTCGTCTGTGATTGAGTGGCCGTGTCTTGAATGGCCATCACTGGTCCGACTGGTCCTGCTAACCCAAAGATTACGACGGCCAAACTCAAAAAAAGGAACTGTCGCAGCGGAAAAAAGGAAGGCTGCGAACTGAGAAGTTTCAAAATATTCAAACGATAACCTCGTGGATGAGAGGGAGGCCATCCAGTAAACCAGCGTTGCGACCTCGAAAAATTGGATCGAAATAACTAGGGCTGTTTTGTCTCTAAAACCAGCTTACTATGATACGTTTGAGGGTACCGTCTGAACAACTCTTGAAGCAAAATTTGTGATTCCTGCTTGAGCCCGCGAGACCTTAATAGGCAAGCACACCGATGGCAGGCCGCCGCCGACAATGTGGGATACGATTCTTCGAAGATTGCCGGGATTTTCAAAAAAGCGACGGATGCCTTTTTGCGATCGATTTCAGTCGTGAAATCATTGCTGGTGTTTTGCGAAGGCTCGACCGCCGAAGCAGCAAGATACATTGCCAGTGGCTTGGTCGGCATTTGGAACAAGTCGACGGTTTGCAACTCGGATTGCGATTCCATTTTTTTGCCTCGCCGAAGTTCGAGTTGAATTGCCAACAATTTAGTCCAACGCGATATTGGCCCGTCTCTAAATTCAGCCAATCTCTCCAACACTGGAACCGCGCTTTCGAATTCGGACCCACTAAGTCGTAACGATGCCAAATAGATTAAACCGCCGGGGCGATCGTCAATCATTGGATTCATTTCTTTTTCGATTTTTTCTGCGGCCGAGAGATCGAACCAAATCGGTAAAATTTGGTCTGAGATCTGAAATTTGATTTCGCTATCGGTAAGCCGAACCTCGGACAGCATTGGGTGTTTCAAATCGAGATCGACAGGTTGAAGTTTGGCGGCTGACAGAAATTCGAGCAACGCTGCCGGTCGGTTTCCTTTTTCTAAATGATTCCGATATTTCGACAGAGCGGTTAAGTATTTCCACCGTTGAGGAATTTTTCCAAATTCGTTTGGGGTCTGGGAAAGGACGTCGCAGAGTTCTGCTGCACCTACCCAGTCCTGTCGGGATAGTCGCAACTCGATTCGAAAAAGAGTCCGACCAATTTTTTGGACGTAATTGTCAAACTGTTGTTGACGGTCGGAATCGATCTTGGCATCCAGGACTTGGTCCCATTCCAGCTTTTTCCCATTGGAAAGCTGGACGTTCGACTCATCGAATTCAATGACATCTACATCTTCAAGTATTGTCAGGTTCCGTAATACGATTTTGGTTTGCGTTTGTGCTCCGGAGAAACGACTCAAAGAAACCAACGCGATGACGATTGAAATCACGATCATGAATGGAGCGGGCACGGTCAAAGCTCAATCTCGGTTGCAAAATCAAGAAGAGTCTGAACATCGGCGGGTTCGATCGTTCGGGCATAATCAAAACCTTTTGCTGACAGAGAAAAATCTTTTTGCAAATGGTGAATGACGAATCCGGCATTGCAAAGTTCTTTAAATCCTTGCAGGAATCTGATGGTTT
This sequence comes from Planctomycetota bacterium, assembly GCA_039200505.1. Classification (GTDB taxonomy): domain Bacteria; phylum Planctomycetota; class Planctomycetia; order Pirellulales; family Pirellulaceae; genus Mariniblastus. The sequence continues at coordinate 5,749 of JBCCSJ010000195.1, read as the reverse complement.
GTTCCGGTTGCATTTTATCCAAAAACAACTTGTGGCAATTGAGTTCGTGTTCAACACAAACTGCCAAAAACCGCTCAGCTGAATCAAAGCTCTCTCGCATCGCTCGAATGTCGAGTGTGCCTCGGTTTCGGCTGGCCACAAGAATCGCCTTGGCCTCTTGGCTAAGCTGTTGATTGATCAGTTCAGGTTCCGTTGCAGTGGTCTGCAGCATGGCTCGTTGGCAGAGAGCTGCAAATCCCAGAATTGTGGCAGCGCCCTGATTCAATTCCTCCCACTGGAGCCTAATTTCGTCTTCTCGAGAGGGGCCAAAATTTCGCGACAGCATAGAATCGAGTCCGATTTTGAGTGAATTATTGAGAATTAGACAAGATTGCACTAATAAAAGGCACGACTGAACGTACCCTTAAACTGTGTTGGAAACGATTGACTTGATTGTAACCGGTCAACATTCCGCTCATTTTCAAAAGACAGGCGAAGTTCCGTTTTTTCTTAACGAGGATCCTCATGATACGTATCGGTTTGCTCACTCTTTGGGCCATTGTCGCAGGGATTTTGCCAACACAACCGCACTCGTCCTCATTTTTACGAGGACAAGAGGTTGGTTTTTTAGAGCAGTACGCTTTGTCGACCGACCGTTCTCAAGTAGTGAAAAATTTAATCCCGGGAACGCAAGACTACTATTATTTTCACTCTCTTTATTATCAAACCAATGAACAATTTGACAAAGTCGATGAGTTTCTAAAACTGTGGATCAAAAGATATGGGGTCAATAGTCAAGTCAAACAGATCCAAAATCGACAAGCCTTCCTTCGATATTCCGAAAACCCGAAGGCCACTTTAGAGTTTCTCGAAAATCGATTGTCGCTGCGATTTGATCACGCTCGTCGAATCCCCCAAGCCGAAAAAAAGCTACCTAGCCAACTCAAGACAGCCGATGTCGATGAACAATTAATGTTGACCCGTGCATTGCGTCGATCCAATCTCGATCAATTGACCGATGCAGGGCTTCGCAAGATTGCCTTCCAGTCTCTGTCCCGGACCCAACGGCGATACTTGCTTCAACGGGTGACCCATCCCGATTTTCCAAACTTGGTTCCATTGATTGTTGGAGAACTGCTGGAAAAAGATAGCCGCGGATTCGGTTCCCTTTCGATTCACGGACTTTTAACGATCCAACAATTGGATCAACTAAAGGCGCAAGTCCCTGCCAAGACATTGTCTAACCAAAATTTCGTAAACGTTTATTTGTCCAAGCTATCTCCCAGTGAAGACGTCAATTTGGATCGTGACCAAGATGAGAAAAGGGCCCATCTCAACAGACTCAATGACTATGTTGACACCCTGAATCCAACCTTTAATTCGTTGAAGGCGAGTGTTCTGTATCGACTGCTGGAACTTGATTTAAACGAAGGGAAAATGGATCATCAAAAGTTTATTGACTATTTGAGACTCCCAAGAAGTTCATCTGATACCAATCCCGAACTGTTGAGGAATGTGCGATCACGATCGCACGTCGTTCAGCTAGGGGCCGACTACAGTCAGCAGACGATGCTCAATCCGATTCGCAACGACAGAGAATTAGTACAAAAGTACTTACAACGATTTTTTCTCAAAGCCGACGGCTATCAAGAGTTTTTACCTTATCTTCGCGAGCCATTTTTAAAACTGGAATTCGCAACAACCAAAATACTCAATGGAATTGGTGATGTCGAAAGGTGGGCCTCCCTTTTGACTCCAACCCAATACGAAACGCTGTTGAAACGAATCGATATCGATTTTGACATCGGTAATCCGGATTATTTTGGTGATGATTCTGATGTCGTCATGAATCTGCATCTCAAAAATGCAAACAATTTGATTGTCAAAATATTTGAGGTCAATACAGGGAATTATTATCGAAAGCACCAACGTGAAATCGACACAGATATCAATTTAGATGGAATCGTTCCGAATCATGAACTCTCATTTGAATATTCGGATCCCCCGGCGATCCGGCACACAGAGAAATTTAGTTTTCCCCAACTTGAACGCCCAGGGGTTTACATCGTCGATTTTATTGCAGGAGGCAAAAGTAGTCGCGCATTGATTCGAAAGGGAAGTCTTCGATTGGTGGAACAGGTCGTTTCGGCCGGCCAGGCATTGACTGTGTTGAATGGTCGTGGCGAAAACGTGGATGGTGCTTCGGTTTGGATTCAAGGAACCAGATATAACGCTCAGAAGAACGGAAAGATCTTAATCCCATTTTCTAGCAACCCTGGAATCGTCTCAGCCGTGATTACGCATGGCGATTTTAGTTCGATACAAAGGTTGAAACACCTCGGAGAAACGTACCTGTTCCAGTCTGCTTTCCTGATTGATCGAGAGTCTCTCATCAAAAATAACAAAGCCAGGATTTTGGTTCGGCCTTCGCTAAAAATTGCTGGCGGGAATCCGGTTTCAGTCACACTTTTACAAGACGTCACTTTAACGCTCAAAACTACGAATCTGGAAGGGAATACTTCTGTCAAAACGATTCGTGACCTCGAACTTTCGGACTCTGAAGAAGCAATCGTTGAATTGGATTGCCCACCGCGATTACGGTCGGTGGATGTCAAGCTGTCTGCCACGCTGAAAAAAATAGTGGACGGAAAGGAGCAAAAATTTTCGGCCAATAAAACGTTAAATGTCAACGAAATTGACAATACCAAGTCAATTCAGGCAGCTCATCTTGTCCCGGCAACCTCAGGCTACTTTTTAGAAATTAGGGGCAAATCGGGCGAACCTCGCCCTCGCCAACCCGTGCGCTTGAGCCTGTACTTTGTTGCGGTAACCAAGAAGTCTGTGGTGAATCTGGAAAGTGATGAATTTGGGAGAGTCGAACTTGGAAAGCTGCCAGGAATTCGGAGCATCGGCGTCGAAATTCCCAATTGTCCTTTTTTAACTTGGGATCTGGCAAGTCAAAACCAAGTCTATGAATCTTACATCCATGCTCAGGTTGGACAAACGATCGAACTACCCGCTCCAGCAGGAATCAAAAGCCCCGAGGACGGAGCGGTTTCTCTTACCGAAGTTCGACGGGGACAGTATATCGCAGACTATTCGGATCGAGTTGTTTTTGGTGACGGTTCGATTCAGGTCAGCAATCTTGATGCGGGCGATTACCTATTACGGATTCGTTCTTCAGCCCAGTTACATTCAGCCCAAGTTAAAAATATCAAAATCAAAGTCGCTGATGGGATGATGGCAGGGCGAGTCATCGTCAATGACGCCCGGGAACTGGAAACTCGAGGGACTCAATCAGTCCAAGTTCCTTCGATTGGTGTTGACGACGAACAATTAGTAGTTCAGCTCAAAAATTCGGGGGCGAAGACAAGGGTTCATGTTCTTGCCAGCCGATACCATCCTGCGTTCGACAGCTTTACCGCGATGAGTGGCATTCGAGATTCTCAACCGAGGTATCGGAAGAATTCCTTTCAGCGTTCCGTTTACATGGAAGGAAGGAAAATCGGCGACGAGTACGAGTATATTCTTCGCCGCCGCTACTTAAAAAAATACCCTGGGAATATGCTTCAAAGGCCCTCGTTGCTGTTGAATCCATGGGATGATCAAACAACCAGTAATCAAAATCAAACGGCAAATGCTGGTGATGACTTTGATCGCGCCGGCGTAGAAAGTCGTGAATTGCAGCGCGGCGGATCAGGCCAGGCAAGGTCCGAAAAAAGTAAAAGTGATTTTGCCGATCTCGATTTCCTGGGTACCGGATCCAAGATAATCGCCAACTTACGTCCCGACGAACAAGGTCGCATCTCGCTAGATCTAAAAAAATTGGGGGATCGACAGTGCATTCGTATCTTGGTTTGTAATGCAACCCAAACCGTTCAACGATCCCTGCGGTTGCCAGCCTTTGGAATTGAACCTAAAGAGGCAGGATTGGCCGACGGACTCGACCCTGCAAGTCATTTTTCCCAATCCAAAAAGTCCCTGATCTTAAACCAAGGTCAGTCCATTCAGATTCAGCAGTTCGGCTCGGCCAAGTTTCAGCAATACGACAATTTGGGTGACGTGTTTCGCTTTTTTCAAGCGATTAATGGATCTGACGAATTGAGTAAGTTTCGGTTCATTTTGAATTGGGAAGACAAGACTCGAAAACAAAAACAAGAACTCTATTCCGATTTTGCCTGCCATGAATTCAATTTTTTCCTGTCGCAGAAAGACCGACCATTTTTTGACGATGTCGTGCTGCCACACCTCAAGAATAAAAAAGATAAAACTTTTCTCGACAAATGGCTCTTAAAAGAAGATCTGACAGAATTCCTGTCGAATCGAAAGTTCTCCGAATTGAACGTGGTCGAAAAGATTTTACTTTCGCGCCGATTCGAAAACCGCCAAGCTGACATCGTTCGTTTTGTAAGTGACCAGTATTACATCAATCCCACTGAACCTACGCTGATCGACGGTTTGTATGACGCCGCGATGGAAAGCTTGGGAATGGAATGGTCTTCTGCGCAGACGGCTTCCCTGGATGGGGTCAACACTACCACTGCAAATCTAAGTTTGATCGTCAAGCAGAACCAAGAAATCGTTTATGACGAGGACGGAGAAGCTGTGGGGGAATCGGCAGGCGACTCACTTGCGTTCGGAGGTGGCGGAGGCATGGGTGGCGGCATGTTCGGAAATGAAGGGCGCAGTACCGGTAGCAGAAATTCCAGGGGGCCGTCATCACAACAGCAGGGTCAGAACAACCGGTATTACTTTGAGAGTAAGAATGGGCAAATGATGGCCGGTTCAAAAATCGAGAAGTCTGATATTGCGGATAAAGGCAAAAGCATTCCCAAATTTGCGTTAGGCCGAGAAAGTCTTGCTCGACGCAAATCGAAAGCAGGCAAAAAGAAGTTCCTTGCGCCCAGTCCCGGTAGCGAGCCAGGTTCTGCATTATCCGGTCGGTTACGAAAAAGGTTGGAATTGCTGGGAGAAGAGATAGAGGGCGAGGACGTCGACGAATTCTTTCAGGAATTCAGAGCATCCACTACTTATCGACGGCTAGATCCTACCAAACAATGGTTGGAAAATAATTACTACCGGCTGCCCCAAACCGAACAAAAGGAAGGCCTCGTAACGGTCAATCGATTTTGGCTGGATTATGCAAATCATCGGGGCGGAGGCTTTCTGTCGGCAAACTTTGTGGAAGCGAATCGGAACTTCACGGAAATCATGTTCGCCCTTTCAGTGCTCGATTTACCCGATCAGGCTCCAAACCACACCGTTGAATTTGCAGACAACCAAATGAAATTCACTGCAGGCGACAGTGCGATCGTATTCAGTCAACAAGTCGAAAATGCGGTGTTTGAGCGGAAAAATACAACGGTTTTGGTCAGTGAAAACTTTTTTCAAGTCAACGATCGGTATCGTTTCGACGATGGGGTTCGATATGACAAATTTGTCTCAGGGGAATTCCAGCCCCATACACTTTACGGAGGCCAGGTTGTTATCACCAATCCTACTTCTACGCCCAGAACAATTGAGTTGTTGATACAAATCCCCGAAGGTTCCATGGCGTGTGATGGTGCTCAGCCGACTCAAACTTTGCAACTCAAACTGGGCGCGTACAGTTCTAACAACTTCGAATACGCGTTCTATTTCCCGAAGCCCGGTACGTTTGAGCATTATCCGGCCCACGTTTCAGCTGGTCCCAAAGTTTTGGCAGCATCGGATCCAACCGTTTTCGAAGTCGTTGATAAGCCACAAAAGGTAGACACAAGGTCTTGGGAAT
>JBCCSJ010000194.1:0-11225 GCA_039200505.1 Planctomycetota bacterium | reverse complement strand
GAAGACTCAATCGCTGCCAAAGGCGGCTTGCAAGAGGGTGACATCATTCTTGAAGCGGGTGGCGAAGCGATGACAGCTCGCCGAAATCTTCAAAAGAATATTCAAAAATTCAAAGGTAAAATCATGACGTTCAAACTGAAGCGTGATGATGCTGAAATCCAGTTGAATCTGAAATTGGAAGAACCCAAGTAACGATCTTCGAATTTCGATTGAAAATGAACTGTGGCTCCCAAATTTTTGGGGGCCATTTTTTGTTGCGTGTTGGTTTGAATGGCTCCGAATGCAGTTTTGCTATTTTGTTCATAGTTCATCGCCTTCACTAAGGCCTAAGACGGAGTAGCCAATTCAATGACGAGTGAATATTCCAAGCTATTCAGTTTTGAGACATCCCATTTTTTAATCGCATTTTCAACCAAACTAATACTCATTAAATTGTCCCAATCAAATGTTTTGTCGAATGAAATCAAACCGTCCCAATTCATGAAAACGCGTCCCAAAGTGCAAATTCAAAAATTGCCCAAGTATTGATGAATACTGAACCAAACAAGCTCCGCAAAAAGCTTCACTCTGTAATCTTTGGGGCCGACACGCCCAGCGGATTGCTGTTTGACATCCTTTTGTTGATTGCCATCGTTGGATCGATTGTGGTCATCAGCCTTGAAACAGTGAGCGATCAACCCAATGGTGAAACAGGCTTGCCGTGGTGGTTATCGTGGCTATTCACGGGTTTGTTTACTCTGGAGTACCTACTGAGGATTTATTGCGTCAAACATCCACTGAAGTACATCTTTAGTTTCTGGGGGATCATCGACTTGCTTTCTTTTCTTCCAGACTATTTGTTATTGTTGCCAGTGTTGAATGCAAAAAATTATCACTCATTTTCGGTGATTCGGTCGCTAAGGCTATTGCGTATTTTTCGGTTGCTTAACCTTTCCTGGTTCCAGAACGAAGCGGAAGATCTTGCCGGTGCAGTTTGGCGGGCACGCGGAAAGATCATCGTGTTTCTGTTGATGGTTTTAATTATTGTAACTGTGGCAGGGACGGTCATGTACGAGGTTGAAAACGCGTTTGATACCGATGACGATCCGGCTCAGATCACAACGATTCCAAACGGCATTTATTGGGCGATTGTCACAATGACGACGGTCGGTTTTGGCGACATAGTGCCCGTCACAACTGGAGGTAAGTTCATCTCGGCCATTTTGATTTTGTTGGGTTACAGTTTGATCATCGTGCCAACAGGGTTTGTTTCGGCCGAAGTAATCGAACGAAAACGTGCTATGACATCGTCTCGAAGTTGCCGGTCCTGTCTTCGTGAAGGTCTGGATCTGGATGCCAACTATTGCAAATATTGTGGCGAAAAAATTTAAGCTGACTAACAAGATAAAGTCAGTCCAATTAAGTTAGAAGGTTCCGCAAACGTCGACTTTGTTGCTCTCATATGCCAAACCATGCAATAGAACTTGAAAGTGTTACCAAACGATTCGGAAAGCAGGCGGCAGTCAGCAGCCTTGACCTGAACGTTCCTGAAGGGGCGATCTATGGCTTCATCGGGCCCAACGGTTCTGGGAAGACCACGACATTGAGGATGATCCTTCGAATCTTTCAACCGGACGAAGGAACTGTCAGGGTTTTGGGGCAAACATCAGGCAAAACAGCGGATAACCGTCTCGGTTATTTGCCAGAAGAACGGGGGCTTTATAAGCGGATGAAAGTCCTCGACGTACTGACTTACTATGCCCGTTTAAAAGGATTTTACGATTGCAAATCAGAAATTGATTATTGGGTTCAGCGGTTGGGGGCATCCGAATGGGTTCACAAAAAAGTGGACGCGTTGTCAAAAGGGATGGCACAAAAAATTCAATTTATTGCATCGGTGGTCGCCAAACCTCAGTTGGTAATTCTTGATGAACCGTTCAGCGGATTAGATCCAGTCAACCTGGAAACACTCAAAGACGCCGTCCTCAGCTTGCGAGAAAACGGGACAACCATCGTGTTTTCGACTCATGACATGGATATGGCCGAAAAGATGTGTGACACCATCTTTATGATTTTCAAGGGGAAGAAAGTTCTCGACGGAACTCTAACATCTATTCAGGCCCAATACCCGGCGAATCAGGTAAGAGTTCGCGTCGAAGATTTTCCGGCCGATGGTTCCCCCAATCAGTATGGAGAACCAGCGATTCCAGCGATGAACGGGATCAGTGACCTTTATTTTGACGGTCGTTTTCATTGCTTTCGCGTGGATGAAATCGACCGGATGCAAGAGCTTCATTGCCATTTAGCGAACCATCGAAAAATCACTCATTTCGAAGTCGTCAAACCTTCGTTGCACGATATCTTTGTGCAGATTGCTAAACCAGTCGATTATGAGTCACCTGTTTAAACAACCAAAGCAATGACTTCGGATAACGGTAACGATCTGGTTAGGATTGAACGCGAACAAATAATGATTCATGCTTCTGCCTCTGTCAGTTTCGTTTCATTAAATCCAACACGGCGCTGGCCATCGTTTTGACGCCTGTCTCAAGTGACTTTTCAATGTCGGGGTAAAAGTTCGCTGAATGTAAAGAGGGCGGAGTAATGTTCATTTCTTTGTAACGATCCAGTCTGGCTTGCTCTACGACTCCCAGAAAGTACATCAGACTGGGAACCCCTGCTCTTCCGTATTGGCTGAAATCTTCGCCACCCATTACAGGTTCCTGTTCGAAAACGTTGTCGTTACCAACGGCATTAATGAAAACCTGTTTCATTCGAGATGCCAGTTCTGCATCGTTGGATAACGATGGGGTACCCTCGGAGACTTTGATTAGCGGCTCATCTGCACCGACACTCATGGCGGCCGCTTTCGCCTTCCGCTGAATTCCGTCGAGCAAGAGTTTCCTGACTTCGTCTGAATAGCTTCGAACGGTCAATTGGAGGTGGCAACTATCGGGAATGATGTTGTGCTTGGTTCCGGCTTGAATCGAGCCAACGGTAACGACGCCGGCTTCAATCGGTTTAACTTCTCGCGAAACCAAAGTCTGCAGGTCGACGATAAATTTGGCAGCTTCGACGATCGGGTCGATGGTCGTGTGCGGGTAAGCGCCATGTCCTCCCCGCCCGTACAGCGTCACGTCGACACTGTCGACATTGGCCATGGCATAACCAGGTCGCAAAGAGACCTTACCGCTGGCAAACGTAGAGTTGCAGTGTAAAGCCAACGCGTAGTCAGGTTTGGGGAACTTTTCAAAGAGCCCATCGTTGAGCATCGCCAATGCTCCGGCACCTCGTTCCTCAGCCGGTTGACCGATGAACACGACAGTCCCGGACCAATCCTGTTTGCAAGACGCCAAGTATTGAGCCGTACCCACCAGTGTCGTCATGTGAATGTCGTGCCCACAGGCGTGCATGACCCCAACTTCGATTCCATTTTCGTTTTTGACTTTGACCTTCGACGCATAGGGCAAATTGGTCTCTTCAGTCACTGGTAGGGCGTCTAGGTCGGTTCGCACCATGACGACTGGCCCTTCGCCATTCTCAAGAATGCCAACCACTCCAAAACCTCCTACGTTCTGGGTCACCGTAGCCCCTACCGCTGCTAATTCTTTCCCCAGTTTTTGACCGGTTTTCTTTTCAAAATAGGAAAGCTCCGGGTTCTGGTGAAAATGGAGATAGAGCTTTGCCAAACTTTTTATATTTTTTTCAAGCCATGAATCGGGCGACTGAGCTAACCCAATCTGAGGAGAAATCGTGAGAAGCAAAATTGTAATCGCAAAGGTTTTCATCTTTAAATTCCAGGAGCAAAATTGAAGGTAACTTGGGTGTCCATCGAAGTTCTTGTTGCCGCCCTAATTTCCCGGTCCCTTCTCATTGAGGAAGATACGCTAGAAACGCTTGAAATGAAATGGCTTTGGGTTTCTGAATTTGGATATCGTTTTTAATCGTTGACTTTGAAGGACGGCGAAAATTGAAACGATTGTTGATCGCAGCCTATTGAAAACCAACCGTTCCGCTCGGAAGCCGGTTGATGATTGCTGGCTTTGACTTTGCTATGGGAGATGGGAAGTTCGCCAAAGCTTTCAAGTTGGAAAACTAGCCGGTTGTATGCGAATTTAAATCGGATAACATATCCGGCGCGCAAGCTAACCGAAAATCGTCGCCTACTTGCCAACTATTCGTCTAACCCTTTTTGACCCATTTCAAAGGAGTATTGTATGTCAAAACGCGTGTTGGGCATGCTGACTGCCGCCGTCCTCGCCTTCGCGACGGGCCAGTCAGATGCAGGAACACAATATGGGACCGGACAAGTGTCCGCCCCATGTGCCGATTGTTACGGCGGATCTGTCGTAACAGGGTTCGGTTCGACCCAGACGTCGACCGGAATAATTCAAGGAGGTGTGATCAGCACCCCTGTTGTGGATTCTGGCTATCTGGCCAGTCCCAGTGTTAACAATTGTGGAAGCTGCTGCGGTTCGACCGTTCGCTACGAAACTCGAACCGTATATGAGAATCAGCAGCAAGTCCAAATGCGAACTGTGACTCGCACACGAATGCGTCAAGAGACGCGAACACGCGACATGGTCGTCAATGTTCAAGTTCCAACCAAAAAGACAGAAACCTACACTGTCATGGTTCCCGAACAAAAAACACGGACAGAAACCTACACAGTTCAGACGCCCTACACCGAGAATGTAGAGCAGACTTACACCGTGCAGGTTCCCGTCACCGAAATGAAGCCACAAACCTACCAGGTTTGTGTGCCCTATACTGAAACTCAGACTCAGGACTACACAGTTCAGGTCCCATACACCGAGAATGTCGAACAGACCTACACGGTTCAAGTTCCCGTTCAGGAAATAAGAACTGAGTCTTATCAAGTTTGCGTTCCCTACACAGAGAACGTAAGTCAGACTTATTCAGTACAGGTTCCTTACACGGAAAATGTAGACCAGCAGTATCAGGTTTCGGTTCCCTACACCGAGAATGTAACTCAGACCTACACGGTTCAAGTTCCTGTCCAAAAGACTCGCGTCGAAACCTTCACGGTTCAGGTTCCTTACACTGAGAACATTACTCAAACCTACACCGTTCAAAAACCTGTGGCGGAGCAAGTCTCCCAGGAGTATCAGGTTTCGGTTCCGTATACCGAAAACGTGACCCAGACTTATACGGTTCAAGTCCCTTACCAAGAGATGCAGGCCCAGAATTACGTGGTTCAGGTCCCTTACACCGAAACTGTCCAGCAGCAGTATCAGGTGTCGGTTCCTTACGTCGAACAAATTCCTCAGACGTATACCGTTCAGGTTCCTGTTCAAACTCAAGTCCCTCAGACCTACACGGTGATGGTGCCCACAGTTCAACAGCGAACTGCCACCCGAATGGTTTGTCAGCCTTACTCTGTCACTCGTTACCGTAACGAATGTTTGGATTCCGGAAGCTGGCAAGTGAGAACCCAGTCGGTACCTGTTGCTTCGTCTTGCGGCGGATCAGTTGCCTTGGCTGGCACATCGTGTGGAACTTGCAATTCCGGTTGCAGTTCTTGTGGAACGACCAGCTTGTGCGGTGGAGGTTGTGGTTCGGTATCGCCTATGGCCAATTACGGCTGCGGTCCCGCTTACCAAACCGTTCAAACTCGTGTTTGGGTCCCTAACCGAGTGCAGCGGCAGGTTCCGTATCAGGTCACCATGAATCGTCAGGTCCCACAGACCTACGCCTACAACGTGACTGTGAACGTGCCTCAACAGCAGACGCGAATGGTAACTCGCACGGTCATGCAGAACCAAACTCAAACTCGGATGGTTTCTGTTCAGAAAATGCGATGCGAGACTCGTACTCGCAATGTTTCCGTGACCAAGTATCGCAATGAGACTCGTACCCGACAGGTGGCGGTCACCAAAATGCGGTCTGAAACCAAAACTCGAACGGTTCCCGTCACTCGTACTCGTTTAGAGACGCGAACTCGAATGGTTCCTGTTGTTCGGATGGTTGCAGAAACCAAAACCCGGACCGTTCCGGTTCAAAAATGCAAAACTGAAACTCGAACTCGCGAAGTTCCTTACACAGTAATGCAAGCCGAAACCAAAACTCGGACGGTACCTGTTACCAAGATGCGTTGCGAAACTCGAACTCGTTCTGTTCCAGTGACGAAATATCGAATGGAAACCAAGACTCGGACGGTTCCCGTTACTCGTCAACGACAGGAAACTCGGACTCGTCAGGTGCCTGTCACTAAGATGGTAACCCAAACGAAAACCCGAACGGTTCCCGTTCAAAAATGTCGTCAGGAAACCAGAACCCGAACGTTCAATGTGACCAAAAACAGAACCGAAACTCGCACACGCGAGGTTGCCGTTACAGTCATGAAAACGGAAACCAAATCGCGAACCGTTCCAGTTCAAAAATATAAAACTGAAACTAAGACTCGTGAGGTCGCCTACACCGTGATGGTTCCACAGCAAAAAACTCGGGAAGTGACCGTCATGGTTTGTCAGCCACAAACCAAGACAGAAACTTACACTGTCCAAGTACCTGAGACTTATACGGAACAAGTGCCCACAACCGTTTGTGTGCGAGTGCCTAAAACAGTTCAGGTTCCCGTTACGGTTCCCAACTCTTGTGGTTACGCTGCACCCGTTGTGACCGGATACCCGATTCCGTCGGCTGCCCCTTGCAGTGGCGGTTGCGGAGTAGTGACACCTGCAGCAACACCTTGTGGAATGTGCGGTTCAGCGGTTCCTTGTGGAGCTTGCGGTGGTGGCACCGTCATCAGCAACGCGATGCCTGTTCCGTCGTCATCGGCGATCGTTCCGGCCCCCGTGGATGCAGTGGGTTCCGAAGCCACTGAAAACGATCCTCCAGCAGTCGAGGCTCCGACAGAAGACGGAACCTAATCTGCAAACGAAGATCTATTTGAATCTTGAGAAGGCCTGTTTCCCGACGGGCCTTCTTTTTTTGTATTAACTGAGTCTCGCATCGATATTCGTGGAATTTGGATTGGATTTCAAACGAAATTGGATTGGGATTCTAACAGATGGTAAACTTAAGATTCATCGTTCAAAATTTACTTTGATGCCATGTCGCCAAGACCTTCTGAAGATACTCCCGATCGAGGTTCCCAGTCTCGGGAATCGGCTCAAAGTGAGTCAGCACAAACACCTGAAAGCCGAAAAAATTTCGAGAGCGAAGATACTGGTGGGCAAAGTGAGTTCAGTTCTTCGGGGATTAATCTTAAGGAGGAAGACGACTTTACAACGTCGCCTTTACCACCTGCGGAAATCCCGTCTGAAACGGTTGAGGATTTCAATGCTCCGCCCACACACGTGGGTCGCTACGAAATTATCAAGATCTTGGGTCAGGGCGGATTCGGACGGGTTTATCTTGCTAAGGATCCGGTCCTTAATCGCTTAGTGGCAATCAAGCGGCCGCTGGGAAAATTTGCTGCCGTCCAAAGAGAGTCCTTTGTGGAAGAGGGGCGTTCTGCAGCAAGGCTGACACAACCTTCGATTGTCAATATCTTCAACATTGAAGAATCGGAATTGGACGGGATTTTCGTCGTGATGGAATACGTCGAAGGCCCAACTTTGGCTGAAGTGATCAAAAAGGAGGGGCTCACTTTTTCGCTATCGGTTCGATACCTGATCCAAATTGCCGAAGCCCTCGATTATGCCCATCGTCAAACGTTAATCCACCGGGATATCAAACCGGCCAATGTGATCATTTCGTCTGTAGAAGATCGAGCAAAAATTACCGACTTCGGCTTAGCAGTACACGATTTGACACCGGATGAGAATTTAGCGTCTCACCCCGAAGGAACACCGCCGTATATGTCGCCAGAACAGATTCGAGGTGAAAACCACCGTCTTGATATGAGGACAGACATTTGGGCTTTTGGCGTCATGATGTACACGATGATGACAGGGCAGAAACCATTTTCCGGTAATAAGCTCCGCGAATTAGTCGAAGCGATATGCCTGAGAGATCCTATTCGACCGGGTGCACTTAATCCGGACGTTCCCGGCGAACTGGAAAGGATTTGTCTTAAGTGCATTGAAAAGTTGATGAGCAACCGCTATCAAAAGACGGTTGAGTTACTTGACGATTTAAAAAACTTTGAAGAAGGTTGGACCAAACGGGGCGAATCCGAACCCGAATTGCTAACGACGGGAACGCTTCCAACCAGTGCGATTTCCAATTTGAAAGCGGATTCGACTGCCGGAGGATCGACTCACACCACGATGGATTCCAAAACGATTCGGAATCCGGTCAGAATTGTGCCCAAAGGATTACGTTCGTTTGATGGGCAGGATGCTGATTTTTTTGTTGATCTGCTGCCCGGTCCTAAGGATCGTTTTGGAATTCCGGAAACGCTTCGATTTTGGTTGAGCCGATTGGCAAAAGATGCCGAAGACCCGCTTGGCGTCGGATTGATTTTTGGTCCATCAGGATGCGGTAAGAGTTCATTTGTCAAAGCAGGGTTGATCCCCCATTTAAACAATGTACGCGTGGTTTATATCGAAGCAGGGCCCGAAACGACTGAGTCCCAAATTTTCGAAAAATTGCAATCCGTTGCTCCACAAGTGGTTCGTGATGAACTGGAACTCGACCGAATTTTTGCTCGCATCCGACGAGGGCAATTGCTGTTAGGTGAAAAACTTTTGATCGTGATTGACCAATTCGAACAATGGTTACATGCAAATCCTGATCTTTCCAATCGTCCGTTGATTCAGGCTTTGCGGCAATGCGACGGAGATAATTTATCTTGCGTTTTATTAGTTCGCGATGATTTTTGGATGTCGGCTACTGATTTTATGGCCCAGCTGGATCTTAAGGTGCAGGATGGCGTGAATGCACTTGGTATCCCACTGTTTGACCGCCGACACGCTCGTCGCGTTTTGACCGCATACGGGCAAGCGAATGAGGCATTGGGCCAAACGATAACCGACAAACAGGCGGAATTTGTTCGCGATGCGGTCAACGAAATTTCAAACAATGGCAAAGTCACTCCTATACACTTGGCGCTGTTTTCGCAGATGATGGATTCAGATTCTTGGGATTCCCAGCGACTAAATCAGGTAGGCGGTTGGAGAGGGTTGGGGGTCCAGTTCTTGCGTTCCATTTTTGCCGAAAAACGGACCGCCATTTTTGAAGACTGTAGTCGTCAAATTTTAAAGGAACTGCTTCCCAAAGCTGGGACCAAGATCAAAGGCATTCAAAAATCTTACGATCAACTTTTGTTGGTTGCCGATCTCAAGGGCGATAATAAAGTACAGGAAACTCTTGATTTCCTTGATCGTCAGGCCCGAATCATCACCCCAACAGAATCTGAGCAGGATTCTGGAACCAAGCAATATCAATTGGCTCATGATTATCTCGTTTCACCGGTACGAGAATGGATCAATCTAAAGGAACGAGAAACAAGGCAGGGACGTGCACGACTCAGGCTGGCGGAATTAACAGACCAATGGACAGCAAATCAAGAGACTCGTTTCTTGCCAAGCCCGTTTGAATATGCCCAGATCCGAACATCGCTCAAGCCATCCCTGCTAACGGACGAGGAACAAAAATTGGTCTCGGTAGCCGATGGTTTTTATCTGACCCGAACGATTATCGTTTCGCTGCTTTTGGCCGGTTTGGTCTGGATTGGCAACGCCATCAACACCAATGCCGAACGCAAAAGAGCCCGTCAAGGATTCGATGCTTTACTCGAAGGTCATCCCAACGAAGTGGCCGCACGACTTGAAATTCTCGATCAATTTGCACCGGCGGAGTTGGCCCGGATGGCGTTGGCTTCCAATCCCGATGACGTGCGGGGGCAATTGCATTGCTTGTTTGCAAAAATTCGATATGACAATTTCAATCTTGAAAAAACGAATCAGGTTCTGGATCTTGTGCCCGTAGCAGAAGCTGCAGAGGCAAATAATTTTATCGCCATCCTTGATCAAGCCTTGGCTGAAAATTTTGATTTGGGGTCAACGCTGACCCAAAAATTTGAATCTGCCGAATCGCCTTACATCAAAGCCAGGTTTGCAATTCTTGCAGGGTATCTGGGATTTTACGACTTGCTCGAAAGATCGCTTGCTTACACGGAGGATCTTAAACAGAGGGCTATCGTAGTGACTCTGCACGAAGACTGGCATGGTGACGGAACCAAGCTTTTAGACTTGGTCCGAAATTGCCCCAAAGATGCAAGCTCAGATTTGTTATCTGGGATTTGCCAGATCGTGGGATTCAGTTTCGAAGCCGAATTTCTGACCGATACAGATAAAGAGGAATTACTTGAAGAGCTGAAACATTTGGTGATGAATAGCAAATCAGACGTGCACTCTTCTGCTCGCTGGGCAATCGAAAATTCAGGTGGCTACGAATTAGATTTGGCCCAACTAACTGACAGGAACGACCAAAAGGAGTGGTATGTCCGGTCAGTTGAAAGGAAGAATAATCGCCCACCAGTATTTTTGACGTTTGTTAAAATTCCAAGCCACACTTGTTTTATTGGGCGGCAATCGGACCGGATCTATAGTCAACGAGTGCAAGTCCCGCCTAAAAAAAGGGTGGAACGAGAATTTTATATCAGTGCTCGGGAAGTAAGCGCTGACCTTTTTTTTGAGTTTGTATCGGATGAGATTCCTTCATTTGATTTCGACCGACAATTCGCCAATGCGTATGCCGATCGCGGTGAAGCAGCGATTTCCTGCCTGTATCCCAACATTGTGATGCACTTCTGCAATTGGTTGAGCGAAAAACATGGACTTGAGCCGGTCTATCGTTTGAAATCGTGGAATCAAGTTGAAAATTATCAATCCACAATCAAGGCAAGTATCCGAATTGAAGGTTCTCTGGTGTTTGATTCTATTTCCAAAACTGCCAATGGTTACCGCATCCCAACTCGATTCGAATGGGAATCCGCTTGCCGAGGAGGAACAAGCACAACTTTTTGGTGGGGGAGTGATCCGTTGCCAAAGTTAACCCGTTTTGTGAACGGAGCGTTGGAAACCGAATTGATTCCAAAATTTTGGGTTGGAAATCGCGGGACGAAATTACCCAATCCGTTTGGGATTTTTGATATGGCAGGCAATGCCTCGGAACTCACGTTCGATGAAACTATCGAAGAAGGGGGACTTCAAACTTTGGAAACTCGTGGCGGAAATTCGACAAGTCGAAGGGATTATTTCGAGTCGACCTATTCTGGCGGTTACAGCCTTAATGATTGGACACGGCAGTATTATGCCGGTATTCGACTTGTG
>JBCCSJ010000193.1:0-11233 GCA_039200505.1 Planctomycetota bacterium | reverse complement strand
GTTAGGATCGGCATTTTGATCCCCCATGATGACGAATTTTTCACCAGAGTTTAAACCACCAGTTCCACCTTTATCATCACTAGATTTTCACCTTCATTCACAACTCGACTGCCTTGGGATGATGGCAATTTTTACGGTTTGGTACCCACAGCGATCAGGCTATTCTGAGTACGAAAATAGATTGCGTTTTTAGAAATCGCGGGGGTAGCCAATACAGATTCATTCACACGATTGGTTTCTACCAATTCGTATTCGGGTCCCGCTTTGACGACCAGCACTCGCCCGTCTTCTGCCGTGAGGTATAAATGGCCGTCAGCTGCCAGCGGCGATGCCGTAAAGCTTAAACCGCCGCCACCGGTTTTCATTCGTTTTTTGTAAACCAATTCGCCAGTTTTGGCACGATAGCAAGACAGGATTCCGCTATTGGCACAACAGTACAGGTAGTCGCCATAAATGATCGGCGATGGCATGTAGGGTCCGCCCCGTTTGACACTCCACGGAATCGATCCGTTGGTTGTTGTGTCTTCTTCAAGAGTGATATTCCCCCTGGCTGAAGGCTTGATCGCATAAATCGGTTGAATCGGTGAATAGCCACTGGCAACATAAATCAATCCATGAGCCACATTGGGAGTTGGAACGACAATTTCAGAGTGTCCTTCCAAACTCCAAAGCAGACTTCCATCATCGACGTTGTATCCTCGAGCCGATTTCGTACCGCTGGTGATTAGCATGGTGACGTTATCAAACTGGTGCACTAAAGGAGACGCCCAACCGGGGATTTCTTCTCTTTCGGTTCTCCATAATTCTTCGCCCCTTTTCAGATCGATCGCGGCGACAAAAGACTGATCTTGGATGTCACATTGAACAATTACCTTACCTTCGTGGATGATCGGCGAGCTACCAAATCCCCATTGATAACCTGGATCATAAAACCAGCCACTATCCAAAAATCCTAGATCTCGATTCCAAAGTAGTTCGCCAGTTGGGGAGTAACAGTAGAGTCCTTCGCTGCCGAAAAAGGCAATTACATAGTTTCCATCTGTCGCCACAGTCGGATTGGCGTGGGAAGATTTGGCATGGCGTTTCACAGCTGGTTTCGCTTTGTTGGAAGTTCGTTCCCAAAGAAGTTTCCCGTTGGTCCGCGAATAACAAAAAATCTTGAATTCATATTCGCGATCCTCGTCGACCGAAGCTACGTCTCCATAGAGTCCAATTTTCAAGCCACCTTCTTCGCCTTCAGCCACCGCCGAAGTGAGATAAATTTTGTCTTCCCAGATCGTGGGACAAGAAAGACCAAGCCCGGGAACTTCGGCCTTCCACAGAAAATTCTTCGGGTCGTCCTCGTCAAGCGACCACTGGACGGGCGGATTTTGACCGTCGGCAACACCACGAGATCCGTTTCCTCGAAATCCGGGCCAGTTCGACGAAGAGACCGCCAAATCTTCTGCCCTGGACTTACTGCTGGAAGGTCCAAACTTGGGTGACTCTTTCGTTTTCTTTGGTGCGATAGCTGCGCTTTCGGACCCTTTAGATTCTGAGCTTGGCTTGGCTTCCGTTTCCGATTTTGGTGCCGCAGCCTTGGGCTTCATGGTGACTTCATTGTCGCCAAACTTGGCAACTAAGGCCGTCACTTTGTTATCCTGGGTTTCAAATGTGATCGTGTTTCCCGCCAAAGAAAACTCAGTTTCGCTGACAACCTTGAGCGGACTGGGCTCGCCGGTCGCGATTGCCAGTCGAAGTTTATCATCCTTCAAAGTCACATTCATTTCGAATTGATCATTGGTATAGGTGCCAACGTATCGTTTTAAAACTTCGGTTGAAACACTAATTCTTTTGGGCTCGGGTAACTCAAAAGGTTGAAACAAAGCCAGAATTTTAGATTTGGCGGCTTCGTCATCGATGTCCAGTGCCGCATCCCTGGCCTTCACCAAAGCCTCATTATCACAAACATTTGCCTTTAAGACATTTTGAACGTACTCAGCATCTTTTTGATTGACAGCACTCTCTAAAACCTGATCCGCTCCATTAGCTCCCGACTTGAGCAATTCGACGATGATCTCTTTGCGATTTTTCGACTGGGCCCAAGTCACCGGTGTCGCTTGGTAAAATGTGTCTTTGGCATTCGGATCAGCTCCTTTGTCGAGAAGGAATCGAACCACTTCGAGATGCCCTTGATCGCAGGCAAAGAAAAGAGCGGTGGCTCCGTACTGCGTTTTAACATCGACTTCTAGTCCGGACTCTACTGCCTGTTTGACTTTCTCCAATTCACCATTTCTGGCAGCCGCCCAGAATTCTCGGTCGGTGACCGCTTGGTCATCCTGCTGAAACGCCAAGGCCGGTTCCGTCGCGATTCCTGACAAAAAGATTGCGGCCAATAAGATACTGGTCCCGATCGTTCTGAACATCATTTTCATCTGCCTTTATTGAATTAAATTGCGACAAAGATGGTCGCAGTCGTAGCTCCGATTTTAACGGATTCTCGAAGGCAAAGAAGAAGACTGTGAAAAGATCAACTCGTTTTAGTCGCTAGTCAAAAATTGAATCAGCTAATCAAGAAGACCAGAGTCTCAAGATCGAACTTTTCAACGACCTACGCATCTCAAGATTACCCATCAAACTTCAATCCTGCCGATGATGGTACAGATCTTTGTTCCGCGCTTAAGCCGAAACTACGAACGCTTCACCTCAACTCTGACAAAGATCTAAATCAAATCTCCAACACCATCGCTTGCCAGCCTGCAAACCTCCTGAATCGCAGGCGTTTGAAACGATGGCTTGAAGCAGATCGCGGCAAGATCACTGATCAATAAACAGAGGCTTCAGGTGCCTTTCGTAAAGGTTTTCAGTCACGTTTCGGCTTATCGATTCTTCGCACTTGACCAGCATTTTGAGGTACCTGTCACCCATTTTGGCTGCGATTTTGTAACCGACGTGCAATAATTGCCGAAATGAAGAATTGAATTCGGGGTGATTAAGATCGTGCCTCAAGGCATTAACATACTGCTCAGCGGTCCAAGCCTTCACGGTTTCCGGATCTGGTAAATCATCGGTATTGATATCGATAACGGTTGCATAAGGTGCACAAAGTGCTTCGGAATTGGCAAAGGCTTCCGCATAAACCTCTTTCGCCAAATCCAGCCCATCTCCACCAGCTTCTGCCAAACCGATCAGTTCTTCCAACCAGGTTGTTCCTGCCGTCTTGATGTGCAATCCAGCTCCTGTTTTTTTCAAAGCGCGACGAATCGGTTCGTAGATTGAAAATTTGTCGCTACCCGAATGGACGCTCAACTTGAGATTCTCGGGCAGTCCATATTTTTTGACCGCAAACGCGATCACTGCCAAATCATCTTGGAATTCTTTTTCGAATTGGGCCACGTCGCCGACGTAGTCGACTCCCTTGTTAAATCGCCCCGTAAATTTGGGTGCGATCGTTTGGACAGGTATCCCCTCTTTAGCGATCGCAGCCAAGATAACAAGCAATTCTGGAGGTGTTTGCGGGCTATCGGTTTCGTCCATCGACACTTCTGTAATGAAAGTCCCTTCGCCATTTTTATCAGCGATATAACGATAGATCTCTCCCGCCAGTTGAACTGCCTTTAAATAGTGGTTTGCTGTTTTGACGATGGACTCACGAGTCATCTCAAGTGGCTGATCGATTCCGGGCATGTCTAGCGAACCGATCAACTCAGGAATAGAATCGACGAACGCATTCACTTCGGATTCTTCTGCGGGCGTTCCGATCGCATCAGCGACATCAATCGTGTAAAAATCGCTGTTGTCGAGAAATGGATCTACAATTTTCAAGTTGATGTGATCCGCATCGACGTAGTGACTTTTGTTCCAATCGAGAGCCTTCACAGCGGCGTCGGCGGCCTGACGACAACTTGCGATTTCCGAGCCGATCGTTTGATGTTCCCGATTGGACTTATTCCAAACCGGTACGACTTCGACCCCTTGCTCGGCCGCTTTTACGATTGCCGCAAGCTGAGCTTTTCCTTGATGAGCAAAGCGGTCACCAACACCGAAAGAAAATTTTTCAATGATAAGAGCCATCGTTATCCTCGAAATAAATGATTTTATTGATTGAATTAAGTTCGATAAAAAAATGGGCGATTATCGTCCCAAGTCGATCTGGATTTTGGTGATCACAGATGGGTCGTCTGCCCATTGATCCATTGCTGCGGGCGCTTCATTCATCGATACCGTTTTGGTGATCACTTTATCAAGCGGAAACTTACCCTCGCCTAACATTTTAATCACCTCATGAAAATCATCCGGAAGTGCGTTTCGTGATCCTCGAATATCCAATTCTTTCAAAACGAAAAACTTGGTCTCGTATTCAATGGGTGCTTTCGCCCAGCCGATATACACGACTCGACCGGCAAAGCAAACTTCATTCACCGCCATCGTGTAGGTCAGTGGATGCCCCACCGCTTCGATGATTGCATCGGGGCCATGTCCTCCGGTCAATTCCTTGAGTCGACTACCGACATCTTGGGTCCTCGAATTAACAAAATGGTCCGCGCCGCATGCCTTGGCCACTTCCGCCTTGGAATCTTCGATATCGATTGCGATCACTTTGGCGTTTTTGTAGTTGGCTCCCGCGATGGCCCCCAATCCGATTGCCCCGCATCCAATCACGGCAACTACATCAGTCTCATCGACATCGGCCCGTCGAACTGCGTGAAAACCGACCGTTAATGGTTCGACAATGGCAAGCTCTTCCAGGCTCAAATTATCCGCAGCAATCAACTTGTTTTGAGGGGCAACGGCGAGTTCGCACAACATCCCGTCAGTCTGAACCCCTAACGTTTTATTGTGCATACAACAGTTCGATCGTCCTTTCAGGCATGCTGAGCATTTGTCGCATCCCAAATAAGGGATTACCAGAACCTGCTGGCCAACGCTCCACTGGGTGACACCGTCGCCAAGTTCTTTAATGGTGGCTCCAATCTCGTGGCCCGGGACTCGGGGATAAGTCACCAAGGGGTTAAGCCCTTTAAAAGCTGCCAAATCACTTCCGCAATAACCGACACAATTCACTTGGAGCAGCACTTCATCCTTTCCCGGAGACGGAACCTCCCTTTCGGACAGGCAAATCTTGCCAGGTTCGGAAATTTCAATTGCTTTCATACTAAAGTCCGGTTGGAAAATGATGGTCGATAGGGAAGGGGTGTACCCTGTTTAACAGGGCATTGGTGTTTCACCAAAGTTTACTTGGTTGCAAAAAAAATTTCACGGACACGACTCAAGAATTCTGGGTCGTTTGATGGTTGCCTGCATTGCTTCCTCGTACCAAGAACCAAGGTGAATGACATTTGAAATGATTCAATTCAGCTGTTGCCTAACGAAAGCTCATTCGCTTTGGCCATTTTTTGAAAACGTTCCAACGAAAGTCGAATCCCTTCTACGATATCGGTTCGTGGAAGGCCCGGGAATACGTTCTCAATGGCAGAATCATCAAGGTCACAAATGAAAAGGTTGGGCGTGGCCTCGGGTGCGATCCCCGTTTCCACAAACGAATCCAGTCCCATTTCTCCGGCAACTTTTTTGACGCCTTCGAGGAATTCAGATACTTCGATCGTTTTTCCTTTGATGTTAAGCGGCATGCAACCGTCAAATGGTTTCATGCAAACACCCGCAAAGTGGGCTCCTACATCTTCGACGTAATGATAATTCTCACGGCCTTGATAGGGCATCAAAAATGGAATCGTTTCGTTCGCTGCTGCCCCAATGGCAATCGCTTTCATAACTTTGGTGGGAGCTGAAGTGGTTCCCAAATCGCGACCGGGCCCAAACGTGGTGTTCAAACGTAATGACACCGTAGGAATGCCAGTCTTTTCGTGAAACAAATCGGCCAAGTGTTCCCCAGCCACCTTCCAGACTCCATACAAATTAGGAGGAGCCAATTGTGCCGATTCAGCAACGGTCGCTTCCGGATACATAGCACGTTTGCCATAAACCGCTCCGGAACTGGCAAACACGAAACGGTCCAACTTGATCCCTTGGTCTCTGATCAAGTGAAATAACTTCATGGTACCCGTCAAGTTAATATCGACTCCTTTTTCAGGGGTCGCATCGCAAGCTGGAGATTGAAGAGCTCCTAGATGGATGATCCGATTGGCATCGAATTCAAGGATCGTCTTTTGAAGTTTTTCCGCGTCGCCTAAATCCACATTGGCAAACTGGATTTTTTCGGACGATTCAAGCTCTTGCAGTTTGGTACCGAACCAGATTTTAAGTTGATCTCGGGAGCCCGACCGACTGGTGATTAAGACTTGATCAACTTCGTTTTCGTAAGTGGTAAGCAGCTTGTAAACTGTGACTGCACCGATACATCCGGTGCCACCCGTGATCAAAATTTTAGACACATTTCACCTTAGGTTGGAAAACCTGATCCATTCGTCTGAATCGCTGACTCAGGACGAAATGGGGACGACGCTTGACAACCAAGTGATTGCCTGGCCGACGACATCCTAAAAAGAAGGAAGTATCTTAGGTCAACCCTATGACCGGTCACAGGTGAGAAAACCGATTCCTACGAACGAATCGGGACAAAATCTGGGAATGCAGATTTATGGTGCCAAGCCATGTCTGATTTTTAAGCCGATGCAGAAAGTCTGGCCGTTTCGGATCGGAGATCAGCTTGTCAGTTTCGATGGATGCAGCAAGCGTTTTAAAAAGATGAACGCACGATCGGTCCATCATGATCCAGTTGAATTGAAGGCGATTCGGACAAAGGGGTTTCATAGAGTCGGATTTCAGTCCCTCAGCTTTTTGATTGTCCAAGCCGTATCAGCGTAGCTAAACAAACGAAAGGCAGTGGTTTAACCCGCCGTCGATAGCTCTTGATTTGGCTAAGTGGCATGGCAACCATGATTATTGGCCCGGCTATTTTTTCTTGGAATGAATCACCAGACGTAACTCAACAAACAAGAGAACTAAAGATCAATGATCGAGTCGGACTAGATCTAGTCGTTGGCCCAAAGAAATCACTAATAACAATCGAGCCGAGGTTCTAGATGAGTAGTGTCGGACGAGAGCCGATAGCGACGGTTGGAACAAGCGACAGCAATAGGCGGAATTTAATCTAATCGTCGTTTTCTGCATCAACCGAAGCCTGCATTACGTCGGCTTTCAAAAAATCATCGATCTTTTTTAGGCTGGCAGAATCCAACTCCCAACCCATCGCCCCTGCCGAATCCTGGATCTGCCAGTCCCGTTTGGCCCCGCAAAGCGTCGACGTTATTCCGAATTGAGAATAGGTCCAATTGACAACCACTTGGGCAACCGTTCGACCTGTTTCCAAAGCGATCTGATCAAGGCAATCCAACAGACACTGTGCTCGTTCAAATGCCTCTCCCTGAAAAATTGCGTAGGTCAACCTTTTGTCAGCTGGATCAAAAACGTGCCCCCGCCGGATTTTGCCCGCCAGCAGCCCCTTCATCAGCGGCCAATAATTAACGACGGATATCTGATGCTCAACGCACCAGGGGATCACGTCCGATTCAATCTCTCTTTGCAGCATATTGAACGGAGGCTGGATGGCGGACACCGGACAAACTTGGTAGAAATCTTGCAACTGGTCGAGCGAAAAGTTAGAAACTCCAACCGTTCGAATCTTTCCGGATTGGGCTAATTTCAAAAAAGCTTCGGCCGAGGACTCCACAGGAACCGTCGGATCCGGAGCGTGCAGATAGTAGAGATCGATAACGTCGATCTGCATCCGTCGAAGACTTTCTTCACACTCAAGAATCAGTCGCGGGGGCGTACCATTGTAATGCCGTACTCCGTTGGCATCCCAGTGGATTCCGCCCTTGGTAGCGATGACTACCTCATCTCGTTTGCCCGCTATCGCTTGGCCGAGTAACTTTTCGCTCTCGCCCGAAACTCCATAGCAATGAGCATTGTCGAAAAAGTTAATGCCCGCATCGATTGCGGCGTGAAGGGTCGCCAAAGAATCCCGGTCATTGACCTCAAGGCTTGTCATACCCGCAATCGGCCAACACCCCATACCTACGGGCGTTACGAAGATGTCTGATTTTCCGAGCTTCCGCATCTGACTTGATTGCATAAAAACACTTTGCAACGATAAGGCCTAGTTTTAGTTGCCCCATGAGGAGACCTGATGTCCATCCCGACAATCACTACCAACGAACTGTTTCGCCTTCAGGATCAAGAGCCAACTACACTCATTGTCGATGTTCGAACTCCTGCCGAATTTCGTACAGTCCACGCTCGAGGAGTTGTGAATGCACCCTTGAATGATCTTGACCCCGCAGCGATTGTCAACGCGCACAAGGTCGATCCCGGAACAACTATCTACATGATTTGCAAAATGGGAGGCCGTAGCCACAAAGCGTGCGAAAAATTTGTGGCTGCCGGATATTCAAACGTCGCCAACGTCGTTGGCGGAACCGACCAATGGATTTTAGAAGGGCATCCGGTTGTCGATGGTGAAAAAAAGGTGATTTCTTTAGATCGCCAAGTCAGAATCATGGCAGGCAGCCTAGTGTTTATTGGATCGGCACTTGGATACTTCATCCATTCTGCTTGGATCGGATTGCCTGCCCTGATTGGAGCCGGATTTCTGTTCTCGGGCCTAACCGACACTTGCGGCATGGGATCGATTTTGGCAAAGATGCCTTGGAATTCACCGCGAGATTCCGCAAACCAAAGTCCACCAACTCAGAATCCAACTCGTACTGAACCGGTCGCAAAACCTGAATCGGGCGGATGACGAGTCTAACTTTAAGGCCGGTCTGGCCAAAAAAAAATCCCCTCAAGAAATTTTCCTGAAGGGATTAGGTGACCCGTACGGGACTCGAACCCGTGTTGCCGGCGTGAAAGGCCGGAGTCCTAGACCACTAGACGAACGGGCCAGTGGTTTCGTTATCGGCGAAAACCGAGACTCACTAAAGTAATATCTGACGTCACAATACGTCAAGGGTGAGCTTTGCTCGAACCGATATTCCCGGAGAATTACTGCTCCATTAACAGAGATGATGCTCAGAATAAAGTTCGCGGTAGGACAAATTGCCACATCATCGGCTGAAAATAAGTTCCAGCCTTCAAGAAATCATGAGACAAACTAAATTCTAAAACTCATTATTCGGTTTCAGCAGCAGGGCGTTCGTCGCTCTGCAATTTTTCAGAACGCTTGATGGCGTCATAAACTTCGCGACGGTGAACCGGGACTTCCTTGGGCGCTTCAACCCCAAGCCGAACTTTGTCACCGCGGATTTCGACCACGACGATAGTGATGTCGTCATTGATCACGATGCTTTCATTTTTCTTTCGAGACAGGACTAACATGTCCGCATTCCTTTGTTGTGAGAATAGAGCCTTTTTGAAACTCATTTTTTTTCAAAAGCCATTTCGTGGGCTTGACACGTTCAAAAAAGCCGTTCTCCACTGATTACTCTACGCGGTTGTTCCCGTTAGTCAACAAATTCGTAAGCGCAAATCGACTGTTTTTTCGGCAATTCGTGCCCTATTTCGCCTGATCATCCCAAACTGACCCTTTTTCGGCCTCCAAACTGCTGTCAGAGTAAAATCATCCGCAAAGTGAACCTCCATCCCATCCTGTTTTCTGACGATCATCAAAAGGGGCAGGATTTCACCCCAAACGTCCAATCTGGGGAAGTCCATAATTCTTGCCAATCAAGCAATTCTTGGCGACCAATGATCAGGATATAATTCAGCAGTGGCACGGAGGCAGGTTAGATGAAAAGTGCTTTCTGGTTTTGATTGCCCCACTTTTTTTTGAATCGTAAATTTTTAAAACGCCTATGTCGCCTAGTTCCCTGAAATCAGAATTCACGATTCGATCGGCAAACCAAACGCTCCCTTTGGTCAAAATGATCGTCCAGGACATCGTCCAATACTCCAACGAGATTGTCGAAACTCGCGAGCGATTACTTTATCTCAATGAGGGTCGAGATTTCGAAGAGCCTCAAGATGACTACGGCAAAGAGCTTCAGTCGATCGAACAGGTGATGACGGCTAAATCTAACCGAGTCCAAAGCTGTATCGAAGAACTTAATCAGCTTAATTTAGTGACCACCAATGTGGTCGATGGGTTCGTCGATTTTCCTGCGACTCGAGAGAATGAACCGATCTACCTTTGCTGGTTTTTAAGAGACCGCGAGGTGCTCTATTGGCATCGCACAGATGAAGACTGTTCTCAACGTCAACCGATCGACTTGGCTTTGATTCGGCAGTCGGCCAAAATTGCCGACGACATTGACGGTAGTCACTAATTTTTCCTGGAAGAATCTGAGCCTTCCAATTTTAAAATCTCTGTTCCGATGCCGGGACAACCAGCGGCTTTTCCTGGATTCAAGATGCCCAGCCAAAGAGTCTATTTCGAAAATGAAGCCGGTATTCGTTTAGCCGGCATTATGGATCTCCCGCAGGAAACCAGTAAAACTTTTGCGTTGTTTTCGCATTGCTTTACCTGCACAAAAGATTTGAAGGCAATCGTGCGAATTAGCCGCGGGCTGGCCCGGCACGGCATTGGCGTTTTACGGTTTGACTTTACAGGATTAGGCGACAGCCAAGGCAATTTTTCCAAAAGTAATTTCGAATCGAATTTGGTTGACATTCAATCGGCTGCCAATTGGTTGCGTGATAATTATTCTGCGCCTCAACTACTACTGGGGCTTTCACTTGGGGGAGCTGCGATGATGGCTTCGACGCACGCGGTCGAATCTGCGAAAGCGATTGCTACACTCGCTGCTCCATCCTGCACCCATCATTTAGCTGAATTTCTTGCTCAAACTAATCCTGAAATTGAATCCAGCGGGGCAGGGGAGGTGGTCATCGGCGGGCGCACTCATTTGATGACGAGCCAGTTGCTTGACAGTTTGCGCCGGTTTGACTTGAAAAAGGAAATCGAAGGTATTGAAATCCCGCACCTGATTTTGCATTCTCCGGCCGACGAGACTCTTGACTACCGTCATGCCGAAATCCTGTTCGAATTGACGGGTGGACCAAAATCCTTATTGACGCTTTCGGGTGCCGATCACTTGATGGTCAATCAACCTCAAGACGTTGGTTACGTAGCCGACATGATTGCTGGCTGGACCTTTAGGCAACTAGATTTTTGACTGTGTTATCCTGGTGCTGGGACCTGACTAGCGATTCTCTTTGTTGTCTTTCTCTCGTCGGACGATTTCCCAAAATTTGGAGTATTTGTGCAGCCGGGTGGATTCGTCGGGTTGGGCCAATG
>JBCCSJ010000192.1:0-11286 GCA_039200505.1 Planctomycetota bacterium | reverse complement strand
TCAGCCTCACAGGACGTGCAGCTTATCATCGATGTAGGTGCCATCCTCTTTCCAAAAGGCATCAATGGCCAATTTGGCATCGAGGGTGCCATTGACATTTTTGAGAAAAACGCTTGCCGGTTTTAATTATTAACTCTACCGGAGATCCCGTTGTCCCTTTTCACGGTGGCCACGTGACTGTGTTGGGCCGAAAACTCGGTAAAGTAACGTCGACCAACGACTCGATTAAATTCTGGATCCAAAACAATTTTCTTTCTTCCAATCCAAAGCTAACTCAACTTGAAAACAAAGATCCCGATGATGGATGCCGGGTCAGCGTCACCAAGTATGGAAGTGATTCGAATTTCCCCGTTGTTCTTTATAAAGTAACAGGAGGAGGGCATACGATTCCAGGTATGTCGGGCAAAACAAAAAAAGCGATCGTTGGCCGAACCTGCATGGATTTCAAGGCGACCGAGGCAGTCTGGGATTTCTGCAAAAACTATCGACGGACTACCACGCCAGAAAAAAAATGACCATGAATTTGTAAGATCAAAGATCCCTTTAACAAGTTTGAGGATCAAGCCGACCGTTGGTAAAACCAACGTGAATCATTAGGCTACGAAAATCTACCGCGGTGAAAACACGGGCGTAAATCGGTTCCACTGGAACCCATCGGGCAGGACTGGATTCGCCGCAAACTCCAAATGTAGGATCCGGCGATGTTTTTGCGTGCCTGGTTTGGAACTTTGACTTGAATGAGACAAAAGTGGTCTCATCATAAGGACGTCGCCAGGTTCCGTTTCAACAAGTCGAGCTTCGGACGAATCTTCGTCTTTGTTGCTGTTCCGATGAGACCCAGCAATTACATGAAGAGCTCCATTCTCAGCGGTTGCGGAATCAAAATGGATCCGCAGAGTTACCATTTGTTGCAGGATCGAATCCGAAGCTTCAACATGTTGAATCCCTGACTTCATGGTTGGTTTTGAAAAGTGTTTGCTTGGCAGAGAATGATCTTTGACCGCAATTGTTTTGTCCTTATGCCAAGGCAGCGACCACGTTCTCTGCGGATGTTTATTGAAGTACAGAATCCGAACCAAACCACACTGTGAGCCGAGAACTTCTTTGAGGGCACCCTGAAGACTTGGATGCCTCCAGACCGCTAACAACGCCGGATTTTGATCTCCTAAATTTCTTGCGGCATAGGTATCACCGGCTCTCGATTTGATGCTCGATTGGTTGGCTAACTGAATAGCTTTTTCTACTTCACCCAAAACACGCTTCAACCGTCCCTCATGAAAAATATTCTTGAGAAGCAGGTAGCCATTGCCTTCGATATGTGTTGTAAGTTCGGTAGAAGCGGGCATGTTTTGTTCAGACGCTGAATAAGAAAGGTCACGCTGTATTAGTTTACCCACGCGATGTTCCCGGCAATACCAGTTAACTTTCGTCTTATACAGTAGTTCATCCAGTGTTTTGAGGCTGCGATGTTTGTGCCTGATTCCGATTCGTACCAAGGCAGCCCGCGTACCGAGGCAGCCCATTGGAATCACGGGCTGTTCAAGCTATGTTCTCAGTTTAGAAAGCAGAGGACCCATGTCTCCAAGTTCGGACAATTTGCGATTTGGATTTCTATGCGCAATCGGTGCTCAAATCTGCTGGGGCCTATTCCCGATCTACGTCTATTTCCTGAAGAGCATTGATGCGTTTGATTTTGTGGCTCACCGAATTCTTTGGTCCTTTTCGTTGCTGATCGTAGCTTTATTCTTCAAATCCAATCTTCCAGCACTTCGAAAAATCCAGTGGATTCCGTCGGCTGAAGTCGCAAAAGAAACGCTTAAAAGCTGGCGGATTTTATTTGTACTCCTATTCGCATCTGCCATGATCGTAACGAATTGGCTTTTGTTCGTTTGGTCTGTGATGCATGACCATCCGATCGACGCAAGCCTGGGCTACTATCTATGTCCTCAAGTCGTTGTTCTATTTGGCGTTTTTCTATTCAAGGAAAAACTGACCACCAATCAGTGGGTCGGAGTTTCGATTGTCGCGGCTGGGGTTGCGTTTATGTTCGTGACGTCATCCGGAATGCCAATTCTATCGTTAGCCATTGCGGTTTCATTTGGGCTGTATGCCGCTACCAAAAAAAAGCTCAAACTGCCCGCACTGGACGGTCTTACTTTTGAAACTGGATTCTTATTTTTACCAGCTATTTGCTACGTCGTTTACCGAAGCATTCACGGTGATGCGATCTGGTCCCCCGATTGGGTTCTCAACGTATTATTAATCTTATGTGGCCTGGCAACGATCACACCATTGGCACTGTATGCTGAAGGGCTGAAGCATATCCGCCTTTCAACGATGGGCTTACTTCAATTTATAGGTCCGACCATTCAGTTTTTTCTCGGGCTGTTTTATTTCCAGGAACCATTCAACGGATCCCGCTTTCTTGGATTTTTGATCTGCTGGACAGGCATCGGTCTGTTTTTAGTAGACCTTTTGAAACGTAGAAAAAAATTGAGTAGTTAGCCCGAAAAGAAAACAGCTCAAAAGCACATCAAGGCCTACCAAAATCGTCGAAGCGGCATTTGAGTTCACGTATTCGTACTTCCCACTAAAGTCGAATTCTTTCCTGAAGGGCCGCGCTTACGAAATTTCGTTTTCGTGTTGAAGAACGATGGTCTTACGAAAAGATGCCTGAAATTGAGTCAATCGAACCCAAGAAAGTGCGAATAACTTTCGAAAGGCTGACCTCCTCCGAAGGACTAGTGAAGATCACAGCCTAGCCCTAAACCACCATCTTCGACGCTTTGCATTATGAGACGAGGCAGTCTCCTTCTACCAAGGAGGCACTATTTTTGGCGAAAGATTGGACTTACCACCACTGCCTTCACGAGCGATCTGACACCGTAATCGTCTTTAGCAGCATTGTCGAGTATCTTTTGGATTTCGGGCCGGTCAGCAAATGTCGGAGATCCGCCCGTGCCATAAGTAACTAGCTTTTCAGCGAAGTTTTTGGCTAGTTTTCTCGGCCTTTGTTTCAACAAAGCTTTGAATTGATCCAGGTTTTTAAAGACCTCGTCGCCCAGTTCGTCACTCGAATCGACAGGAAGCCCCTTCTCCTTTTTTCGGCCCTTCATCTTGACGTAGTTATCTCGCCAACGTCCGGACGGATCGAAGTTTTCCAGCGCGAATCCCGGGGGATCCATTTTTTGGTGACAAGATGAGCAGTTAGGGTCATCCTTATGCTTTTCCAGCTGATCTCGAATTGTTTTGGCGCCGCGAATATCGGGCTCAATTGCTGGGACATTTTCGGGCGGTGGGGGAATATGTTCCCCCAAGATTCTTTCCGAAACCCAGACTCCTCGTAAAACAGGGGATGTCGTCGTGCCGTTCGCGGTTACCTTCAAAACCGATCCCTGTGTGAGGATGCCGCCTCGGTTTGAATCAGCCGGCAGTTTCACCCGCTTCATCCTATCGCCGCGAACGCCTTCGATTCCGTAGTAGGAAGCCAGCCGATTATCCAAAAAAGTATGTTTGGAATCGACCACGTAATCAATTCGTGAATTTCGGTCGACCAAATATTGCAAAAACTGTTCCGTTTCTTCGACCATCGAATTTTGAACGATCAGGTCGAATCCAGGATAAAGCTTTCGATCAGGTTCGGTAAAATCGATCAATCTCAGGTCAAGCCATTCTTGCGCGAAGTCTTTGACAAACGATTGACCATATTCGTGATTCAGCATCCTTTCGACCTGTTCTTCCAGTTTGACAGGATCCTTGAGATCACCAGACATGGCTGATTTAAATAGTTCCAAATCGGGCATACGATTCCAAAGCATATAACTTAGGCGCGAAGCGATGGCAAAATCGTCGAGTTCTCCGGGCTGCTCGGTGAAGTACATGAATCTTGGAGAACAAAGGATGGCACGATACCCTGCCTTGATCGAATCCTGAAACTTGTCGCCGTTTTTAATTGACTCGTTTACGATTTCGAAATAGTGCTTCAACGACTCGTTACTGACTTTTCGGCGAAAAGCCCGATATGCGAAACTACGAATTAAATTGGCTGCCGCACCAACTGGGTTTTCGGGCCTAATGATGGATCGGGTAGGGTTGACGCTCAGCTTAATATCGAGATCGCCGAATAATCGTTGTCGAAGTTCTTTATTGGTCATTCCCTTGTGGAAGCGTTCGAGGGTCATCGATTCCATAGCGATCCCGGGAACGTTCTGCGGACCCACCTCACCAGATCCGACTTGCCCGCCGCGAGTCTGACCCTTCTTGATTCTTGCATCACCGGGACGAACTTCGAACATATGTCCCTTGGGCAGCCAAGCTTCTACGGTTACCTCCTTAAAGGTTTTTGTTGCTTCGAATGAATCGACCCAAAACATGAGGGGCGCCATCGAATAACACTCGCCTGATCGAATGGTGCACCAAACCGTTCCGTTAATTTGCGGTTTCAGACATTTGACTTTAAGCTTCA
Source organism: Planctomycetota bacterium (assembly GCA_039200505.1). Taxonomy (GTDB): domain Bacteria; phylum Planctomycetota; class Planctomycetia; order Pirellulales; family Pirellulaceae; genus Mariniblastus. The sequence goes on along the minus strand of JBCCSJ010000192.1, from coordinate 6,821 downwards.
TTCGATACCAGCCATCCTCCGGTGCGGTCGTCACGGGTAGACGTCCGTAAAACACCAAGCGGTGAGACCAGGTCACAGCGTGGGGACCTATCATTTCAGGTTCCCGCGTACGTCGTTTTGGGTTTTTTCGGGCGATCTCTCTGGCTTCAATCTCTTTGGACCATTCGTCATCTTTCGCGCTTAGGGCTCGTCGAAACGCTTCTTCGAGAGCGGTGTCCACGACCTCAAGATGTTGCTGTAAATGGAAATGAGACATCGACTGCCCCTTGGCGACGGTTGAAAAACCATCGACCCGAGGTTCTTCAGCCATCAGGCTTGCTAAAGGGATGTCGATTCCGAGAAGATCGTGAAGCGTCCGTTCGGTTTGAAGATTCGTCAATCGACGACCGCGAACTCGGCCTAGTTCTTGATGTTCCTGGATTTGATTGGTTTTAATCCAATCTCCCAGGGCACCTTGAAATGACTGTTTATTTTGATCCGGTATGATTTCGTAGTCAGGAGGCGGCATTTCGCCCTGCTTGACTCGGTCGAAAATCCGGACCCACCGTTCAGAATCTTTTTCGCTGTATTGGGCGGACAAAGTTGTCAAGTCAAATCCACCGTCAGCATCCGTACCCTCATGGCAGTCTTGACAATTTTTTTTAAGAAATTGCATCACACTTTCTGGGGTTTCTTCTCCGTTTGCACGGAGCGAAATTAAAGAAACCCAAACGCAAAAAATTGGAATGAAAAATTTCATAGCGTATTTGATGCTGATTGCCATCGTTTCATTGTACACGGTTCGCCCATTTTGGACCGCAACCCATTTGTGAATTCAACCCTCAGAACGGTAGAATAAGATACTGCAAGCCGGAATTTCGTAAATGTAACTCCCGTTCGAGGTTGTTTTCATGCTCACTCAGAAATATCGCATCTTGGCGGTCGTTTTCTTCACCCTGTTTTCCAGTCTCTTAGATGCCCAAGATCGTCCGAATATTGTGTTCATCTTTTCTGACGACCATGCTCCCAACGCAATTGGCGCCTATGAAGGATGGCTTAAAAGCGTCGATCCAACACCTCATATCGACCGGCTTGCCAGCCAAGGGATGATCTTCCGAAACAGCTTCTGCACCAATTCAATCTGTGGCCCCAGTCGCGCCGTCATCATTACCGGGAAACATAGCCACTTGAATGGTTTTATGAACAATGGCAACAACTTTGATGGGGACCAACAAACGTTTCCCAAACTGCTTCAAAAAGTGGGATACCAAACAGCGATGATTGGGAAGTGGCATCTCAAATCCCGTCCGCAGGGGTTCGATTATTGGGATGTGTTACCGGGTCAAGGCGATTATTACAATCCGGCACTGCTCTCTGAAAAAGGGAAGCGAATCGTAGAAGGCCACTGCACTGAAATCGTGACGGATCTTGCCATCGATTGGCTCGATTCGAACCGCAAAAAAAACCAACCTTTCCTCCTGATGTGCCAACACAAAGCTCCTCACCGATGCTGGATGCCAGCCCCAGAACATCTCAATCTCTACGACGACTTTGATTTGCCAGAACCAGAAACGCTGTTCGACACTTACGACGACAATGCTCCTGCCGCCAGATATCAAGAAATGGAAATAGACAGGCACATGCATCCTGTCTACGACCTGTTCACCGATCCGCCCAAAGATTGGGATGGAGATCCGGATATGAAAACAGACAAATCCGGAATACGAAACATGAAAAAGATGACCCAAGAGCAACTGGCAACTTGGAACGCTGCCTATGCCGACGAAAACAAAGCTTTTGCAGATGCCAAATTAACGGGAAAAGAACTCGTTCGATGGAAGTACCAACGATACGTGAAGAACTACTTGAGGTGTGTTCGCGGAGTGGACGATAGTGTGGGTCGCATCATGCAGTACCTGCAAGATAACAACTTGGAGGATAAAACCGTCGTTGTTTATTCCTCGGACCAAGGTTTCTACGTTGGAGATCACGGTTGGTACGACAAGCGTTGGATGTATGAAGAGTCATTGAAAATGCCATTAATCGTTAAATGGCCCGGTCAAACCAAACCGGGTAGCGAGAACCGAAACCTGGTACAAAATCTTGACTATGCCGAAACTTTCCTCGAAATGGCAGGAGCCAAAGTCCCCAATGACATGCAGGGACGATCCTTGGTCCCACTGCTCAAAGGGCAAACCGTCGCGGACTGGCGAAGTTCGATCTATTACCACTACTATGAGTATCCAAGTGTCCACATGTGCCCCCGGCATAACGGAATACGAAACGAACGTTACAAACTTATCCAGATTTATGAATTCGGAGAGTGGGAGTTCTACGACCTGCAAACAGATCCCGATGAAAAGAATAACCTTTACGACAATCCCAACTATCAAGACAAAATTGCGGACATGAAAGCTGAACTGGAGAGCTTAAGAGTTCGTTACAATGACAATTCGGTCGGAGGATTAAGACCAATTGAATGGAGGGAAAAGTATCGCCCCGAAATTATGCAAGACTGAGTTTAATCCATTCCGAAATCACTAGAAAAGGACGAAAACAATGGTGCATTTTCAAAAACGAATCTTATGCTTCAGTTTGATCGCTGGATGTTTGATGTCCACGGCAATGACGGTCGAGGCCCAAGAAAAAAAGATTGCCGACTCACGGCCTAAAATCTCAAAAAAGATCCGTCAAAATAACAAAAAGAAAGAAAAAATCCAAATTCGACCCGACAGCCAATCATCGTCCGGAACCAACCTTGAAAAAGTTGTTGGCGTGGGGCTCATGATTCGCTTGGACGAAACTACCAATCAGATTTGTACTGTGATTCAGACGATTCCGGGATCATCGGCTGCTAATTGCAAAAGAATCCAACCCGGGGATCAACTGGTTGGAATCACCGACAGCAACGGCAACTTTCACCGCACTAAAAAGAAAAAACTAGAGTTCATCGTCGGTCTGCTGAGAGGCCCTGAAGAATCTAAGGTAACCGTTAAACTGAGGTCAAAAGATGGACGGTCTCGCCTGAGTCTCGATCTCAAAAGAACCGAACTCAACTACCTTACTCAAGACGAAAAGAAAAATGATTGGATCGAGAAACCGATTGATCAATGATTGCCGCAGTAATTTTCCCTTCGCGATGAAACCACTAGTTTTTTAGCTCTGCCCTAAAAATTTAAGAAAACCTAGCCTTCGGCTGACAGTCGCTCAAAAAAGATTCACGGACTTAACCTAGTCAAAATCAAGTTTGGCAGCGCAATGGTAACAGGTTAGGATTCCGAATTTCGCTTCTTCATTGGGCCGATGAATTTCGTCTGGCCGAGGGATTGTGGAATGATAGCATTGCTGGCAAATCAAATGACTAGCCTCAAGCATTAGGGTGACTGTTCGCGAATACCAAATCCCAATGGCGAACATGGCTGCCAACCCACCAAATAGACTTAGCGGCACCGGATAATTGCAAACAGATGTACTCAAGAATTGCACTAAAGCAATCGTTACCGAGGCCGTCAAACACACGACAAACAACATTCCGAAGGTAACTCGGCGATGAACTGGTGCATTTCGAAAAGCCTTGATAACTTCACTTCGATTTATCATGGGACTCTTTCACCAGATTGTTTGACATGCTTTGGTGACATTTAGCTGAGACTCGTTGAGGTATCTATGATCAAATTTTCAATGTTTGACCTGCTCCTCGCCATGTCATGCCTGGCTTTAGTCGTGCAATGGCAGCAGACGCCGATGCCCGAACAACCAAAATTCAACACCTGGATTCTGTTTTACCACACTCCCACCGTACCCGAAAAATTTTTTATCGGGGAAAGACGATTGCCTCAACTCTATTCGCTCGACTTTTTGAGCAATGATTATCGTAGCGGATCAGACCTTTTCCTCCGCAGTCATAAACAGGCTTGGCAAAGCGTTGGCGTTTTATTTGTTGAAGAAAGGATTTTCTGGCGAGATAGCTTTACCACGCTACCTGATTTGGAAAAATTATCTGACGGGGAATGGACTACCCAACACGAACTGTACGCCCGCGCCATGGGGCAGAAATCAGCTATCGATCAAATTGACCGCTTGATCGCGAAGAATGGTAAATCAAAAACACTTGAGATGTTGAGACGGATTCCATGGTATGCACGATATCTCGAACTGCGATGGCTCGGGTCATGCACCTTGATCTTCACGATCATTGTTTGGATGCGAATCCTAAACGTCAAACGGAGAAAAAGCCGCCAACAAGCGTCCGTTTTTTCGCAAACTGATAATTCGAAAACTAAGACTTCGAATTCGTAGAACTGTCACTTCGAACAAGTTAAATATAAAACTTGTTCTTCGTGGATCTGGATGGCTGAAGCAATTGTGAAGTGCTGTCGAATCAATTTGGTCCATTCAAAAAAGTCTTTGCGGTTCACATGCAGTTCCTGCCCTGTTCCGGTTGACTCCCCATTGTGAATGGAAAAAGCTTGTCGTTGAACCTGCTTCATGTTTTCAAACAAACCGAGTACCTGGTCTTCATAAAGGTGTTCGATGCAGTCGACACACACAACGCTTTTGAAGTTTGCCATATCATCGATGGGACGGGTGATGTCGCCTACTCTCATGCCCGGGTGATTCTTGATCTGATCAATCCCTTCTGCTTGAAATCCATTGCTTCGAAGATATTCTACCGCTTGCCCCCGACCACACCCGAGGTCCAAGACAGGACTGACTAGCCACTCTTCATATTGAGGCATAAGCCGCATACCGGGGCACCGCCCTTCTTCGGCGTTGCCATACCAAGGGTTTTGATCATAAATTTTCTGATAGATTTGGGCAGAATCCGCTGGAAGCTTCGTATGCGTTCCAGTACTTTCCGTCAGGTCAGCTGTTGCCGATTTATCGAAGGAAACTGAATTTGAAATGCCCCCTCGATTGATGTCAGCTTTTTCTACAAGCCGTTTATGTTTCCAAAAAGTAAGCCGGCATGAAATAGGATCAAAGGAAAACTGTGACGGCTTAATCGTCCGAACCCACCAGTCAAGACTCAGGTCGGTACGGTTTGAACGACCTGAGTTATCTTTATCACAAACCACTGTCCCAAAAAAATTCCCGCCCTGACAGAGAACCCGATCAACCTCTTCAAGAATCAATTCGATATCTTGTTTGTCGAGCGATTGCAAAATCCCAAGGCAAGTGACGAGGTTAAAGAAACCATCTTCAAACGGCAAATGATGAGATTCCAGTCGTTTCAATCGCTGAGCTAAACCTGCAACATAGCCCAGCCTTTGTTTTGCATTTTCGATGGCCGATTTCGATCCGTCGACGCCAAAAGCATTGAAATCAAATCGAGGCTTGGAAAGGTATTCAACGACATCACCGGATCCGGATCCGATATCAAGAACCCTACCTGACAACAGGGTGAGTTGATCGGCGACTTCGATCAAAGCTTCCAAACGCACCAAGTCAGACGATCCGGTTTCAATTTGGTTCTGAAAATTTTCTTCGAATGCCGACTGCAGCTGCGTCATTACTTTAATGCCTCATCCCGAAAACTACCCACGAACTAGTCGTCCCATAACGAAAGTAGTTTATTGGAATTTTAGCTTTTTCAGCAAGACTAAACGCGATGGTCACACGCCACACATCGTCGAATCACATGTTGTGGCATTCAACTGATATTTTTGCAGAATCGCATCAGCAATTTGTTTGGAAGCAGTCCCATCGCCGTAGGGATTTTTCGCATCTGCCATTGCTGCAAACGCGTCTGCGTCGGTGAGAAGCGTAGTCAACTCTGCCTTGATTTTTTCAGGATCGGTTCCAACTAACTTGGCGTTTCCGGCTTCGACACCTTCGGGACGTTCGGTCGTGTCACGCATCACTAGGACCGGTTTTCCAAACGAGGGAGCCTCTTCTTGTACGCCCCCGGAATCGGTCAGAACAATATCACATTCATTCAAAAGCCAGACAAACGGCTCGTAGGACAATGGATCAATCAACTTGATTCTTGGATGGTCGCCAATAATCCGATTGACCGGTTCTTGAACGTTGGGATTTAAATGGACGGGGTAGACGAAGACAATATCTTTATGTTGGTCCGCAAGGTCACGGATTGCGCTACATATGTTTACGAATCCCTTCCCATGACTTTCCCGTCGATGCGCGGTGACCAGGATCAGTTTCTTACCATCTCCGACGCCAACCAATGGTTTGGCCGCCTCTGGAACTGATTGGGTGACGCGTTGGCGGGTCAAAAAAAGCGTATCAATGACGGTGTTCCCCGTCACGAAGATATCTTCGCGGCAAACACCTTCGTCCAACAACGACTGACAGGCAAACTGGGTGGGTGGAAAATGCAGATCTGCCAGCCGACCGACCAATCGCCGATTCATTTCTTCAGGGAAAGGAGAAAACTTATTTCCAGTACGAAGGCCAGCCTCCACGTGAGCCACTTTGACTTGATGATAATGACCTACGAGTGCTCCACAAAACGCCGTCGTTGTGTCCCCCTGCACGATTGCAACATCGGGTTTTACTTCGGAAAACACATTATCTAATCCCGAAGTTGCCCGAGCAGCAACCAATCCTAACGTTTGGTTGGGTGCCATCAGATTAAGATCATGGTCTGCTTGAATCTGAAATGCGTCAAGCACTTGGTCCAGCATTTCGCGGTGCTGACCAGTGACGCAAACCACCGACCTAAATTGACTCGAGCGGTTTTGAAATTCCAGTACCAGCGGCACCAATTTGATTGCTTCTGGACGAGTACCAATGATGGTCATGACAGTTAATGACATAATCGCCTGACAACTTTTTTTAATTGAATATTAAGTTCGAAACCTCAACTTTGGAAACATAGC
>JBCCSJ010000191.1:0-11298 GCA_039200505.1 Planctomycetota bacterium | reverse complement strand
CACCAAATTATCGTCAGCCGCCCGACCGACTGCGGAAGCTGCCGCATCATTGCCAAAATTTGTTACGACCAGATTGTGCAACTGGGGGATAGTTCTACGAATTATCAATTGCAGCCCGGCGACCGAGTGTTCGTCCCTTCATTAACTTTCATGGAGGATTTGAGACAGACGCTGTCGCTTGGTCAGGACGTATCCTGCCCTCGATGTGCGTGTCCTCCGGTTGGTTGCGATTTGCCCCAAGGTTGTCCGCCCGGTCGTGCGGCCGCCCAGCCGATCGAAGCAGAATACCACGCTCGATAATCCTCGGATGTTCTGATGCTGAGTGCCAATCGTAGTTCAGGTTCTGCTCGATTGTCCGGTGAGATACACTTCTTTAGAGTGCAACAAATCGTAACGAAATAAGCATGTTCTCAGGCATCGCCTTGACGAATCAATAAGTCGGCCCCATTTTTGGGGCCGATTTTTAGTCAGCAAATTCGAACTATGTGCCGCAGCAGTTCTTGCCGGCCGCCATGTCTTCAGCAGCAGCGAGCCCGAATCCAAAAATCGGTAGAATCAGCCCCGTCATCAAAGCGAGCTGAAAAATCCGTTGATTAGGGAACAAACTAATGTAGCGTGGCACCGTCACGCGGGACCCTTTTTCCCCGGTATCGACAAGCGTGTCCCGAAATTTCAACAGGTGATTAGATACCATTAGCGGATCGGCATCGGTCGGAAAAGCTTTTAATTCTTCATGAGCGGTTTTCAAGTTTTGATACCAAAAGTCAATTTCGGTGCCCGGGGTTTCGTAAAAAACGTGGGTGCTTCCAGTCGTTATGTTTTGACTCTCTAGATAAGCCAGGGATTTTCCAAGTTCGCTTTCGGCTAAGGCAATCGTGTTGGCATCAGCAGCCCTTTTGAGAAAACCTTTGCAGTTTTTTTCAAATTGAATTTTGTGTGAAATCCCGATTGGTGCCAACACAATGAGCAACAAACAAGAGAACAAGACCAAACCAATTCCAAACTTTTTCAATCCAGACCTCCCAAAAAAATTTTATTCAAACCACAATCGCCATTTTTCAATCTTTTCGTTGGGAAGTCCTAATTCTTGACTACTCAGCAGAATTTTGGAGCAATTCATCAACATCTTGATCCTGAGCCGAACGTTTTGAATCGGTCGTCTGCCAAGCTTCGCACTGTAAGTTGAAAGATCCGTATTTGAATGAGGACCGATACCCAAAAAACCGCCTGCCGATTTCTGGGATCGACAGACGGTCGCAACCAAGCCGTATTGCAGGCCTCGGTCGTTTAAGGTTCACAAATTTTATTCTGTTAACGCCATTTCATGACCTGAAAGAGTCCTTTTCTCTGCTTGATCCTTTCAGGCAAGCTGACGAGCCAGTCTCGATAAAAGCTCAATAGAATGGCCGTCCCAAAAAATATACCGCCGCCAATCATCATGATGATTGCCGCAGAATTAAGTTGAGATGGAATTCGAATCAATGCCACCAGTCCGCCCACAACCGTCAGACAAAGGATAGCCCCACCAAAAGTTGTCGAACGAACTCGAGTCATGATTCCGGAGCCAAGCAGGATTAAACCGATCGCCAACGTTCCAATCTCATTCAAATAAAACCAAAATTCACCCGGAACATAATGATTCCAAAATCGGGTACCGATGAACCCTGCGAATAACGGAATCACGAGCGTGACAGATCCAGCAAAAAATCCGAACGTAATCAAACCATTTTCTTGTCCCTGTTTTTCCTTGGACCAACCTACGTAGGTTGCCATCGTGACAACAGCACCAATCACAAGGCTTGCCAGTTGAGCTTTTTCCCAGAATGTGTTTTCACTCAAAGAGCCAACTGCCACCATCAAGGCGATTCCTTGAATCACAGAAATAAGTCGGAACGACTGCCGCCAAGCGATCCCAGGTTCTGTGATTCCAATCAAAATACTGACCAGCAAGTTGAATGCGATCAAAGTAACGTGAGACCAATCTGCCCCATTCGATGCAAACGCAGTCAATAGCATCAACACACTTGCGCCTGATCCGCAGATGATCAAACTGGATCCCACGTTGGAAGTGACCCCTGCGTAGCGAATGGCAAGAGAGTCTTTGGAATGACTCTTTGCCGCGGCCCGGGCAATCCGAGATGGTAAGTAGACAACCAAACCGCCCATCGTCAAGGCAGCCACAATCATGAAGGGATCGGTCAATTGAAAGTAAACAAACAATTGAATCCCTGTCAGGACAAAACAGACGATCGCCGCTATCAGAGACTCCTCACGTTGGGTTAAATGTGAAATTTGAAGAAATGTAGCCGATGCAATGATCGAAGTCAAAATCGAGGCTGCCGTCGGCATGCCAATCGAATATTCGCATGCCCATCCTAAAGAGGTTCCAATGGCAGCCAATAACGCAAAAGCCAAAGTGTTGCCAATCCGTTCTTGCCGGGTTTGGATCCCTAACTTTGGTAATCCGAATGTAAGGACCATGGTAATGGCTGCGACTGCGAGACCTCCGATAAAAAAGCTCCGCTCTGACATTGCTACCAAGGCTGCAGGGTATCCAATGGAAAAACAGGCGGCAATACTCATTGTGATCGCACCAAGCCAGCGAATAATGCTAAAACCGAAGCGATTTTGATCACCAATCCATAATCGCGGAACCGTCAAACATGCCAGCCCGGCAATGAATAGGTAGACGATCGATGGAATGAATCCAGAGTTTCCGTTGAACAAGTTATCTGTTTGGAAAAACCAACACAAAGCCACGGCTGCGTTAGCAATCACTGCCCAAGTCAGTAGCGACAGATTGGCCCATGAAACGGGCTGCGACTCATCCTTCGACGCCTTGCGGAAGTGTATTATTAAATTCATGGCTACCATCAGCGTCGAAAAGATGAGGCCAGTTAATGGAACGGTCAGGCGGATACCCAGCACATCACCTAAAACTAATGCTGAAGCAACCAGCGATACGACCCCCAGTCCCTGAAAAGCCCATTGCTTCCGAACGACGGCAGAATAAAAATAAACACCGCCCGTAAAGGCTAAGATCCCAGCAGCTGACATCAGTTCAAGCTGCCCGAAAGCACTTGTACGGCTCATCAACCACTGGATATTGAAAAGCGAAAACATCAACTGAGTGGAAAGCAAGGCTAATGCGGCAAGTAATGACCAGTGCCCGGCATTGAAAAATGCCAACCCGAATTGGTCACGCGAAAAAGGCCCTTCATCGGCTGAAAACCAGCGTTCCGAAAAAATTGCTAGACTGGAAACCACCACTAAAAACACCGATGTCGGTATCGGTTGCCAAATCAAACCAACATCAGGTCCCGCAAGGAAGAGCAGACCGGACAGAATCACGCCTCCGACCAAGGAATATGCAAACTGCGGATTGCGAGTTAGTCTTCCTACGAAGGCAAAAATAGCACAACAGGCCAAAGCTGGAATCCACAGCGGATCCCCCTGGTTTAGCTCAAGCAAGCCTTGCGAATCGTAAAACCAAAGGTTCAAGGGCAACAGGATAGAACTAAGAAGTAGCATCCCATTTCCGGCCAACTTGAATCGTGTCGCTTGGTACAGCCAAACTGAAAATCCAAGAAGTGTCAGATTGCCAACGCCAAGAGACATTGCGGCGATGAGAGGATTGTCGAAAATCCCGACGGACCACAGCCAAACGACAAAACCGATGACTAACATCATTGCCCCTGACCCCATCATCAAATTCAGATTTTGGGGCGTGAGCAGGCGTTCGAGTAAGGACTTTGAAGTAACAGAAGACATTGGTTGATCGTCAACGCTTGTCTTAACAAACTTGGATTCAGATTTCTGATTCATGAGCTCTCCCAGAAAGAACATTTTGGTTTCAGCTCGACTTAAGCAATGGTAATGCCAATAGAAAAAATCGGCCAAAGAATCCAAATCCGGTTAAATGTTGCCAATAAAAATCAAAAATTAGAATTCAAAAACATTTAACTGACATCCTGTGTACACAAAATGTACATGGGCATTGAATGGCTCGATTCGACTAAAATCTGAGCCTCACGCCAAATACAGCGGAATAATAAGCGATGCCATTAATTACTTTGCAAGACGTTTCCATCGGATTTCGAGGTCCCGATCTGCTCGATCATGCAAATTTTCAGATCGACGAAGGGCAAAAGATAGGTCTTTTGGGTCGCAATGGTGCGGGTAAATCGACGCTTTTGAAAATGATTGCGGGAGAGGTCCAGCCGGACCAAGGCGACTTGATCCGGTCCCCCAATTTAAGAGTCTCGACGCTCATCCAAAGCGTGCCTCAGGATCTTCGGGGCACTATTGCTTCGGTCGTTCGATCAGGAGTTGCGGCAGCCGATTATCTTGACGACGAAACTTGGAAACTCGAAAACGACGTTGAAAAAATCCTGTCCAAAATGGAGCTGGATCCGGAGCTGTCTTTTGAAACTCTTTCTTCAGGGATGAAGCGGCGGGTTTTACTCGCAAAATCGCTCGTGTCCAATCCTGATTTGCTGTTATTGGACGAACCGACGAACCATCTCGATTTGGCAGCGATCCGATGGTTGGAAGAGTTTCTCGGAAAATATCGTGGAGCGTTTTTATTCGTAACTCACGACCGCATGTTTCTTCGGAAACTTGCTAACAGAATTCTTGAAATCGATCGGGGTAAGATTTACGACTGGTCCTGCGACTACGAAACGTTTTTGAAAAGGAAAGAAGAAAGTCTAGTCGTAGAGGAGAAGCAAAACGCCCTTTTTGACAAACGACTAGCCGAAGAGGAAGTCTGGATTCGCAAAGGGATCAAAGCGAGAAGAACTCGTAATGAAGGTCGCGTTCGGGCTCTTAAAAAAATGAGAGAAGAACGATCTCAACGTCGTGACAAGATCGGAACTTCCAACCTAAAGATTCAGGAAGCTGAAAAGAGTGGTCAGCTGGTCGTTAAAGCGGATGAAATCCAATTCCAATATGGTGATGTCACGATTTTTAAGGACTTTTCGACCACCATCATGCGTTCTGACAAAGTAGGAATCATTGGCCGAAACGGGGTGGGCAAGACCACGTTGTTAAAAGTTCTGCTGGGTCAACTTGAACCGACGTCCGGAAAAATCAAACGAGGTACCAATTTACAGATCGCTTATTTTGATCAGCTTCGCGAACAACTAAATCCCGCATCGACAGTGGAAGAAGTCGTTGCCGATGGTGCTGATTCGGTTGTGATCAATGGGGCTAAAAAACATGTTTTGGGCTACTTGCAAGACTTTCTTTTCACCCCGGCCAGGTCTCGAACTCAGATTAAATTTCTTTCCGGTGGTGAACGCAATCGCTTGCTTTTGGCAAAACTTTTTTCAAAACCGGCCAACCTGATTGTCTTGGATGAACCCACCAACGATTTGGATTCCGAAACCCTCGACTTACTAGAAGAAAAATTAATCAATTACTCTGGAACTGTTTTATTGGTCAGCCACGATCGCGAATTTCTGAACAACGTGGTCACCAGTTCCATCGTCTTTGAAAAAGATTCGGTGCGTGAATATGATGGCGGATACGACGATTGGCAGCGACAAGTTCAACAACGAAAAGAATCGAAAGCGTTAACCCAAACTGGGAATCTGTCGGAATCTAAGGAAAAAAAAGCCAAACCCAAAACAGAACGTCCTCGCAAGTTGAGCTATAAAGAAAAACGGGAGCTCGAATCGCTTCCTGAAAGTATCGAAAGACTGGAGACTGAAATTTCGAAAATTCACGACCAGATGTCGGCCCCTGACTTTTATAAAAGTGATGGCCAAGAGATCGCTAAAATTCAAGGAACGCTTCAATCGCTAGACCTCGATCTGGCCCAAGCCTATAAGCGGTGGGAAGAGCTTGAATCTATCGAAGGCGATTAAGAGCTAACGATTACCTGAGCATTTGATCATGACTTGGAGTCTGCAAAATTTATTCGCCTTAATGACTTTGTGTGGTCTGGCTGCTGCCCTTTCGTTATGTCCGATTCCAGTATCGGTCATTACTTTGATGCTATTAATGTTTCCAGCGAAATTGTTCATCCCATCGCATATCATTCGCCCGATGATCGGGGGCGGGATTCTGGGTTTTATTGTCTTGCTGTTGCTGTACTTGATTTGGGTTCAACTCTGCGATTTGATCTTTTCTCAGCCACCCGCTTTCAGAGATCAAATTGTCCAGGCTTTATTTGCAGTCGGGACAATCGCTGGATCGACAGCGGTTTATTGGATAAACCAGAACAGCACGAAACGGATGCAAGAGTTTGAAAAACGGAATTCGAGGAAATGCTCTTATTGTGGCAGGATCAATTCTAAAAGCACATTAATCTGCCCCCGCTTGAAGAGCGATGCGATCCAACCGACAGTTGAAAGTGAATTAGAGCTGTCTTCTGTCTTCCTAGACTTTTGACATGACTGCGGCAACGCAGGCGACCATCACGATATCATCGACCGAACAACCTCGTGACAGATCCATTAACGGGCGATGCAAACCTTGAATCAACGGGCCTAGAGCCTGTGCCCCACCCAAACGTTCGGTAATCTTGTAGGCAATATTTCCCGAATCTAAATCCGGGAAGACAAACACATTTGCTTGACCTGCCACGAGTGAATCAGGGGCCTTGCGAGAGGCAACTTCCGGGACGAATGCGGCGTCAAACTGAAGTTCACCATCAACGGATAAATCAGGAGCACGTTGCTGAATCGTTTGCAGGGCTTCGGTGACTTTGTTGACTCTTTCATGCCGCGCGCTACCTTTGGTTGAAAAAGATAGCATCGCCACTTTAGGCTCTTCTCCGGTCAGCAGTCGATGATTTTCAGCGGCCGCGATTGCAATTTCGGCAAGCTGCACCGGATTCGGATCCGGAACAACGCCGCAATCAGCATAAGTGAGTGCTCTTTCGTCAAGAAGCATCAGAAAGAAACTCGAAACGGTCTCACAACCATCTGATGTACCCAGGCCGTATAGTCCAGCACGAATGACGGTTGAAGTTGTAGCAACACTGCCCGCAACGGCCGCGTCCGCATGTCCTGTTTTGACCAAAAGCGAGGCAAGCAAAACAGGATCTTCAACTGCCAGCTTCGCGGCCTGAAGTGTGAGCCCTTTGTGTTTTCGATTGGCGTAAAGCTGGTCAGCACAATCATTAATGATTGTGGGATCGCGAGGGTCAATCCACTCGATGTCGCCCGTCATACCGGGCAGATTTGAAGTTCCGATCAACACGGCTTGCCCCAAATTTTCTGACTGAAAACGTTGGGCGGCTTCGACAACTCGCGGGTCCTGCGACTCAGGAAAGACAATTCTTTTTTGCCCGTCGGCGGCACGATTTCGAATCGATTCAATGACTTTGGACATCGGTCTAGCCATCCGTTTGATGATACTTTTCTAGCCAGGATTCTGCCGATTCTTCCGGGCCATCTCCCGTGAATAATGCGGACAGACGGGTCAATTTTTTCTCCAAGCGTCGAGACACCATCGAACTGCTAATCAGTTCATCTTTTCGCATTCCCAGTTGCCCCATCAATTCGACCAAAGAATCCGTCACTACAAGTTTGAGCACTGGATGATCGAGCGACAGGACGTATCCCAGTTCTACCTTGTACGGGCAGTTCCTGGCGAACTGTAAAATACGTTTGTCATGGGTTATCAATGGATGTCGATCAACGATCAGCAACCCTTGTGTCACGGGGCTATCCGATGGTTCTAAAGGGTACTCTACCGTTGGGATTAAGGGCGACAAAACTAATTTGATCGACGTTGGATCCTTGAAAACATCAGACATTCCGTTGGCGTCGATCGGTTCGGTGACGACTTCGTAGTTTACCTGCCACGATTCCAGATGATTTTGAAGTTCAACAAACGCGATGGGAAAATGTGCGATCAACCAAAGGTTCTTGCCAGTTGATCCGTTACCCAGAACAATTTCTTTAATATGGTCCAAAGCTGCTGAATGATGAAGCGCGAAGCTGTCGTCGAATTGCCTAAACCCGGACCTATTTCGAAACCAGTCAAAAATTCCCATTCACCGATCTTATCGCCAAACAGTTTCACCGTCAGGTGCAAATCTGGCGGGCAGTCTCGAATCCTGGATCGTCTTTTGCGACGATTCCACCGATGGCGATGGTGAGATTCTTCGAGTCACATTGGCATCGACCGTATTTCGGTTTGCCTGACGCATTTGGCGATGATACCAACTATTTCCAGTTCGGGGAGACTCGGTGTTTCCCGGTTGAGAGACTTTGGGATTTTCAGCGAATGTCGCCAGCGCGATTTTGCCGTTCGATCCGCTATCTCCATCTTCAAAGCCAGCCAAGCGAACTGCTCCTTTCGTCGAATTTGCATCCAACGCTGGACTTCCTTTTTCAACCCAGGCAATCCACTTTAATTGAAGATCCGACAGACTCCGGTAGGCGTAAAATTCTTCAACGGATGAATTCCAAGCCTTCAGGACCGACTGACTCTTTTCTAATTCAAGACCCCGGGCAATAAAATTGACAAAATGAATTTTTCCTTTTTCCTGTATGAGATATTTGGCCAAACTGTGTCCTTGAGCATACAGCGGTAGCGGGTCAGCGGGGTAGCGACGCATTTGAAACATCTGATTGAACGGAATTCCCTTGGTCGGTTTGGCAGATAAAAACTGCATCAACATCTGGTGATTTTTTCTGCGTTCCGATTCGTGTTCTACGGTCGTACATGCTCCTTCGTCAGCCCACCGCGGAAGTGGTTGTCCGAAATGCGTTGCAAAGATTGTATGGGTGATCTCATGGGGCAAAACCGCGTCTAACAAACGATCTGGGGGGCCAAAGATTTTCATTTGCCAATCCATGGGCTGACCTTTGCCGAACCGATCTCGAACGAAACCGAAACTCGTTTCCCCTCCGGCCAAGGGTTT
This sequence comes from Planctomycetota bacterium, assembly GCA_039200505.1. Classification (GTDB taxonomy): domain Bacteria; phylum Planctomycetota; class Planctomycetia; order Pirellulales; family Pirellulaceae; genus Mariniblastus. The sequence goes on along the minus strand of JBCCSJ010000191.1, from coordinate 2,417 downwards.
TACCTGAACCTCAATGGGACATTTGTCGTGCCACTTATCCAAAGTTCGACCGAGCCATTGAATCGAAAGGTCTTTTCGAAAACGTTCTGCTTGGCGACTGACTTTGGCAGCCAATTGAGCATCGTTGGCATAGACGATAAAGTTTTCGCTTTCGACGGGAGCCACGACTCGTCCGGCTGGGCGGACGTTCGCCATTGCCTGTCGTCGTCCCAATATTTGGCCGTGCAGTCGTGGAGCCATATCGAAAATTTGCGTCGATAGAAAACAGACGACCAGCCCAACCCATATGGATGTACGCATGCCAATTTCCTTCCATGGAAAGCATGAGGGTAACGGAAAAGCAGCCGACTCCTTCGGCATTGCCTGCCCCAATACGAATCCTATCGAACTTGGGTTCTCCGGTTGCTTCTAAAGTTAATCGCTTACCCAAGAAAACCCTAGACCGATTCTGGTGTAGGCTGGGGCGAACTATCGCTCACGACGCTAGCGTTTTGATGGATGCTCATGAGGTTGATTTTGAGCTTTGACTGTGGCAACCCGTTTGCAGGACGTGTGTGAAAAGAGCGGAAAAACCATCGCAAGCTCAACGTAATAAACGCAGCAAACTGGTAAACCGTTAATCGCTTTTGAATCTTACCGATTCACACCTGGATCCAAATGAATCAAGGTGGGCTCACCGAGTTGACAGGGGTGCTGGTAGACGGTGTCAGCGTAGGGGTGCCACTGTCGGTATGCTTGCTAACGCGTGCTTTGCCGAACATTTTGACCGACGCGCGGTGCTGCCTAAATCAGTCGTTCGGGTTGTAACGTCGAATTAATTGTTCGTTTTGATTCAATCGACGTTCCAACAAAGCAGCCTGTTGCGGCTAAATTCTACTGCCGATGTACACCTTCGTTGGAGCAGGTTCGCTGCTCCCCAAAATTCAATCGGGGGCAATCGTGGCACAGTCACAAGACATCAATGTTGTTGCTTTAGTTAAAGGCGAAGAAAGATACATCTTTTTATTCAATGACGAAAAAAAGAGTGACACCCTTCGTACGCTAGGACGCTACGCTTCTGATTCCAAGTTAAGTTTCTCATGGTACGACGCCGCGGTATTAAGCCAAAAGGTCAGAAACGTTGAGAAATCACAGCCCGTTTCTGGTAACACTCCCGTCAATCGGTTCGAGTCTCAGGTAGGCGATCTTTTTTCTAGCGAGGATGGCAATTGAGTGGCGTCGCGGGTCGAATGGGTTTGCGTCTAGATGCCAAGTATTCGACCTCGAGAATCAGTGATGACAGATCATCTAATGGAATCCGCATTTGAGTATGGAAGACTCAATCTCCCGATTCTTGAAATTTCTGAAGGTTGAAAAAAACTGCTCAGATCTCACGATCAAATCTTATCGCGAAGACCTTGAGCTTCTTTGCGAGTATTTCATCGACAAGTTTGGACGTTCGCCTCAACCTGCTGAAATCGCTCCGCTGGACTTACGGACTTATGTTGCGGCCTTACACGAAGCGGGTTACGCCAAAAGTTCTGTCTCCAGAAGACTCGCTTCAATGCGTAGCTATTTTCGATTTGCTCAACGAGAGGGTTTGTGTGAATCGAATCCGGCCAAACCGCTTCGAAATCCGAGGCGTGATCGTAAGCTGCCTCATTTTTTAACAACACGAGAAATTGGTAAACTCCTTTCCGCCCCGGCCCGTGACCAGTCAATGGGATTACGTGACCGAGCAATGCTAGAAACGCTTTATTCAGCAGGGCTCCGTGTGAGCGAATTGGTCGGAATCGATACTTCTGACTTGGATCTTTCGGCCGGCTTGGTTCGTGTTCGCGGAAAAGGAAAACGAGAGCGATTGGCTCCTCTAGGTAGTTATGCAATTCGAGCGATCAAGCGGTGGCTAAGACTTCGCAGCCCAGCCAAGTCACTTTCTGATGAAGAGAATCAAGCTGTATTTCTTAACAAATTTGGTAAACGAATTACCACTCGCAGCGTTGCCCGAATGTTGGAGAAATATTTGTTGCAAACGGGCCTGGATCAACGTACGTCCCCACACACTCTGCGGCATAGTTTTGCGACTCACTTATTGGATTCGGGGGCCGATATTCGAAGCGTGCAAGAACTGCTGGGGCATAAAAGCTTGGTCACAACACAAATTTATACTCACGTAAGCACTGCCGGATTAAAAAGGGCCTACGAGAAAGCCCATCCTCGGGCGAAAGCAAACAATCGGTAAGGTGATATCTCAACGGCGTCGTCGTGATGCAATTTTGTTGAGAATAGCACGAACCTTCAGCTTTGTTAGACGTAAGGCGTTGGCTGAATTCGGTTGGGTCATGCGGATAGTTCTCGCTCTTTGGCTCCAAAATCTATCCCGGTCGGACCAGACTGCCGGATGCCTCTGATTCTAGCCGCACGGATCATTTGAGTTT
>JBCCSJ010000190.1:0-11315 GCA_039200505.1 Planctomycetota bacterium | reverse complement strand
CTCCGCTATTCACTGCTTTTACGGCACCGTCGAGTGTTGTCAATTCCTTACCAATGGGTTTCGCTCTAGAAGGATCTTTTTCTGGCACCTGCTTATTTTCGCCATCGGTAATCACAATTAATAACTTCTTGCGAGGGACTTTCGGAAATCTAGAAGCGGTATCTTTGATCGAATAATAGAGCGGCGTTAATCCAAGCGGTTGAAGTGAGGCCAATTTTTCCGAAAGACCCGCTGGATTGGTCGTCGGAGTTCGCCCCGGCGGTACGATCAATTCAGAATCTTCAAACGGATGCACTACCCCGTCGACTCGATATTTTCCAGTGGCCGGTTGAGAAGCGCTAAACTTACTCCGGTGACCAAACGCCGCCAATCCAATATGAAACCGGCCCGATGCCGCCAACTCTGTAAGAATCTGGTTGGTTACATTCTTAAGAGCTGCGATACGGCTCTGTTTAGGGTTGGGTCCTGGGTTACCCATCGATCCGGAACAATCCAGCAAAAATATGACGGCCACCTTATCGTTCACATCGTTGCTAAGAGTGATCGACGCTTTGTCGTTGACATTCACAAACGGATTCAACTGAAATCGGGTCACCAACCCGCGAGCCTTTACTTTTCGATTGACCATCATCTTGTCAGCGAAAAGGTGACCTCGAAAAACAACTTCTCCCGAGGCAAAATAATTCTTAGCCGAGTCAGATGCAGGAATCATCAAGTTGTCAAAATAGAACTGGCCATCCAATTGAAAACGGGAAGACGGTTTAAATTTTGAATTCGATGAGTCGCTCAAATTGATGGGTGAGTAATCCCCGTTGGTGCGAATGATATCCAACCCCAAGTCAAGTTCTATCGGCCGAGTTGCTTCGACCACCAACTGGTTTTCCTGCAAATCGGTTGGTTGTCCCGACTCGATCCAGCCAGTTGGCTGGCTGGAAAATTCAACCCATTGCTGGTTCGCATCCTCCAAGGACTTTTCCGCAAATTCACTTAATGTGGGTATCGAAAACTTACGATCCTGGCTCCGCATAAGATCCCTTATAGCGATTGCCAAAATTTCCATATTAGTTTTCTGAATTCTGGCCTGTCTCAAGAATGCCGGAACCGTTTTTTCGGCCCGCTTCACATTTCCACTTCCCCAAAAATCCTTTCGAGATCGAATCATCGCCCGATACTCTTTTTCAAATTGCAGCAGGCGTTCTTGCTGGGCAGACACATCCAGCGACCGATCACTCAGGCCGATCCCTCCAGTTTGTGACCGGATCTGAAAGTCGATCGCGTCCAGTTTGGACAATTGGTTTTGAATTTGCTCCCATTCTGAACCGACAGCATTGTTCGGTAACTTGGACTGCCAGGGTGACGGGTCAGACTCCAGTTGATCGACGATGGTTTGAACCTTTTCCCAGCTATCGGGCACCCCCATTAATGCAATCGGCGATTCGTTATTTAGGTGAAACTCATCGTTCCAATCAGATTGGCGGTCCGAATCCGATTTACTACTATCTTGCAATTTCGCCAACAGTTTTTCAGAGAATTCGCTGTGGCGTTCTTCCAAGGCATCCACATCAATAGAATCTTCGGATGCATCCAAAGGACGACCAAAAAACTTGGCCTGTTGCTCCGACAAAATTTTCTCAAGTTTCGTCCGGATCTGACCGCGGGAAACTTCTACCGCATCTGAACCATGACTCAACCATTCCGGAACAGGAGATGCCAACAACGACAATGGCTCAAATACATAACGGCTGGCTGACTGTTTGAGCGCCGACGCTTGAGCCACTTCACCGACTTGTTTTTTAAGTTCGGTTGAAAGCTTGCGGACCTCATTGGCCAAATCGGAAACTTCAGACAGTTGATCGTTTTGAATCGCTTTCCCCGCCAGGACTCTAGCCAGAGACTGAGCCTGTCGTTTCGCATTTTCCAATTTGGCAGGATCGATCCGAAATGCGAGATCAAGATCAACTCGATCCCGAAAAATGGCGTCCCCTAGATTGAAAGAATGAACGTATGGAAGAACGAACAGCAACTCTTCTGTTAAAACTCTTGCCTGGTAGAGCATCTTCGCCGCCTCTGCCAGTGGTTGATAGTCAGCCAAAAGCTGTTCCAATTCCGGCTGAATCTGTTTCCCCAATATCGCGTCATCAAGGAGACTTCGAAACCTGTCATCCAAACCTTCGAAATCATTTGCCAAGTGTTTCCAATTCGAATGATAAATCCGTTCGTCGAAGTTGGACTTGGGAATTCGATCTTCAACCAGTGTATTTCCATGCATTAAATCTTGAGAAGCATCCGCCACCTGGATTAAGGAAACCAAAATGTTGGAATCAAAATTTTCTCGGCCAAAGGGGAGGCTATTAAGAAGTAGCTCCAAAAATTGATATTCCCGAAAATCATCGCACTCGTCAAAGGACGGATTACCGAGCCGAATCAGATCCAGGCAATCCTTTAACTGCTTTTGCCCGAATTTTCGATCGCTTAATTGGTTTTGCTGAAGCGAGTGCCAAACCAAAGCCACTCTCTGGGGCCCGTCTAACTGCCCAATACCCTCTGGAATTTTTCTGTTCGACTTTGGTTTTTCTGGAACTGCTGTTTTATCGTCTTTTGCTTCGTCGTTTTCTGCCGGCGATTCGGCATCCTTTTGTTTAACCGGATATAAATAATTCTTGAGGGCACCTATTTGATTGAGTGAAGATTCAATTTCCGCCTGACTCAGTTCGGCAAAGACGCTCGTGTGTAAACATTCTTTGAATTCAAATGTTTTGCTGGCTCGAATAATATTGGTGACCTCGGATTGCAGACTTTCGTACTCTTCGCTTTGGTGCAACCGCGCTTGCTCCATTCGACTCAAACGAGTGCATGCCATGCGTCGACAATGAGGCGGTTGGATTTGATAGGCTAATTTCCAGCGATCGTCGTGATCGCTTTGTAAATCGAGCGACTTTTCGGGTTGGATCGTGACACCCTTGTGAAACGCCAACGAAATATCGGAAGCATCTGCATCTGGATCGCCCGAAATCAATACGGGAATCTGAACCGCATCGCGATAATTTTGGACCCACAGCGCTACCGACTGCCGGACATATTGATGCAGTTCGGCCAGGGTAATCTTTGAGTCGCGGTCTTCTTGATCCGCTTCTCCTTGCAAACCCCGCCCGACGAAGTATCCAAAAACGGTTCCTTTGAGTTCGGGAGAACCCCAGCCCAACTGGTAATCACCGTGGGCCAGCATGACCCATAAATTTTCGACATGGGGAACACCCTGATCTTTGAGGGATTGAATCGCGTTTTCAACTGCCTGAACAATCGGTCGTGGGGTCACCTGAGCCAGTTCAAGCGGATTCAATCGCCCAGTGTCGATCAACACAATTCGCTGATTGCCGTTCTCCGGTTCCTTCTTGCCCTCCTGTTCAAGTTTTAACCGGCAAATGTCACCCAAAAATTTTTCAAGCGACAGATTGGAATCAGGGTCTCGACCACCCTGATCGGAAAACAAAAAAGCGTCGCCCGCTTGATTCAGAAACAGCTCGTTGAAAACATAAAACACGGCCACGTTTCGGTCGGGCCCATTGGCGACCACATTCAAATTGGGCAGACTTTTCAGACTTGTGCCATCATCCTGAAAGTCGATATCGGGATTCGCGTTTTTGAGATGATCTCGCGTTTCCGATAAATACGGATTGGTCGACAGAAGCTCTCGTCCACTCAGTTTTGTGTAAGGTTTCAGAAGTACAAATGGCGTCTTCTTTTTGGCTGGCACGACATATAGAAAGTATCCGATCAGCCCAGCTAGCCCGCCTGCCAGCATCAATAGCAGTAGCGATTTGCCCACCAATCGACCGGTCTGTTTCCCCCTAGAATCTACCCAATCGGCACTTTTGTCATTCTTGGGTGTCGGAGGGGCTTTTGAGTCACGCCAACTTTTCTTTGCCATTCGCCTAATCGTTAGGATGAGAGTACGGTTTTAACGATCGTAACGTCAACGCGTATCAACCGTATTTTCCCGATCTTGACCAGTATTCCGCTGGATCATCTTAGTCTAAAAAAACTTGTTGGTGCAAATCGATAGGACATATCGTAGATCATGGTTACCCCAGTAAATTCGGAGACAACCGATGCGCCGCAGTGGACTCTTTTTTTTGGTGCTTGCTATTCTCGCTTGGCCCTCTTATGGCGTTGCCCAACAACGAATCCCCCGAGTGACGATCGGGAGGACTCTGCCGACAAAACTGAATCCGGTCAGCCCCGATGTTGTCACGATTTGGCAAAGGCTGGGGATACCTCAGGGAGCCGAAAGAATTCGAGCGTTTCGTGATTCTCGAATCAACCGGGACGGTTTGAGCCCTGGCAAAGAGCGAAAACCACCACTGCTTCGACTGGATCACCCTGCCTTTCTTGAAGAGGGAGCACCTGATTTGTTAAAGGTTGCGGCCCAAATGAAGATCGATCAGGATCTTGCCCCCCAAAAAATCAAAGCCTTGATGTACATCTGCAACATTGGATGCTCCTGTTACAACAAACAAACTGCAGGCTTGGTTGAAAAAGCCTTGATCGAAGGAATGAAGGATTGCTCCGTTCGTGTTCGTCTAGCAGCACTGAACGTCGTTCTTTCCAATGCAGGGGACAAATGTGCTTGTCAAGGACAATGCCAGACTTGTTGTTCTGACGGCGTCATGAAAACGCTTGAAGAGATTGCCTACAAACAGGACAAACGAGGCTGCTATCTCGAACCCAATGCTCAAGTCCGATCGATGGCCGAACAAGCTCTGAATGCCTGTCCCCCTCCGATTCGCGAACCAAAAAAGGTGAAAGAAGACCTGACCGACGATGGAGAAAGTCTTTCCGACGACGGTGAATCAAAAGAGAACCTTGACGACTCGACCGGCGAAGGACCAAGGGAAGATAATAGTTCGATCCAGGAGGGATCCGGTGACGACAAAACGACGATGAATCGGAGAAGAATTCCGGCCCAGCAGGTATCCCTGCCAACGTCGTACGGTTCCGCCTGGTCTAACCCAGCACTGACCGAACTGAATATTCGCGGCGTCGTTCGTTCCGTCCAGCCCTCTGAATCACAAGCCACCATTCAAACGCTCAGACCACTCGATTTGCCAGTCGGATCGCAGCTGGTATTGGCCGCTGACGAAAACCTTGTGAGCTTTGGCGTGGTCGTCCGTAGTCAAACCGGAAAGGCAACCATCAAAGTTGAGGATTTTGTAGTCGCCGAAAAACTGGATGCCCAAAGACGAATCCGGATTGGAGTTCTGGATAATTAACCGACAGCCGCAAAGGATTTTGCCAACCAAGCTCATCAACCCGATTCCTGAAAATGGCCAACTTGCCAGAAGACATTACGGGGATAAGCTGACTGAGTTTGTCACGAGTGGATGATTGATTTGCTGGTTGCAGGTCAGGTTTGGACACCGATTCGTCCGCAGATTGTGCAGTCATGACCGATGCGTCCAATTGGGCCAAGTATTAAAGCGACCCAAGTGACCAAGCCACCTTGGTCCAATCGCTAAGGTTGACCTACTGGTAAGCTTGTAAAACGAAACCAGACTCTACCAACAGATTCGACAGATCCGATTGGCTGATGATGTTCCAGGCAAATTCTTGTTGGGGGTCTTCCAACAGAATCGCGGCGACACCTCCCTGAAAAATTCTGGCAACAAACTTGGGAGCCATCGATTCGAGTGCGTTGTCCAAAACATTGGGCCAGCAAAACCCGAACATCGAGCCACTTCGTCCAGTTCGGATATTCGTTCGAATCAGCTCCCGACAATGTTCGGAAATTTGTTTTGCCGACGAGCCATAAAGGCAGACAACGGAGTCCTGATTCCAGACCTCGTCGATAGGTAGATTGAACTCATCTTCAGTCAGCAAAACCGGGTTTTCCCAACGAATTTCCTCGGGATACCAATCGAACAGCGGTTCCCCAATTCGCATCGTCTTCGGTTCCTCGGGCTTTTTAGCGGCTACCTTGTCTGGTTTTGCTTCATCTGCTGGAGTTTCCTCAAACGGTGAATCGCTTTGACCCTGATCCTGATTCTTATTCGCCTGGCCGCCTTCTACCGGGTCTTCAAAGTTCCCAAATGGGCTTGAATTTTCCTCTGGTTCTTTTGCAAGAGATGTGGACTGATCCTTGGCAACTTCCTGATCAGATTTCTGTTCGACGATGCCCAATTGAGCGAGATTCACGCAGTAGATCGAATCAAATTTGGACACCAAAAACTGCCTGACTCGTTCCAGGTCACCGATCTCTTTTCCTCCAAAGAAATAGATACCGTTGAGCTGCTGCCTTGGCCAAATTGCGATTTGCCCGGGAGCCAACGCCTGTTCCACATTCGCATTGTTCGGCGACCTCGGCGGTGCAGGCTGATGGATCTGGTCGGGCATGCCGATACTGGCAAAATTCGATTCCTGAGTCGACGATGGATCGGAATGGGTTGGAACCGGTGCCACTCCCATTTGTCCAGGCGCGGAAATGCTACCGGTGACTTGAGAACCACTGCCCAACGATCCCTGTTGGATCGAATAAGGAGGCATCCCACCTGACGACAAATCTTCACCTCCGGGTGATCTATTGACCGGGTTGGTCTTAATTTCAGCTGGAGTCACCGGTATCTCGGTCATCGGTTGAGGTGTAGGAGTTTGGATCGACGAAAACGGACTTTGCTCGGGCGTCGCCTCTGGGCCGGGTTCCACACTTGCCGACGGTAAAGGAAGAAACTGGCTGTCGTCATCTGGGGGAACCGCGGTTAAAGGTGGCTTGTTGGGTGGTGTTTTGGGATCACCTCCCAAGGGTTGAAATTGAGTGACCGCAGCACCCTGCCCCCCTGGCGGAGCGATCGAACCGTAGTCTTCCACCAACGGAGCCTCGGCAGGATGACCTTCAGGACGGGGCGGCAGTTGACTCATGGGTGCCGGATCAAAAGATTTGGATCGGTCGTTGCTTGAACCCGCTTGCTGAGTCGGCAAACCGGACTGCGGCGTCCCGATCGGACCCGCATTACCCAAATCTCTTGCCTGAATCTGAGGTCGTCTTGGAACTCCATAACCGGTAACAATCGATTGGGAAAAATTACCTCCAGCCTGATCAGGTGCGCCCGAAGGTCCGGGCATCGCATCCAATTCGGATTGCCCTTCTGAGTAAATGCTTGAACCAAAATTACCGGTCGGAGTGGTCGGAAAAGTACCCGGTTGAACTGGACTGGGCGGAGGAGCGATGGAAGGAGTCGTTTTCTTTTCGGCTTTGCTTTGCGCCTCGTTGGAATACCGGACCAAAAAGCAAGAAACTCGCCCTGCGACAAATTGTTGACCATCTTTTAAAACCAACGGTCGGTGCGTCAAAGCATGTCCGTTGACAAACGTCCCGTTGGTGCTGCCTAAATCGGTGAGTAATAATTGGTCCCCATCGAACTCAAGTGAAAAATGCTCTCGTGAAAGCAGCTCGTCTTCTTCAATCTGAAAACCTGCCGTATCTCCACGTCCGACGATAAACTTTTCGTCCGAGGGGAAAGAAAATTTTTGTCCAGCGGCAGGCCCTTGAAGAATTTCCACTTCGATGATCATGATTGCCCATTGTGAATGAGATAGAGAAATGCACCGAGATTTGCGCGTCGGTCCAGCTTTTGTTGGTATTGAACCTAAATTACGGCCAATATTAGATTGAAATCACTGTTCAATAGTTATATGGTGTCAACTCTCCTTTGGTAACGCAAATCCACGACTTAGTTCGACAGCAATTTCAGCTCATTTTTAGAAAGCTGGTTCATTGGGGAAATCAGTTCATTGGGGAAATGAACGGACCGACAGGGGCTCTTTGGGTAAGATCGTGATTCGAGTCAAGACTCGGATTCATAGAGCCCACGTTTGAGGACGGTCTGGAGTTTTGCCTGTCTCTTAGATTCAAAATTTTTATCCATGCAAAACAAGCAACTCAACTGGTCAGAAGGACTTTTCCTCCGCCCACAGCATTTTCAATCGGCAGACCGATACTGGCACGAAATTCAAAGTCTGTCATCCAGCTTCGACAGCGGTTACAACTGGGGCGTTTTCAATTTTGAATTAAACGAACAGGCACTCGGAAATCAGATTCTACAGATCGTTCGATTTCAAGGTCGAACCAAACTGGGAACCATCATCTCGTTTGCAGATTCCGTCGTCGATCGAGTCGATTTGAATGAGAAAATGGAATCCGATTCCAAGTTCATGGAATTTTTGCGTGAAAACAACGGCATCAAGGTGTACCTTGGGATTCCTCACTTAAAATTGTCGCGTCCTAACGTTGCCATGAACACTGGCAACGGACAAACCCGATTCATCGCTGACGTCAAACAGTTTGAAGATGAGGTGGCTGGTGGCAACCCCCAGCAAGTCGAAACCCGAACTCTGAACGTTCGATTTCTGTTCGAATCCGACGACCTCGACGGTTACGAAGCAATTCCCGTTTTTCGCCTGATCCGTTCTCGCGAAGTGGATGGCAGCCTTAAAAAAGATCCTGAATACTATCCGCCATGCCTGACAGTCCGATCGTTTCCTGAACTCCAACGAAACGTGATGGAAGCTGCCTATGATCTTTTGAATAATCGAGCTGAAGTGCTACGAAAACAGGTTAGCTCTTTTACATTTTCAACCCAAAGTGCAGGCGCGATCGACCGGCTGCTACTGCTTCAGACCATCAACGAGGCGATTGGCGGATTAAATTGTTATTCGTTTTCCGAAGGCATTCATCCATTGGATGCCTATACGATGCTATGCCAATTAGTAGGAAAGCTTTCGATTTTTGGAGCCGAACGCTCCGCCGGTGATTACCCGCGTTACGATCACGACGACCTCTATTCCATTTTTCAGTGGCTTTTGCAAAAAATCCGTTTGTTGATCGACTTGGGGGACGAAGGCTACTTCCAGGAATATTTTAAAGGGATTGGGCGAGCCAAACTTCGGGTCGGAATCGAACCGGAATGGTTTTCGCATCAATGGCAACTCGTTTTGGGCATCCATTCTCTGGATGTAAAGTCTTCGGAATGCCTTGCCTTGCTTGATCGTTCCATCGCCTGGAAACTGGCACAACCGTCATTCGTAGACTATTGTTATGAAAAACATGCAAGGGGACTTAAGTTAAGGACTCTGCGGAATCTTCCCAACGTGTTACCCAAAACAGAAGGCTGGTCCTATTTCTCGATCACCCAAGACGATCTGTTTGACGAAGTGAAATCAGAAGGCGGCATCGGATTGCGGCTTAACGGCGACCAGATCGAAAATCTTGCCGAATTGGAAAACAATCAACAGACGATTCATTTGGACGCTTCTGGTCAACGATTCCGTGTAGAATTCGCAATATTTGCTATCCGAGAAAATAGTTAAGACAGCATGGACCGATCGTTTGCTACCTCCATCGCCCCTGTCATCCGGACAGCATTGGAACACCTTGACGAGATTCAGCGGCGGCCAACGGACTGGGACGTCGCCCAAGTCCAGGACGCTCAACTTCGTGTTCAAAAAGCCCTGGAAAAAGCGGAACGGCAACTCAAACCCAAGGGCGAAGAAAGCTGGTCGAGGGTACAGTATGCGCTCATCGCTTGGATTGATGAGCAAAATATTTCACTCCCCTGGCAGGGAAAAGAATGGTGGCGAGATAACTCACTTGAAATGTCCTACTACCGTTCCAAAAATGCCCACAATGATTTCTACGTTTACGCCGAAGATGCCATTCGCAAAAATGACCGCAACGCAGTGGAGTGTTTTTTCCTGTGTGTCGTGCTCGGTTTTCGTGGAATCTATATTGACCTAAGAAGTCAAAACTCTGAATACGCCGAAAGAGCGAGAGAATTTATCACCCGGAATCAGATGAAACCGGATCTGCGTGACTGGTTAAAACGGACATCCGAATTTTTACCAATCGGTCAAAGCTCTTCTCGATTGAGCATTGAATCGACCGAAGGCTTCGGAGCTCCCCCGCTCAATGGACGAGCCGATTTCGTATCCTCGCTTGCCTTTGCTGTGATCGGACTTGGAGCATTACTTGGATATCTTTATTACCTTTACAAAACAAATGGCGGCCCCTAAAGCCAATCCTCCATTTTCCCGGAACCGTTATGCGAGCCGTATTCACTCGATTTTTTGAATTCATCCTTCGACCAATCCGAATGGTTGCCGGATTTTTGAGGCAAGTCGTTCCGGGAATCAAATGGTTGACCAGCCTCAAACCAGAAATCTTGGCTGGGGTTTTGACTTTTTTATTCCTGATCATCATTTGGGTTGCCGTTCGATTTGCAGGCACTGCTGGCGATGCTCAATGGGGTACCCAGATTCAGGAATCGGCTCTTTTGTTTTTGTTGGTTGTCGGAATTTCGATTGGAGTTTATTTCTTTTTTCGCGTCCTTTTTGCCCCTCCTAAATCCCCTTTTCCGGACATCGATGAAGCGTGGGAAAATGGCCTTAAAGAGTTACAAAAGTCTGGCCTAAAAATCAAAGATTTGCCAATCTACGTGGTTCTCGGATTAAAAGATGCTAAGCAAATCCGAAACTTCATCGAAGGCTCTCAAAAACAATTTGACGTCGATGGAGTCACCGGGGGTGAGCAGACTCTGATTTGGTACGCCAACAAAGAATGCGTTTATCTATTTCTTTCCGGCGTCGGAAACTTCATCGATTTTTCGACTCGGACTCGCACCATGCCTCTGCTCAACGAAGTCGAAGAGCAAGACTTTTCGAGCACAGCAAACATATCCCAATTTTACAAAGTCTCTGATCCGAACGCTTTCGAAGAACCCGAACCGGAAGAAGAATTCGACGACTCAGTTATGATGTCGACAGTCCGGGCTGCTGATAATTTGAGCGGTCAACAAGCCACTGCTGCAAAGGCAGCTTCTTCAAGCTCCCAACCAATGCGTCGTTCTGAACCTGTTCGAGAAACGGCACGCGTCAAAACCGGAGAACAAAGAAGACGGCTCAACCATCTCAGCCTTCTCGTTCGCCAAACACGCACTCCCGTCAGCCCGATCAACGGCATCGTGATCCATGCTGATGTCAACGTATTGGAGAGTTTTCCAGAAGAGATGGCTCGCAAACTTCGGGATGACTTAAAAGCTATCTCGGTAGAACTGGGCATCGTTTGCGCGGCAACCACCATCGTGACTGGACTCGAAAAAGATACCGGTTTTGTCAACTTTTCAGAAAGATTGATCGATCAGCACGGTTCCGAATTTGGAAACAGTAAATTCGGCAAAAGCTACCGGACGTGGACACCAGCTTCGGCGAAACAGATGGAAAAAGTAGCCGTATCCGCAGTCGAAGAATTTGATCACTTTGTACATCTG
>JBCCSJ010000189.1:0-11326 GCA_039200505.1 Planctomycetota bacterium | reverse complement strand
TGATTTCGATCTTTGCACAAGGTCACTGCCTACTGGAAGGTGTGCCGGGGCTGGCGAAAACTTTGATGGTCAGCACGTTGGCCAAAACTTTGAACCTGGATTTTAGCCGAATCCAATTTACGCCTGACTTGATGCCTAGTGACATTATCGGTACCGAGGTTATCCAAGAAGATCGCACTACCGGAGCCAGGGAGTTTAAGTTTTTGCAGGGACCGGTGTTTGCCAACATTATTCTTGCGGACGAAATCAATCGTACTCCGCCAAAAACACAGGCCGCTTTGTTGGAAGCAATGCAGGAAAAACAGGTCACCATCGGTGGCGATCGACATCAACTTCCGGCGCCGTTTTTCGTATTGGCAACTCAAAATCCGATCGAACAGGAGGGTACGTATACTTTGCCCGAGGCCCAACAAGATCGATTCATGTTCAAGCTGTTCGTGGAATACCCTTCTTACGAAGAGGAGTATCAGATTGCTGCGACAACAACGGCGGACCTGAAGTCCTCAGTCGATGAAGTTTTGACTGGCGAAGATATCGTTCGCATCCAACAACTCGTGCGACGCGTTCCGGTTCCTCCGCACCTCATTCATTTTGCACTTCGTTTAGTTCGAGCGACGCGAGTGCTTGAAGATGATTGTCCTGAATTTGTCAAAGAATCTATTTCTTGGGGGGCTGGTCCCAGGGGTGTGCAAAATCTTTTGCTGGGTTGCAAGGCCAGAGCCGTCCTGGAAGGAAGATCTTATGCAACGACAGATGACCTAAGAGCCGTTGCTAAACCGGTGCTTCGGCATCGAGTGATAACGAATTTCAGTGCAGAGTCGTCGGGAATTACTTCGGATCAAGTGATCCAGCAGCTGCTAACCGAAATTCCAGAACGCAGCGACGGCGATCAAATGGCCCCCGAGCTAGCAAAAGCTTTCTCTTAAAATCAAAATGTCGACCCCTTTGGCGTCGATGCTTGTCAATCCAACGGCGCGGATCTTTTATGGCAAATCCTGAGACTTCTGGAACCCGATACCTTGATCCTGAATCATTGGACAAGATCAAGAAACTGGATGTCCGCGCCCGGTTAGTTGTGGAAGGTTTTATCACTGGCCAGCATCGCAGTCCTTATAACGGTTTTGCGATTGAGTTTGCCGCTCACCGTGAGTACGCACCGGGTGATGATTTACGACACATTGATTGGAAAGTTTGGTCCAAAACGGATCGGCTTTATATCAAGGAATATGAAGAAGAGACTAATCTAAAATGCCACTTGATCGTCGATTGCAGCAAGTCAATGCGATACGGCGAATCTAAAGGATGGAGCAAATTTGATTATGCGGCGACCGCTGCCGCCAGTGTCGGCTACCTGATGCAACAGCAACAGGATTCCGTGGGGATGGTTCTATTTAGCAACCAAATTGAAAAGAACTTCAAAACATCGTCTCATCCCAGTCACCTGAAATTGCTTTTGCACGAACTCGAAAAAATTGAGCCGGAAAACAAAACCGACGTGAGCGAACCGTTTTTGGCTTTAGCTTCTCAAATTCGTCAACGAGGTCTGGTTGTCATCTTTTCGGACATGTTTCTCGATCCAGAAATCCTGGGCGAATCACTGAACCAATTTCGACTCAGACGGCACGAAGTTCTTTTGTTTCACGTCATGCACCATGATGAACTGGAGTTCCCGTTTCAGGAAAATACGCTGTTCAAGGGGATGGAAGAACAGGTCCAACTGAATGCTGAACCAAGAGCTTTGCGGAAGTCCTATCTGGAAGCGGTCAAAGAATACATGGATCGAGTCAAAAAGATCTGTGCCGCAGCAGGGATTGACCATGTCTTGCTAGACACCTCGAAACCGCTTGGAGGAGTTCTGTCGAGTTATCTGAATTTTCGAACCAAATCGCGGCGTAAGCTGGTTTAGTCAAGGGAGTGAAACAGCCAAATGTTGAGTTGGTTCTTAAATCCGTGGATGCTGATGGGAGGATTGGCGATTGCTGCGCCGATTCTCATTCACTTGTTGAACAAACGGCGATTCAAGATTGTCGATTGGGCGGCGATGGAATTTTTATTTCAGGCCGACAAAAAGAATCGTCGGCGGGTCCAGATCGAGAACTTTATCCTACTGCTTTTGCGCTGTTTGGCGATGCTGTTGTTAGCTTTGATCCTTTCAAGGCCCTTTTTGCCGTCACAAGTAACCAGTGTTCTGCAACAGGCGCAAAAGATTGAACGCGTCTTGTTGATTGATGATTCATTAAGCCAGAAAATTACCAACAATTCCGTACCTGCATTTGACAATGTGAAAGATTCCGTCAAAGAATTAATTGCTCGTCTCGCCGAATCGGATGAGACTGAGGATTGGTTGACCGTCAATTTGACTAGCAACACGCAGCAACCGCTATTATCTAACGAGCCGCTGACTAAAAATACGCTTCCGGCGCTCACCCAAGCGATCGACGAACTGGAATGTACTGATCGGGTCGCTGACTACGTCGATTCACTTTCGGAGGTTAAACGTTATGTCAGCGGTCAACGAGAAAATGTCGGGCGAGCCACCTACATTTTTTCAGACATGCGGGAACGCGATTGGATCAGTGCAGTCGATGCAAACACGGACGCCGCACCGAACAAACTTGTGAATGATATTGCGAAAGCAACGACAGGAACTTACGTGATCGACAGTGGGTCGGCCAACGACCAGAACTTGGCTATTACTTCGGTCCGCCCAGAAAATTTACAGGTCGCAGACAAAGTCATTCAGTTCAATGTGACCGTGAAGAATTTCGGCAGTCAAACTGTCGAAAGAGTTCGAGTGTTATTGCAAATCAATGACGGCCAACCCGAATACGAAACGATTCCTCAAATCGCACCGGGGCAGGAATCGATACTTGCGTTTCGTTATGTTTTTCCATCCCGGAACCAACAGGCTAACGTGTTGGGTGAACGAGAAATGGTTCGAGGGTTCGCAAGCTATCGCGTCCGTGCCGAAATTGATCGGCAATCACTGGGCGAAAATGGTTTGGCGGCGGATCAGTTGCTCGATGACAGCACAGCATTGTACGCGGCGAGGGTGCTCGACGGTATTTCAGTTTTGTTGGTTGACGGTGACCCTTCATCTACCTTAGAACGAAGCGAGACCCATTATTTAAGATCGCTGGCAGTGGCTGGAACCGGCTTGCAGATGGACGTCGTGACGGCCAGTGAATTAGAAACCGTTTCACTTTCTGACTACCAAACCATTTTTCTTTGCAACGTGGATGAGGCCTCTCCTGATCGAGTTCGATCGATCCGGCAGTGGATTGAAGGTGGGGGGTCGTTGGTGCTGATGCCGGGCAATCGAGTCCGTGCCGAACGTTTCAACGAAACATTTTATCAGGATGGATCCGGGATTTCTCCATTAGGTCTGAATGCGATTTCGGGGGACCCGACAATGTCGCAATGGGTCAATTTTGAAATCGATCCGCAGATTCACCCCGCGCTTCGTGTGATCGTTGACAGCGACGCCAGCAGTTTAAGCAACGTTGACGTCTTTAGTTGGTGGACGTCGTCGCTTGATTCACGGGCGATTGGAAAAACAGTTTCGGTCCCTCTACGATTAAGCGACGAAAATAATTCGCCTGCGATGGTCGACCGAGCATTGGGGAATGGACACGTGATTGTATTCACCATTCCCGGCGATGGTGACTGGACCATGTGGCCCAGCAGTCCAACTTTTCCGCCTGTGATGATTGATTTGATCGATTATCTGGTTGGAGTTTCCGGTACGGATAGTTCGGTAGAATTGGGGGGGCAAATCAAATACCCGGTCGACATTTCCGCTTTTCAAAACCGTGTCGGTCTTCGTGATCCCGACAATGAAAAAATGGAATCGATCGCAAGACTACCTGATGGCACTCAAGACCAGGGCGAGGGATCTGACAGTGTGATCTACGAAGTCGCGTTCGAATCGATCGATCACCGTGGTTTCTACGAACTTGAATTGACTAGACACTCGGGCGAAAAAAACAATGTGCTTTTCGCCGCCAACCTGGACAGTCGCGAAAGTCAATTGAAACGGCTTTCCAAATCGGAAACCCAGGGAGACTTTTTTGACGATAAGGTCAAGTTCATCACCCCAGAGGGTCTTGCCGAGCAGACGGTCGATGGCGGAAATACTGAGATCTGGCCGCAGATTCTTATTTTGCTGTTTTTGGTGTTAGTGGCTGAACAGTTTCTTGGCTGGTTTTGGGGGAGAAGACGATGAGTCATTCAAAACGATTCCAGTTTTCCGGCTTCGAACGCTCACGCGATCGTTATGATTTGCCGAATCGAGATACTATCAGAAAATGCACGACACGCTTGCTGGTAGTTGGCGTCAGTTTGTTAATGACCGGCGTGCTGCCAGTCGAAGCATTGCAAGATCGTTTTCGAATCGTCAATCAGGCTCAGGCCCAGGTTCGAGCCCAGGTGGTCCAGCGTCTGGTCGAAACTCGCCAGGAAGTCGAGCTTGATGAATTGAACTCGGGTGCCGTGCTCAAAACGGATCCGGATCTTGAGGGAACCCTCGAAAAGGCGGAACGATTCCGCGTCGATGGCAATTTCCGGGTCGCCTGTCAACTGTGGCAAGCTGTTTTGAATCAAAGCGGCGATGCTTTGTATTCGGAAGACGGAGTCACCTATTTATCCCTCGTGGACCAGGTCGAAACGATTTTGGCCAACCTTCCGCCCGAAGGTCTGGCCGCCTATCGGGTTTTGGCCGACGCTTCGGCAAAAGAAATCCTTGCGTCTGCCGAAACTGATTCGGATGAGTCGGCTCTCAACCAGGTTGTCCGGCAATACTTCGTCAGCACGCTTGGCGATCAGGCAGCATTTGATTTGGGTTGTATTTACCTCGATCGATTCGATTTTTCGGGAGCCCGCAGGATGTTCGAAAAAATCATACGCAAATATCCCGACCCTAAAATTCCAGTCGAAAAGATATACGTCCGAATCGCCCTTTGTCATTCCTTTTTAGGAAATGTCGATTCCGCCAAACAATCACTTGATGACGCTTCGGAGGTAAATCCAACAGCTGAAAATCTGGAATTGGTCAGCCGCTCGGTCGGAAAGCTCAAAAGTTCAAAGCGAGAAGCGATCGATGCAAGTTGGACGATGGCAATGGGAAACGCTCAGCGCTACGGGATCACCAAGGGAGTCGATTCAAGAATGCTTTCCGGAGATCTGGAATCGGTTTGGCAATTTTACTTCGCTCCCGAAAAAAAATACCTTCGTAGTGCCGACATTGTCGGACATACATTGGCAGGGACTGCCGCCCACTCAGCCAGTGTTGAAGATACAAAAACTGAAGTTGAAAGAGGTTTGATCGATGCCTGGAGAGAGAAAAGTTGGCGACCCGTCGGTGAATTGTTGATCAACGATGGAAAAGCTTTTTTCAAAACCGGGGCTGACCTGAGCGTTTGGGATGTGGAGACGGCCAAGGGGTTACCTGAAAGCAATGCCGATGATCAAAAAAGCAGTCCGACCGCTAAACCTGCTCTTTCTTGGAGGAGCGTCTGGGCAAACGCTTTCATGGTCGATGAGGCGACTGAAATGTATCGGGCGTTTCGAAAAAGTTACGGCGTTCTGAATCGCCGCGGCGGGCTATCCAGAAACGAGGTTGATTCTCCACAACCCAACAGCGACGTTGAAATACAGTTGTTCGGGGATGCGATTTATCACCAGATGTCCATCCTGGATGGAGTGGTTTATTCGATTGAAGGAAGTCGTTTTAAATTGAGTCGGAGAACGAGCGGGCAGGCATCCAATGTCCGGGCTCAATGGAATACCGGTTATCGCCGGACGCGGGTAAACTTTTTGACGGCTTACGATAGTCAAACCGGAAAAGTTCTTTGGCAACTGCCTCGAAAACCAGAAGAAAAAGAGGGCGAAGGAAACCAAATATTTAATCAGGACGAAGAGGACCCGCCATGGATCATTAATGGTGGTTTCATGGCGGCTCCCATTAGCTTCGGTGGATTATTAATTGTGCCGGTCAATGTAGGCGGAGCCATTTCGGTCTACGCGTTGGATCCCAAAGATCAAGGAAAAACGGTTTGGAAGTCTTTCCTCTGTGATGAGCCAGATACGGGGGCTGTTGCTTGGTCTCCGATCAATCTTTCGATTGACGGAAGCGACTTATTCATCAATTGTGGGCTGGGAGTAATCTTTATCCTGGATCCCGCAACTGGTTTGGTAAGGTTTGCCAAACGTTATCCGCGAGATGGAGAATTGGATGACCTTCATCGAAGAATGAATTGGACGGTCAGCCGTTTAAATTTTTCTGGATGGTCCAGTGATGTTGTGATCCCCTACGGAAGGCAAATGATCTGTTTCAGTTCCGATTCGAATCAGATTTTTTCGTTCGACCGGAATACGGGTGAAGAGATCTGGAAAAATAAAATGCAAACGCATGGATTTACAGTGGATTATATCCTGGGCGTGTTTGGATCAAAATTGTATGTCGCCGGACCAGAAACAATCGTCGCTTACGATCTTGATGGCGAGGGCCGTATGGTTTGGGGAGCGGAGCAGGCATTCGAAGGGAAACAGTCGTTTGGCCGAGGGCTGCTGACTCCCGAGGGAATTTACATGCCAGTGGAGGATGAAATTTATCACTTCAATCTCGACGGCGATCGGGGCCTACCCAAGATTCTGGGAAAAGTGCACGTTGAACTTGGCACCAAAGCCCCTGTTGGCAATCTGTATAGTGACGGAGAATCCTTTTGGGTTCACGGAGCTAATCGTTTGTACTTGTTGGCTCCCGTAGATTAACAATCGACAGAGTAAGAAATTGAATTTGTTAGCGCAAGAAAACTGGATTCTTGAATGGATCGTGGGAAGCGATCCCGAGGCTGTCGGTACGCCCCGTTTGCAGTGGGCCAATTTTCCCGAGTCGTGGGGTGTGTTCGTATTTTTGGCTGCTTTGATCGCCATCTGTTCAGGCGTCTTTTGGCTTTATCGAAGAGAGATCAATACCTGTCCCATGCCTGTCAAACTGGTCATGGCCGGCATTAGGTTGACCGTATTGTTAATCTTGTTGACGATGTTTCTGAAACCGTCGGTTTTCTACCAACAGGTCAACGAGATCAAACCTACGATCGCATTTCTACGTGATAGTTCGCTTTCGTTCAGTAGGGGTGATAAATATCGCAGCCCCGATCGGGCTCGACAGTTGGCCGAAACCAGTGGGTTGGACGCTGCGGATATTGAATCAGGTAACGTTCAAAGGTCGCAATTATTTAATCAGACGTTTCGCAAGAATGCGGATCTGATCGAAAAGCTTCGCGACAAAGGGACCTTAAGGGTCATCGATTTTGCAGACGGAAATCTTCCTGTGGCTGTCATTCCAGCCAACGTCCGCAATGACGTGGAAACGGGTGAAGCGACTGATAAGTCGGAAAAAGTAGACCAACAGGATACCGGAGAAGATGCGAGCAAAGAATCGGCCCAGGACACAGGTTTGCTTCAAGATCAGATGCCGGAACTTGTGGCCGATGGACTGGGAACTGACATCTGGCAGGCACTTCGTGAATCACTGGATGACGCCAATCGACTTTCTTCGGTTGTTTTAGTGACCGATGGTCAACATAATGGCTCCGAAGATCCCACCGAATTGGCCAAAAAAGCTGCCAACCTTGGCGTTCCCATTCACGTGATAGGCGTCGGAGATCCCAATCCTCCAAAAAATATTTCTGTCAATGAAGTGTACGTTCGCGAAAAAGCTTATCCCGACGAACCCTTCGAAATCGAAGCAATTTTGCAAACCACCCAGGTTTCCGATGCTGGGCTTCCACCTCAAATCGAAGTCCAGTTGATCCAACAACTGGTCGACCCAAGTTCGGGCAAACTGGGGTCTCAAACTCCTGTCAAAAGCCAGTCGGTTGACGTTCCAACCAATGGCGGTCGAATTCGGATTGATTTTGACCACATCCTCAATGCACCTGGAAAATACGTTTACACGGTCCAAGTCGATCCTTTGGAGAATGAGAATGAAACTGGCGACAACCAGAAACTAAGTCCTGAACTGGAGGTCGTTGATGAAAAAATCCGAGTGTTGTTAATTGCAGGATTACCAAGTTGGGACTACGAACACATTTTTAAGTTGCTGCAACGGGATTCCACGATTTCGTTAAGCTGTTGGTTACAGTCGATGGATGAAAGTCGACCCCAGGAAGGCGATGCTCCGATTGTTCGTTTGCCGCAGAATGAAAAGGAACTTGGCGAATACAACGTGGTGATCATGCTGGATCCGAATCCAGAAGAATTCGACGCCCAATGGATGGATATGCTCAAGAATTTTTGCAAATCTAAAGCGGGCGGTTTTCTTTACATGGCCGGCCATCATTTCACCAGCGAATTTGTCACCATGAACAAATTGCAAGGAATTCGCGATTTGCTTCCGGTTCGATTTGGAGACACCGAGTACATCAACACAGTGGAAGCTCTGGCGTCGGCCCAAGAGCGAAATCCAGGCAGCATGCTGGTCGTCAATCACAATCTTGATCACCCGGTCATGAGTTTCCGAAGTGATCCGGGCGACAATCAAAAAATTTGGAGCTTGATGCCGCCGGTGGCCTGGACATTTCCGACCATCTCGGCCAAACCGACGGCCCGGGTTTTGATCGAAAACGGAAACAAGTCGAATTCGGAAGGAAACCAACCGATGCTTGTCGCTGGTCGATTCGGGATGGGGTCAGTGCTTTACATGGGATTTCAGGGCACGTGGAGGTGGCGACCCATTGGAGTTCAAGCCCAGTACTTCGACCGGTTTTGGATTCAGGTGGTGCGTTACCTCGTCGAAACAAGGTCGCTTCAAGGATCCAAACGTGGTTTTATTGACGTTGAAAAAACCGAGTTCGAACTTGGGAATCGAATCTTGTTTGTGGGGCGGGTTTTAGACGAAAACTTTAAACCCTCCGAGGCCCCCAAGCATGATTTGAAAATCCGCAGCGACGATGGCCGGACTCAAACCGTTGAAATGAAATTGCTGCCCAATCAGGAAGGTCGATACGAAGGTACGTTTGTCGCACAAAGGATTGGCAACTATGAGGCGAAACTTGACCTGGGACCCGAAGCCGAGGGCGAAGAACTGGTCGATCCGATTTCATTTCGAGTGGTTCCACCAAGCGTCGAATCGGGGGCCTACTGGTTAAACGAAAAACTCTTGACCGAGATTGCAACTCTTTCAGGAGGCCAGTACTTACCGCTTGAACAGCTCAACCAATTGCCGGCAAACCTTCCGACTCTTGTTGAAAAGGCTGAATTTAACAGTCCACCGAAGCCACTCTGGGATGCCAACCCATATTTAAGATGGTTTGTGTTTGCATTGCCGGTCCTGCTTTTGTCAATTGAATGGATCCTGCGTAAGTGGTTCAAATTGCTGTAAATTAGAATTTGGAAATTCATGGCGACCGTCATTAAAAACCGGAAAATACCGAAGACTTTTCGACGCAAGTTGTCCGGTTTACGGGCCAAATTGACCGCTTGGTTGGTAGTTCATGGTGTCGGCAGGTGGTTGTTGATCGTTCTGGCGATTTTGGCAGCCGATATCGTAGTGGATCGGGTCTTTCGGATGGATGGCCCCCAGCGGTTGGTCATGTTGATGCTGATGGGAATTGCAGCAACCGTTTACTTTTTGATCAAGGTTGTCAAACCACTACTGGTTTCACCCAATGATCAGGCGCTTCTTTATGAAGTTGAAAATAAAAACCCGCAGCTGGCAGAAAGTCTCATTTCGGGATACGAACTTTCGGGAACTGAAAACTTGGCCGCCCAAGGTATTTCCCCTGAATTGGTTCAGGCCACTATCGACCGAGGATTACGAAATGCGGAACAGGTTGATTTCGGAACGGCGCTGGATCGTTCAAGGAATTCTCAAAACTGGATCATGCTACTGATCGGCCTATTGCTTTCAGGTGGCTTAGTAATCGGTGTGTCTCAAACCAATTTTCTAAATACATGGTTTCAGCGTAACATCCTGCTTACAGAAGATCAGTGGCCACAATCGACTTACCTTGATGTGGTTGGGGCAGACGATGGTCGTTTGGTTGTGCCCAGGGGCAATGATCACCGCCAATTGGTTGTTGTCACCGAAGATAGCGAAATCACCGATGTTTCGATTACGATCGAAGTTGAAAATCCTGGCGGTCGAACGCTTCACCAGATGAAACCGACCGGAAAACTCGAAGGTCGCGAACATATGTTCATGTTCCACAACGTTTCGTCGGAATTTCGATTTCGAGCCAGTGGAGGTGATGACGTTACCGAATGGATCAACGTCGAGCTGGTAGAACCACCGGCAATCATCGATTTGAATTTGCAAGTACAAATGCCCGATTATACGGGAACCGATGTTGTTCAACTGGACGGAAATGGTCCGTTTTCAGTTCTTACAGGTAGTCGTTTGACGGCTTCCATTACAACCAATAAGCCATTATCGTCGGCCGCGGTAAGTCTTGGCGAAGAGTCGTTTGAAATGTCCCCGATCGATTCGAGTCAGGCATTCGAAATTACCATTGGATCCGATGAAAGCCCGCTTCGGGGTGGTGAGTACGTTTTTTCTTTGGCCGATCAGGCTGGCCTTTCTAGTTCTCGACAAACCAAAATCAAATTGACCATTAAAGATGATGAACCTCCCAAAGCCAGGGCCTCGTTGTTGGGCATCACTGGTTTGGTTTCATCCCGAGCCATGTTACCCACGTCCTACCAGGTTGGGGATGATTATGGATTGGTCAGTCTTGGGTTTGATATGAACTGGAAAACAGGCGACAGCGAAAACGAAGAACCCAAACAGGAATTTGCTGAGTTTAAAAAACTGTCTCAGCCTAACGTCGCCCCGATCCTTACTGACAAGGACGTTGCAGTTCTTGATCTCATGCCGATGAATCTTCCTCGCGACACCAGTTTTCGGTTTTCGGTTTTGGCGACCGATAATCATCCCGAAATTGCCGGACAAGGTAGATCGACTGAGTTTTTATTGAGAGTTGTGTCTGACGAAGAATTACGCGGCGACCTGTTGCGGCGTGAAATCGAACAACGAAAAGCGTTCGACCAGGCGTTTCAGGCCCAAACCAACCTCGCAGCCGAGCTTCAAGCGATGATCGCCCGAAAGCGAAATCCGGCAATCCAATCGGGTCGTTTTGATGCCCAGCGAGAGGCGGAAATCATCGAATTGATTCGAACTCAAAAAGGGATTGGAACTGCGATTTTTGGAATCGCCGAACGGTTTGAAGAATTCCTGGTCGAAGTGAAAAACAATCGTCTCGATGAAGCTGAAAATGAATTGGCACCCGATCAAAGAATTGAAACCAGATTTGACGAAAAAATT
>JBCCSJ010000188.1:0-11348 GCA_039200505.1 Planctomycetota bacterium | reverse complement strand
CAATGCCAAACTCGAAATCAAATTGGCATTCAACTCGTCGATTCTAAAACCAAATGTCGGTTTTAGCATTGAAAAAATGGGCGATCGTATTTGGCAAATTCAACAAAAAAGAAGAAAGCAGAAACAACCGATTGCGGAGGTTCGACACCATCAGGACGAACTTCAATTTCGATGGCTCAGCAATCCGAAAGAATCGCTGCCTGACGAATGTAATTTTTTGTCTAATTGCGAATTGAAGCTTCAACACTCTAAAAAGCAGGTCGCCCGAATTGGGTTGCGGTATCCAAAATCTACCAAGAGATTCATTCTTGACCCCAAAACGTTAACCGCTGATTATTCTGTCGAAATCCCCAACATGATGTTGAGCGAAAATCTTAAGTTAACGGTGCAAAAATTTTGGGGATCAGACTTTGAAGAATGCGTCGTCAGTCCGATGACTGTTACAGCCCAATCTCCGGCAAGGATTTTCTTTTCTGGTGACAAATCCAAACAGTTTATCTGGGTCGAAGTAGAAGGCAGGATCACCCAAGTTCAGTCTTCCAACTTACGAGTCAATCTTTCTGCATCTGTGAAGATCAAGCTTGACGACAGAGTCAAGCAGCTTCGGAAAATATCTAGCTTCGAAGAGATCATTGACCAGTTGGAACGCGAATCTCAAAAAGTATCCAAGCAGGCAAGACTTAAAAACGCAGTTCAGAAAAGGCAACTCAACACTCTCGCTCAGAGCTTAAAAGATCAATCCAAAACCTGCCAACAGTTTAAAGCTATTTTGGTGAAGGCATTTAAAAAAGTCATTCCGATTCGGTTGACCATCCCCATCGACGGTCGTCCAGTTCTGTTGGCAAAATCCGGATCGGATCGTCCAGAGGCTGTGACTTGGCTTCCGTCTCAAGTCCCGGAATTCAAGGACTTCGAATTGGTTTACGACTACGATTTTTCACCCTTGTCTGAGAACAAAAAAATTCGCTATCGAGTCGATCGAAGCAATTTAGTGGGTGAATTCAACCGTGTCGCTTACCTTTTTGAACTTGTGCCCCGTAACAGCCAGTGGCCGAATATGGTTTTCGTGAGCATGGATCCATTTTCTAGAGATGTGGCGGATCTTGGCATCCCACGCAATCAAAAGGTTCAATTCCAAACCAAGGTCTTTAATCTCAATACCTACTCCAATGTCAAAGGATTCAAAAGAGGCGTGGGGATTCCTGAAGGCATGATTGAGTTTTATCGTCAGGGGTACGACCCGCAAAAAAGTTCCGTATTAAATATCGGCTCGGATGTAGTTCGCGATTTCAACGACACGATGACAAATGCAATCTACGGCTCTTTTCAAGTTCACGATCTTGCCAACCAACAAACCATTTTTGCGTTCAACAACTTTTTTCAAACCAACGTCGCTGATGTCGGAATCGGTAACAACACAATCAAGGGATCCGACGGAATTGCACATCCAGATTGGACATTTCGCAAAAACGCTCAGCAATTCTTAAAAAAGCGACTCAGAATCTACGTCAGACCCATTGCTCGAAAAGCAACCCATTGAATTGAATCAGGGTCATGAAGGTCGCCCGATTGCTCCGAAGCTACCCGTCACGCACTGGCAGAATCACTTTCGCAATTCTTCCGTCATTTGGCTAAACGCATCCCGCACTTTTTGGTTTTTAAAAGGGCGAAGGTCAGGCACCGAAAGGCCTGAAATTGAATCGAAAGCCCGACGACTGGTCGCCAGCAATGCCGCGACATCACGACTTAAGGCGACTGTTTTGTAGGTATTTGTAGCGGTCAAAATGTTCTTCTTCGTTTCCAGTTGGGCGGTCATCATCTGATGCTTTTGATGCGTCAGGCTATTTTTGTAAAAAATCGCAGCATCGTAAGTCAGTTGATTGCTGGCGATGTTGTTTTGAAGAACATTCCGATCACCTCCTGCTTCGATTGCCCGTTTGGCTTCACGGATATTGTTTTGAGCTTGTTGGGCAAATTCGTCCAACTTGGGATAGTATTCTTTGTCCACATTTTCGACGAATTTATCCTGCAGTTGGTACACCGTTTTAAGCAGCATTAAGTAGATACCGTAATATTTTTTTGCAGTTTCAAGGTCTTCCCCCGTTTCATTGGTCAGACGTTCCAATTCAGCAGCGAACTGTTTGGCATTGTCAAAAATGATGGATACCCGCACAAATTCGTCACCCGTGATCGACTCAAGCAGGTGGTCTACACTTTCAGGATCCAATTCCATTCCAATCCGGTTTAGGTCTTCGACCAAACTCTCTTTTTCCACTGCGATGGCATCGGTGACAACGCGAATTTTTTCTTCAGCTTCCTCAATTTTTGTGTCGTAACCAGACTTGGTCACAACCAATGGGTTGTAGGTGCGGTCAGGTGCAGAAACTTTTTTACGGCGGTAGATGGAAATATTTTTTTGGGAATCCGCGATCTGCTTTCTCATTTGGGCAATCTTGATGCGACGGTTTGAAATACTGGAAATTCCCAAAGCCTCACCTGCAGCATCCAAGTAGCCTTCGACTTTGACTTCTTGCGACTCCTTGGTCCGACTTAGGAAATCATAAAAAGCCAAATCCTTTTCAGCGGGACGCTTTTGAGCATCGTCAAAAATCTCTAGAGCCTGGTCGAGAGCCGAATGGGCTTGTTCGAAGAATTGGCCAATTTCCTCTGATTCTTGACGTGCAACTTCGTCCGACTGACCGTAGGCTGTAGCCGAGAAAGGGACCGCAACCAGCAAAAAAACGACCGCGAAGTAACGGGTCCAGTTATTTGTCAATTGATGAGGCATTTTCAGTTCTCCCAATTTTCACTGTTCACGATTGATTCTTTATGCCGGGTTGTCGTCATTTTCTTAATTACTCGATAAGTAGTTTACCGACAAATCCAGTTGGTCTGTAATTTCGTGTGCGGCATTTCTGAAAACCACATTTGAAAACAAGTCGGTTTGACCGATTTTCCACGCAAATTTGAAATGGTTGGCTACCGAATACAACCAAAATCAACCATTCTATTCGTTGGATCTCAACGAGTATTCAAAAAAAAACGACCGCGGGCCCACATAACCCGCGGTCGGTCCAATCGCCCTCTTCTCGTAACGCAGCGTCAAATCTGCGCTTCGAGGACAAGCAGGATGTTTTGTTCCTGCAATCGAACTCGGTCCCGATTTACGGAATAAATCCGAGCCCGGTCGTGATCAGCGCCTGTCTTCTTAAACCTGAAAGACTGATCGGCACTGGGGGTTTAAGCCACGGAGCACAGTTACCGGGACGATAAAATCCAAGTGCGTACTGGCATTCGTTTGGCGGATTGATGGCTGTCTGATATGGCAACGTGAACATGCTTGTAAAGAAGTGTGCCACCGAGTGAACCGGTTGAAGGAATGGCCCATGAGTATGACCGTATCTTTCCAACTGGATGTTTTCAAAGTACAGCGGTTTGTGACACAGATTGGTCGCTTTCCAGGTGTACGTTTGCGGCACCCAAGCCCGATATGGCGTTCCTACACCGCCGACAGTGCAACTAGCGGGAATCCTCCAGTATTCAGCAATCGCAGCATAATCGGCATCGCTCAGTCGGCCGTAAGGAAGTTTTAGCAAGCCCTGTCCGCTTTCGATTATCACGTAACCTCTTCTCAGGTCGACCATTTTCCCCGTTGCAATGATGTTTCCAGCTCGATCTGTCCAGCTTCGAGAGATCGCTGCGTACTCGTCTCTAAATGCACTAGCTGGCGGAGAAAGATCAAGAGGAATGTCACGGATCGAATCAGCCAACAGCTGTCTTCGAAATTCATCGCACGACTTTTCAATCGGAGCATTTCGAGGACGCCGGTCCGACTGGTTTTCCCGTTCAGCAATTTGGCGATCAAGTTCGTCATTCATTCGATCAATGCCTTCGGCGATTTGAGAATCGTCTTGTGTCGGGGGCATCGTTTCCAGCTTCCGCATGTCATTGGATGGTTGAAAATTCTGATTCTCTTGAGCTCCTGGCCGGGCATCATTCATCTCGCGTCGAAGCCGTTCGTCAATTCTGTCAAATTGATTTGAATCCCTGTCTTGCCCGGGTTGCGATCGAGGTGGCTGAGTGGGGAATTGTCCTCCTCCAGTATCAGGCCTACCGGTTTCCTGCCTGCCAGTAAGCACCGAAACCTGCTCCAGAGTTCCAAATTCCTGTCGGGCAACTCGAGCCATTGTGTCGCTCGACGCTTGCGATTTGACTTGTAACTTTTCCTGCCGCATTTGGGGCATGCTTACTCTGTCGCCTTTACGTCCATTTTGTTGGTATGATACGGGGGCGATCGGAGTTCGATCAAGCATGTCCAATTTAGGCTGGTTGAGCGTTACCTGAGGGCTAGACTTCAGCTGCTTTGAATACTTCTCAAGGTCCGAGCGGCTTTCACTAATTTCTAATTTGGGTGGCTGGCGTCGGGCCAGACGAGGACTCGATTGCTGCGGTTCTTCGATCTCAAGCTGGAACGAGTCTAGATCAGCCGAAGGAACAGGATCAGATTGCATCAACCTTTCAGGAGTCGTCTCTACCCTAGTCCCAGCGACAACCTCGGAACTTCCGAGCCTCTTTGCGGAAACAGATCGTGCCGTGTTTAAAAAATTAGATTGATTTTGAACCCATTGTTGCCGTTTCGGACGAGCATTTTTGTTTGGTTGCTTTCGATGCGAAAACTTGGCTTTGGGGTTCGATTGGAGTGTCGGTTTTTTCGCAGGACCATCAGAATCGACTTTTGAACCGACTCGGCTCGTTTTTTGATAACGTGGTTTGGAAAGCAGGCCAGCGATCTTATCTTGCAATTCTGCGTTCGGGTCGTCCAAAATATATCGGTCTCGCTGGAATGGATTTTGATTATTCGAAACAGGTCCGGTTTGGGGCTTTGGATTTTTGGGGGGGTCGATACGCTGCGTCCTCGTTTTCGGAGCGGTCGACTTGACTGCGGGTTGAGGGCTGGACGCTGACTGAGATATGTCTCCGAAGGACATGTTGACCGGATTACGCCGCTGTGCGTACCGCGAATCAGTCCCAACGGATTGCCGAACCGTTCTTTCCGTTTTCTGCGGAACCGCTCGGTAACCGTTAGCCTGAGGTGGAATGTGCACTGGAGGAGCATATCGCGAAGCGGAGCCATCTGCGGATGCATACCTTCTGACAGGTCCGCCCGAGTACTGGTGGTTGTGGGCTTGAGCTGCCGAAGTCGGCGACTGGACTCCGTTAGATTGAACTGGTATGCGAGACGGCAACGTACTTGTTGAAAAAAGCCCATTCGACGCCCGCTGAGAATTCGCTGGAACCTCCTGATTCAAATTTCGAGCTTGTCTAGAAAATTGACTCGATGTCGAAACGGAAGGCTGTCGCATTGCGGCCAGTTGTCCGCTCTGATTCTGACTTTGATTGTTTTGAGCAAATTTTTGATAGGCGAGATATTCTTCATAGGCAGTTTCGGCCAAGTAATTTTGCTGGGCCTTGAATGCATTTGCCGCGAATCCGTATCCGGCACCTTGTTCTCGTTCAACGCGGATCATTTGTTGACGCAGTTGTTCTGCGTGCTTCAACTTGGCCGCGAGTAAAGCTTGATCCATCGCCGTCACCTGGTTAGGTGACTGGGCGGAGGTCTGCGAACTCTGACCTCGCGAACCTGAGATTTGCGATTGAGGCACCGGATAAGATGGCGACCGGAAATTTTGAGCCGCAGCTTCAGGAAGCCAACAGAGACCAATCAGGCCTATCCAAGCGATCCAACCTGTTAGGACTGTTCTGGGAAGAACACCGGTGAAACTACACTTTTTCGTCTGACTCCGACGAATAATTTGGGGCTTCTTGTGTGATCGCAATATCATGGGGGTGGCTTTCTCTTACGCTAGCCGCTGATACCTGAATAAATTTCGCGTCTCTTCTTAGTTCTTCGATGGTTTGCGTGCCGCAATATCCCATACCCGCACGCAATCCTCCTACCAGTTGGTAGACGAAATCGCTAAGTGCCCCCTTAAACGGAACGCGACCTTCGACGCCCTCGGGGACCAGTTTTCCAGGTCCCGAACTTGTCTGCCGATAACGTTCGCTTGATCCCTTGGCCATCGCACCCAGCGATCCCATACCGCGGTACACTTTAAAAGTGCGTCCCTGGTATAAAATCGTCCTGCCAGGGCTTTCTGCCAATCCGGCGAATAATCCGCCGATCATCACACAGTTGGCACCTGCAGCAATCGCTTTGGTAATATCTCCGGAATACCGGACACCACCGTCTGCAATGATTGGAATGTTTCGTTGGCCAGCATATTGAACGGCGTCGTAGATCGCCGTAATTTGTGGCACTCCAATTCCACTCACCACACGGGTAGTGCATATCGATCCGGGGCCAATGCCAACTTTTACAGCATCCGCACCTGCATCGACCAACGCTTGGCAACCTTCGAAAGTCGCAATGTTTCCTGCAACCACGTCGATATCCCAACGTTGTTTGATCTCTCGAACCGTTTCAATCACGTTTTTCGAGTGACCGTGGGCACTATCGACGATCAAGACGTCCACATCTTTTTCGATCAGCTTTTCAGCCCGTTCGAAGTCATAGACGCCAATGGCGGCTCCAACTCTCAAACGCCCCTGCGTATCCTTACACGCATTGGGGAACCGACGCATCATGTCGATGTCTCGGATCGTAATAAGTCCCTTTAGTTTTTTATGTTCGTCAATCAGCAAAAGCTTCTCCACCTTTTTTGCCGTTAAAACTTTCTCAGCTTCCTCAAGCGTTACAGTCCCCGTGGCCGTCACCAGCGGATCGGAGGACATTACTTCGGAAACCGCGATTTCTACCGTCTCAAGGAACCTTAAATCTCTGCGAGTCAAAATTCCCGCTAGCATTCCATCTGCATGCACGATCGGCACTCCTGAGACGTTGTGCTGGCTCATGATGTCCTTGGCCTGACCGACGGTAGCATCGGGGGGCAGCGTAACAGGATCGAAAATGATCCCATTGGCTGATCGCTTGACCTTGTAAACTTCTTCCGCCTGCAGTTCGGCGGACATATTTTTGTGGATTACGCCCAGACCGCCGACTTTAGCCAATGCGATCGCCATGGCATGTTCGGTAACTGTATCCATGGGGGAGCTAAGTAGCGGAATGTTGAGTTTGACTCTTTGAGTCAGGTGAGTGCTAACATCCACCTCGGAAGGGACAACTTCGGAATATCGTGGCTCGATTAATACGTCGTCAAACGTGATGGCTTTGGTGCGAATTTTGTCCTGCATTTGAATCGCCTCATATTCCTTAGCTTGGATGATGAAGCACCCCATTATGGTTTTTTTGAAAGAAATTGACAATCTGACAACTTCGGCGCCAATCTTTCGCGAATCGTTGGACCGAACCGAAAGTATGGACCGAACATTGCGCTTGGCGATTTTGGGCGGATTCCAATCAAACCGGCGGTTGCGGTCAGGTTACTTCTCGTGGCAAAATTCGTAGATTACTGTCCCCAGTTTTGCATTCCAATCGATGTCAGCCTCCAAATCGAATGTCCGAACCGTTTCCCAGATAACTCGGGATATCAAATTCAATCTCAATCGAAATTTTTCTTCGGTATGGGTTGCTGGAGAAATTTCTGGAATGACCCGGGCAGCATCGGGGCATGTCTACCTGACGCTGAAGGATAAATCGTCCCAAATCAGCGGCATAATCTGGGAAAGCAATCTGATGAGGATAAGGTTTGAGCCCAAAAACGGGTTAGAGGTAATCTGCGGTGGCGATATCGACGTTTATGCTCAACGCGGAACTTATCAACTGATCATTCGGTCTTTGAAACCGCAGGGGATGGGAGAACTTGAGCTCGCCAGGAAACAACTGGAAGCCAAACTTTCAGCTGAGGGACTTTTTGACCCGGTACACAAAAAAGCGTTGCCACGGTTTCCCAATCATGTGGCGGTTGTGACCAGTCCCGCCGGTGCGGCGATTCGAGATTTTCTGCAAGTGATTTCTCGCCGTTGGCCAAGATTGCGACTGACCGTTGTTCCCGTTAAGGTGCAAGGCCCTGGGTCAGCTCACGAAATCGCAACCGGCGTGCATCTTTGCAATCAATTTCAGCCGCGGCCGGATGTCATCGTGGTGACCCGTGGTGGAGGGAGCGCTGAGGACCTTTGGAGTTTTAACGAAGAGATTGTCGTTCGATCCATTTTCAATTCTGAAATTCCTGTGATATCGGGGGTCGGCCATGAAACGGACGTCCTTTTGTCTGACTTGGTCGCTGATCTTCGGGCCCTGACACCTTCGGAAGCCGCTGAAAAATTGACTCCCTCATTCGACGAAGTCGTCAATTGGTTGGGAACGATGCGTCAAAGACTTGTGACTAGCCTAGTTCGAATTTCGGATCAGGCTCGGGGGACTGTCGAACAACTCGCTAACCGACCCGTACTGACTCGCCCGCTGGATCTGATCCAGTCGCAAGCGATCGAACTTGACAATCTATTGAATCAGATGAAGCGCTCGGCGGATTTTCGAATCTCTCAAAACAAACAGTATCTCAATGAGTATTCGGCGCGTTTAAATAGCGTCAATCCGCTTTCGGTTTTAAGCCGAGGGTACAGTCTGACGCAGCTGTCGGATGGCAAACTTGTCACCAGTGTCCGCCAATTGAATTCGGGGGACACGCTCACAACCACGACAAACGATGGCTTTTTCCAATCGGTAGTGGGCTCGATCATTGACGAAAAAATGACGGACGAATCCGATCCCTCGTGACGATCTGTTTCCAGCTATAATCCGGTTTGATTGCGAACACTTGTAGGGCATTCGGATGCGGCAACCGTTACAAAATAGCTCCGAATGGCATGACCTTGGAAACTCCGAGCGCCATGCTACTATTTTGCTTCCTGGTAGTACACCTTCCCCGAGGCGATGAATGTAAAACGCGGCTCGCGAGATGCACCCCTTGAAAACATCACCTCTTGTTGGAGTTGATGGCGGTCATTATCTTTCGGTCCCCTTAATCGGAGAAATTCCTGTTGGCTCAAAAAAAGAAAACAGTTGCCAAAAAAGAGGCTGAAGTTCCTTTCGAGACTTCGCTCGAAAATTTGCGGTTTATCGTCTCTGAAATGGAAAGCGGCCAACTTACGTTGACTGAATCCCTGGAAAAATACGAACAGGGTATTCACAATTTGAAACAGTGTTTTGCTGCCTTGGAAAAAGCACAGCGAAAAATCGAACTACTGGTAAATCTAGACGACGATGGAAATCTGGTAACTCAGCCATTTAACGATGAAGCCACCTTTCAAGAACCGGACTCGGCAAGGACCAGCCCCTCATTGGATGAAGACTTAGACCCAGATTCTTCGGATTCGTTGTTCTAATCGAAATGGCAAAATGAATTCGATTCCGCAGAACGATCCGAGCGAAAAAAAATCAGGGCAACTTCGTCCCGTCGAACAATCCCAGCGATTTTTGTCTTTAGACGTGATTCGCGGGATAGCTGTTCTGGGCATTCTAATGATGAACATCCTTTCGTTCGGGTTGCCTGGATGCAAATATAGCAATCCAATGTCGATGGGAGAAATTTCCGGCACGACCTGGTGCGTCTGGTTTTTAGGGCACATTTTTTTCGACATCAAGTTCTGGTCGTTGTTCTCCTTGCTATTTGGAGCAGGGATTTCTGTCATGCGAGACCGGACGATGGCTAAGGGCAAATCCCCCTTAAAACTTCATTACAGCCGAATGTTTTGGCTGGCTCTTATCGGACTTATGCATGGCCACCTGTTATGGTTCGGCGACATTTTATTTATTTATGCAATAACAGGTATGTTGCTTTATTTTTGTCTTCGTTTTCGTCCCACTTGGAGAATATTCATCGGCCTTGTTTTGTTGATGATTGGTGTAGGAATCAACCTGCTGTTGGGGATGTCGCTGCCACAGTGGGATGAAACCTCTCGAAACGAAATGATGGAAAATTGGCAACCTTCGAGCGAAGTCGTTCAGGGGGAACTCGATGTCTATCGCGGGTCCTACTTCGAGCATCTCCCGTCCCGCAGTCAAACGGCCTTGGCTTTCGAACTATTTCTGTTTCCATTGGTATTTTTCTGGAGAACTGGCGGGCTTCTATTGATTGGATCTGCTCTGTACCAGTACGGAGTGATAACAGGAGATAGATCGGCAAAGTTTTATCGCTGGGGAGCTGCACTCTGCTTGATCCCAGGATTTTTAGCTTGTTTGGTCGGAGTTTATCTCAACCACTATTATCGCTGGGAATTTGAGTATTCATTTTTTCAAGGCAGCACACCCAACTATGTCGGCGGAGTCGGCGTCAGCCTTGGTTACATCTGCCTGATCAACTTATGGATCAAGAGTCAATACTACAGTGGATTCAAAAAACGTTTGGCTGCAGTTGGACAGATGGCCTTGACTAATTATCTATCCCAGAGCGTTATCTGCACTCTCATATTTTATGGACATGGTCTGGGTTGGTTTGGCTATCTGACGCGACTGGAGCTGGTAGGGGTTGTATTGGCGATCTGGTGTTTTCAGTTGGCGATTTCGCCCATTTGGCTCCAACATTTTCGATTCGGACCTGTTGAGTGGATTTGGCGGTCGCTCACCTACCTGAAACGACAACCAATGGTTCGCAAACAGCCCACCCTTGGCTTCGAAAAAGGGTCTGCAAATAATTCGAATTGAACGCCTTTACGATTCATAGATGATAGACAGGATTCGTCGATCATTTAAACTGGGTTAGTTTTCACCGGCTTTCTCAGTTGAACAAGAAATCAAAAATGCCTAGTCCCAGCACGACCTTGTTTCCACCTGAGATCGAATCTTATCGAACTTTGATCGATGAGAATTTAGATCGACTTACCCAATTCGATTCGGATTGCCCTAATCACCTTCGGCAAGCAATCCGGTATTGCTTGCTGGCTCCAGGTAAACGGATTCGCCCGCTGTTGGTGCTCACGGCGGCTCAAGTTTGCGGCGGAGACCCAGCTAAAGCCATGCCGGCCGCATGTGCGGTTGAAATGATTCACAACTATTCCTTGATCCATGACGACTTGCCAGCCATGGACAACGATGAGCTACGCAGAGGAAAACCGACTTGTCATATTCAATTTGACGAAGCAACCGCAATCTTGGCAGGAGACGGTCTGATTCCACTGGCGTTTGAAACGATTGCTCGCGAGGTCAAGCCTGTCGAAGCAGCCAACGATTGCATCATGGCACTGGCCGTCGCATCCGGTCCCTGTCAATTGGTGGGGGGCCAAGCAGATGATTTGAACATGCAATTTGCTGATGGGAATATTGAAACGCTTGAAAAAATTCATCGGCGAAAAACAGGTGCGCTATTGGCGGTTTCTTTGGAACTGGGAGCGAT
>JBCCSJ010000187.1:0-11365 GCA_039200505.1 Planctomycetota bacterium | reverse complement strand
CCGAAGGCGAATCCAAATCAACCGCCTGTCCCGCTCGGCAAGCGGGACATACGTAGGCACCTTCGCCAGAAGGTGCACTCTATTTCAGTACAAACACCGTTTTGCCTTAAAACCGGAAAAAGGTTTGGGGATCCAAAGCCTCGGTAGGACTCTTTAACCACTTATTGAACACCCGAGCAATTCACTTCCGCTCTCTCCACTTTTTGGGGGGATTGCACCGACAACGAGACCACCATTGCGTTGACTGACTCAGGGCACTTGGGTATCTTAAGTGTTGATTTTCGGGTTTTGGGCAGGTTGCTGTCTTTGAGGACGATTGATGGTCGTGTCGATCCAAAAGGGTCGAAACGCCAGGATAGCCATCAAGAAATTGCTTGGCAGCTGGATGATTGATGGCCAAAGTGAAACTGGAAAATGTAACTAAGCGTTTTCCGGGCGGATCGGTTGCAGTCGATTCGATCAACCTCGAAATCGAAAATCGCGAGTTTCTGGTTCTCGTTGGACCGAGTGGTTGTGGCAAAAGTACAACTCTTCGTTTAATAGCGGGGCTTGAAACTGGAACTCAGGGTGATGTAATCATCGCGGATCGAGTTGTTACCAATGTGGCACCTCGCGATCGTGACATTGCCATGGTGTTCCAGAACTATGCACTGTATCCGCACATGTCGGTATACAGAAACATGTCGTTTGGATTGATGTTGCGCCACTTTGGTGGTTTGTTGGGTGATGGAGTCATTGGTCGTGGATTAAGAAAGATTTTTCAGCCTCGGAAAGCTGCCAACGATGGCCGCATTATTTCTGAGATTGATGAAAAGGTTCGACAGACGGCTGGTCGATTGGGCATTGAACATTTGCTCGACCGAAAGCCGCATCAGTTGTCCGGCGGTGAACGCCAACGTGTCGCTTTAGGGCGTGCGATTGTGCGGAATCCGGCGGCGTTTTTGTTTGACGAGCCACTTTCGAACCTCGATGCCAAACTTCGGCAACAATTACGGATCGAACTGAAACGGCTGCATCGCGAATTGAACGCGACGATGATTTACGTAACGCACGACCAAGTCGAAGCGATGACGTTAGGAAGTCGGGTTGCCGTGATGAATGAAGGAAAGATTTTGCAGGTAGGACCGCCGCTTGAAATTTACAGGCAGCCATCCAGCTTGTTTGTGGCAAAGTTTATCGGAAGCCTACCGATCAATCTTTGTCAGGGAAAGCTCGTGAGAATCGAAAATGGATTTCGATTTGAAGGGGATTTTTCAATGGATTGGCAAACCGAGGGCGGTTTTGAAAATTGGCCCTCGAAACAACCGGTGACTTTAGGGATCCGTCCCGAGGATATCCGTTTAACTGAGACTGGGCCATTGAAAGGTAAGGTTTCAGATTTGGAACAACTTGGAGAGTCGACGACGATCCACTGTGAATTAGTAGGTTCGAATGATGAATCAATAAAGAGCGGGGCAGATTCGAACTTGGTAGTTCGAGTCGATTCCGATCGAATTTTTCGGGTGGGCCAAATCGTTCACCTGGAATTGGATCAGAACCGAGTCATTTGGTTTGACCCGGGAACTGGTAAAAACATTTTGAAAGAGTAGAGAGATGAATCCAAACGAAGTATTGCGAATTGTTGATTCACTTCACCGCGAAAAAAATATCGAAAAGGAAGTCGTTTTTGTCGCGATCGAATCAGCTTTGGTTTCCGCAGCCCGCAAGCACTTTGGTGAGGACGCTGATATTGAATTCATTATTGAGCGAGATAGCGGCCAGATCGCAGGTCGATGCGGTCAGGAAGAGTTGGATTATGAAGAAGTCATCGGCCGAATTGGGGCTCAAACGGCCAAACAAGTGATCATTCAGAAGGTTCGCGAGGCCGAACGGAATGTCCAGATTGACGAATTCAGCGAAATCATCAATGACGTCGTGTCCGGAAGCGTCCATCGGAGTGATGGCCGCGTGACGACCGTTACGATCAGCGGAGTGGAGGCGATTCTTCCTAGAAGTGAGCAGATTCCCGGCGAGACGCATCAGCCGAACGAAAGGATCCGCGCCTTAGTGACCGAGGTGAAGGCTCAGGGGAGCCGAGTGAAGGTCGTGCTTAGTCGGACTCGACCGGTTTTTGTGCAAAGACTGTTTGAAAGTGAGATTCCGGAAATTGCAGATGGTGTGATCACGATTAACGCGATTTCAAGAGAACCCGGTTATCGTTCCAAGGTTGCTGTGAGCAGCATTGATTCCAAAGTCGATTGCGTGGGTGCATGCGTCGGTGTGCGCGGAAATCGAATAAAAATGGTCATCGATGAGCTTGCTGGTGAAAGAATTGATATTGTTCGGTTCGACGAAGATCCGATGAATATGATTCCTAACGCACTCCAGCCGGCTGAAGTTGACGAAGTGATCTTGTGTCAGATGATGGGCAGAGCGATTGTTTTGGTAAGAAATGACCAATTATCGCTCGCGATCGGCAAAAGAGGCCAAAACGTGCGTTTGGCGAGTAAACTCTGTAAGTGGGACATCGAAATCATGACCCAGTCAGAGTTAGAAGAACAAATCGACCGGGCCGTTCGCGGATTTACCCAGTTGAATGGAGTTGACGAAGAATTGGCAAATCGACTGGTAGGAGAAGGCTATTTGTCTTACGATGATTTGTCGGTGATTGAGCCGACGGATCTGATGGAAATGGGCGAATTAACCGCCGAACAAGTCGACGCCATTGTTGACCAAGCGGAAACTCTAGCCGAAGAGGCTGAAATCCGTCAGGCAGAAGAGAAACGTGCTCAAAAACTTGCCGCTGAAGCCGCCGCCCGAGTGCAGGCTGCCGCTGCGGCAGAGGCCGCCGTGTCTCCAACTGAAACTGAAGCCAAGGAAGAGGATTCTGGTGAAAGCGGAGGTGTCGTCGATGAACAAAAATCAAAGGATCAGCCCAGTGAATAATCTCCACTGTCTGATTCGAAATAATTTTGGCTTGGTAAGGGGTTCCTGATGAAAATCAGACTCTTTTGCTCGGTCGCACAAAAACAAATCGTGTCTGTGCCTGTTGAAATTGAGTGGTTCAGTTTCAATATGATTGGCAGAGGGGACGTTTTATGTAACCAATTAAGGCAATTACTTTTGGCGGGATTTATCCGCCAAAATCAAAAGGAAGGTTATTCCGAGTGTCGGTACGCATTTACGCGTTTGCAAAAGAGCTTGGGCTCGATAATAAAGAATTGCTTGATATTTGCGAACAAGCCAATATCAAGGGTAAGGGGTCTGCGCTAGCAAGTCTCGACGAATCTGAAGTCGCCATTATCAAAGATTTTATGGCAGGGGCAAAAGCAGAACCGGAGCCCCTCAAACAGGAAGTAGGAGTTCCTGTTCGACCCACGACAACTCAGCACAAAAAGAAAATTGGCGAGATTGTCACTTCCAAATCAAGTCCTGTTGAAGAACCAGCTACGGAAGTCGTCGAAACAGAAGTTGTCGAAGAAGTTCCTGAAGAAGAACCCGAGACAACGTCCGCAGTCGAACCAGTCACTTCAGAGTCACCCACATCAGCGGCCAGCGAAGTCGCCAAACCAACAGGTCCTCAAAAAATGACTGGCTCGGCCGGTGGATTGCTGTCTCGAGTGAAGGGTTCCAAACCTGCTGCTGAGCCAGCCGTTGCCAAACCTCCTAAGGTCAAACAGCCCGAACAGCCCGCGCCCGTTAAGCCAGCTGCGCAGGCACCATTGACTCCTCGGCGTCCCGGTCCGCTTCACCGTCGCAAAGAGTTAAGGGATCTTGATCGTCCGAAATCTGGCAGTCGAGGCGATTCTTCAAAAAGTAAAGAAGTGAAAGGGAAGAAGCCGGGTGCTAACATTCGTGTCGCTGCAATGCCCGATGTCAAGCAACCCACCGTCGGTTCATCGGCACCCAAGGAAAAAGTCCAAAAACCTGACATCGCGCTGCCTCAAGATGCCATCCGTACCATGTCGGCTGCAGGAGCGGGAGCGGCACCGCTGGAACATCTGACCAACGCGAAAAACAAACGTAAAAAAGGCAAAGGTGGAACCGGCGAAGAGGGTAAAGACAAGGATCTGCTTGGCGAAATGCCATCTCGCGGTAGAGGACGGCGAACCAAGCCGGCTGCCGCCGAAGACATAATGGGGCTTCGCTCGAGCCGTCAACGAAGACAGTCTTCACGAGGCCCGTCACCCTATCGACGTAAAAGAACTGGACCGGTTACCAATACGGCTGCTCCGAGAAAAGAAAGTGTGGTCTTGGAGCTCCCCTGCACTGTACGCGAATTTTCAGAAGCGGCGGGTGTCCCCGCTGTGCAAGTTGTCCTGACTTGCAAACAACTTGGCGACGAGTCGATGAAGAATATCAATTCGACGCTCGATGACGATTTCGTCGAGTTGTTAATTGAACACTTTAAAGTTGATGTTGATCTTCGATCGCAACAATCGCTCGAAGAAGAAGTTGTCTCTCAGTTCGAAGAAATTGAAGACGATCCCGATTCTTTGGTAGCTCGGCCTCCAATCGTGACCTTTTTGGGGCACGTCGACCACGGAAAAACTTCGCTTTTAGATGCCCTGATCGGAATTGATGTGGTGTCCGGAGAAGCTGGAGGGATTACCCAACACATCCGAGCCTATCAGATTTCCAAAGGGGAA
This sequence comes from Planctomycetota bacterium, assembly GCA_039200505.1. Classification (GTDB taxonomy): domain Bacteria; phylum Planctomycetota; class Planctomycetia; order Pirellulales; family Pirellulaceae; genus Mariniblastus. The sequence goes on along the minus strand of JBCCSJ010000187.1, from coordinate 6,737 downwards.
CAAAAAATCGCATTCGTCGACACTCCCGGTCATGAAGCATTTACCGAAATGAGAGCTCGGGGAGCGAACGTTACGGATATCGCTGTGTTGGTAGTGGCCGCCGACGACGGAATTATGCCTCAAACCGAAGAGGCAATTAGCCATGCTAAAGCCGCTGGCGTTCCCATCATCGTCGCACTTAACAAAATCGACTTGCCCGGTGTCACGGCCGACAAAGCGATGCAGGATCTGGCTCAGCACGAATTGCTGCCCAGTGAATGGGGCGGCGATACCGAGGTTGTCAAAACCAGTGCCATCAAAGGGATCGGATTGGATGAACTGTTGGAAACGATTCTTGTTACTGCCGAATTGCACGAATACAAAGCAAACCCGGATCGGCCGGCCTACGGTACTTGTTTAGAAGCCGAACAGCAGTCTGATCGCGGAGTGATTGCCAAGTTGATGGTTCAAACTGGAACCCTAAAAGTTGGCGATATCGTCGTTTGTGGCGGCGCGTTCGGTAAAGTCAAAGCGATGCACGACACACTTCGCCATAAAGTTCGGCTGGAAGAAGCGGCTCCTTCCACACCGGTGAACTTAACCGGTCTGGACGAAGCTCCCGGTGCTGGCGATAAATTTTATGTGGTGGACTCGGTCGCCAAGGCTCGCGAAGTGGCCGAAACACGAAAGACTCGTGGTAAGATTGAACAAGTCGGTGGACGAAGTGTTGAGACCTCTCTGCAAGACTTCATGAAACTGCTTGAAGAAGGAAGCCTGAAGCGAGATATCGACGATGTCGTCACGCTTAATTTGATCATTCGAGCGGACGTTAAAGGATCCATTGAAGCGATTCAAAAAGAGTTGGGAAAGATTTCCCATCCGGAAGTCGAGATCAAAATCCTGCAAGCTTTAACCGGTGGTGTTTCAGTCGGTGACATTCGATTAGCCCATGCTTCCAGTGCTGTCATCGTCGCTTTCAATGTCGTAGCCAACGAAGAGGCTCGTTCGTTGAGCGACGAATTGGGCGTCGAAGTCCGTCGATATGATGTGATCTATAAGATTACCGATGACCTCAAGGCGACATTGGAAGGTCGTCTGAAACCGGAAGAACAAGTGGTTGAACTTGGGATGGCGATGGTGCTTCGAACTTTCAACATCAGCAAATCCGGAACCATTGCTGGTTGCCGTGTCATGCGTGGGTCAGTCGCCCGTGAATGTCGCATGAGAGTGATTCGAGATCAGACCGTGATTGGTGATTACGCAATCGAATCCCTCAAACGTGAAAAGGATGACGCCAAAGAAGTTCAGCGAGGGATGGAATGCGGGATCAAGCTTGAAAAGTTCAATGACGTGAAGGAAGGCGATACGCTCGAAGCATACAAAATCGAAGAAATCGCTCGAACACTTTAAAGCTTTTGTTTTGTAATTCCTCCAGGAGAAGCTAACCCGATGAGTTCACGTCGTGTCCTGAAAGCCGCGCAAGCCATTCGCGAAGTGGTCAGCATGGCAATCATTACTGATCTTAAAGATCCGAGAATCAGCGATGTGACGGTGACCATGGTCGAAGTGTCTGCCGATCTTCGGCAAGCAAAAGTCAACGTGTCGGTCATGGGCGATGAAAAAAAACAAAGCCTTTGTTTGCATGGACTTCAGAGTGCGGCCGGATACTTGCAAAAAAAAGTTGGGACACGGATCGACACAAAATACACCCCCCGAATCGAGTTTGTCATCGATAAAGGGATGCAAAATGCAATGACCGTGACTCGAATTTTGGAAGAGGTTCTACCCCGGGAACGGGCCGCCGCTGAAAACGCCGATTCGGTGTCCACAGACGACCACGAACCCCCGATTCCTGGACTGGGTACCGACACCGGTGTGGATGCTGAAGAAACCCAGTCCTGAGTTTAAAAGTGGATTCCGTCGTGAGTCTTCTCTTTTGATACGAACCTGATTTACTGCAACCGCGAATAAGAGGTAGTCTGCAAACGATTCGAAGTTTTGCTGCCAGATTGAGGGAGCAAGGCTTGCCCGAGAATAGTCCAGAAGCCAGCGTGAAAAATTGGACCAAATCTATCCGCAACGTGATTTGTACAGATTTGGGACGAACGCTATCTGGTCGAAAATTGAGTTTGAACTACCCTGTGAAAAGCCTTGAAATAAATAAAATTTTGGACCCAGAACGCGAAATCCATGTCAGCCAAAAATCGAGCCGATTTAATCAACAAGCTTTTTAAGTATGCCAAGAAAAATTACTCGTTCATCAAACCGGCCAATCGGGGAGTTTTAGAGCACCTCATCTACGGCTGTTGTCTTGAAAACTCTACTTTTGAGGCTGCTGACGAAGCAATGGGAAGGCTTCAAGAGAATTTTTTCGATTGGAATGAAGTCCGGGTTACCACGGTCGCCGAACTTGCGGAAAGCTGCAAGGGAGTTTCGGTACCCGAAGAAACCGCCAAATCAATCAAAAAGACCCTTCATGGCGTGTTCGAAAAGTATTACACCTACGATCTTGAGTTCCTTAAAAAGGAAAACCTCAGTCGAGCCGTTCAAACGTTCGAAAGATTCAAAGGCGTGTCTCCGTTTGTGATTTCCTACGTGGCTCAAAACGGACTTTCGGGGCACTCGATTCCTCTCGATCGGGCGATGATGCGATTGTTTTACACGATCGGAATCGTTTCCGAAGACGAAGCAGATTCTCGAAAAGTATCAGGTCTTGAGCGAACCATTCCTAAGGCCAAAGGTGTTGAATTTTTCGTTTTGACGCACCAGCTTGCGGCCGAGTTTGAAGCAGGAATGTTTAAACCAACCGTGCGTGACAAAGTTGCCAAGTTGGGCACCGACTCGAAAAGCCGCTTGCCTAAACGAGGCATGAAAAAGACTGACCCAATCAAAGAAGTCATCCCACCACCGCCTCCAGAAGAACCTCCGGTAGAAGTCGAAACGAAACCGCAGAAGGCGGTCAAGTCGACCAAAGCAACCAAAAAGAAAAAGGTGGTTGAAAAGAAAGTGACCAAAACTGAAAAGGTCGTAAAAAAGACAACGACCAAGAAAGCTCCAGCCAAAAAAGCCGCGGTGAAGAAGACAGCCAAAAAGAAAGTAGTCAAGAAAAAACCATCCAAAGTAGTTAAAAAGAAAGCGACCAAGGCGACTAAAGCGACCAAATCCACCAAGAAGAAAGTCGCCAAGAAAGTCACTAAATCAAAAGCGACTAAAAAGAAGGCCACGACAAAAAAATCGGCAACCAGCAAACTATCGAAGAAGAAACCGAGATAACATTTGGATAAACGAATTGTCGTGTCGAACTGGAATAATGAATAGTGCCGCAAATCAATAGATCGAAAACGGCAATTCAGATGGCCTGATCAGGATGGGAACTTTTACTGGAGAATAATCATGGCTGGCCACAGTAAATGGGCGAATATCAAACACAAGAAAGCTGCGACTGACGCCAAACGTGGCAAAATGTGGAGCAAGCTTTCAAAAGCGATCATTGTAGCCGCGAAACAGGGTGGCCCTGATCCAGCAGGGAATTCACGACTTCGGACAGCTATCGCCGATGCCAAAGCTGTCAGCATGCCCAAGGACAACATTGAACGGGCCATCCGAAAAGGTTCCGGCGAAACAGACGGGTCGAATTACGAGGAAATTATTTACGAAGGTTACGGCCCCGGCGGCGTCGCAGTGATGTGCGATATTTTGACAGACAACCGGAATCGTACCGCGCCCGAGTTGCGAAAATTGTTCGAAAAGGGAGGCGGCAAAATGGGAGCCACAGGTTGCGTGAGTTACCTGTTTGATCGCAAAGGTCTGCTGATAGTTTCTAGTTCTACGGTAGATGAAGAAAAACTGATGGAGTTGGCACTGGAAGCAGGAGCCGAAGATATTTCCAGTCAGGACGAAAATTTTGAAGTGATTTGTGATCCCGATGCCTATTCAGACGTCAGCGATGCGTTCGATGCAGCCGAAATTGAATGCGTATCAAAGCAAGTCACCCGCATCCCTCAAAATACCGTGGATCTCGAAGTCGACGACGCACGTAAAGTGCTCAGACTGATGGAAGCTCTCGACGATCACGATGACGTCCAATCCGTTTCGGCTAACTTCAACATTTCCGATGAAGCCATGGCAGAGATTGCCGCCGACGATTAGATTAGGAACCGTACCGATCAACATCGAAAACGCTTGTCCCGCTCGGCAAAACGAATGTAGGTACCTTCGCCAGAAGGTGCGGGCTTATTTCAGTCCGAGCATTGCTTTCACTTCAAACTTCCTCTTCCGAAACGAACAGGTAGCGTTCAAGCTCGGCCCTACCGATGGCCTATTATTGACTGCAATTTATTCATCATCTGCTTGTCCCGCTCGGCAAAACGAATGTAGGTAAATTCGCCAGAAGGTGCGGGCTTATTTCAGTCTGAGCACCGCTTTCACTTCAAATTTCCTCTTCCGAAGACCATCAGGTAGCGTTCAAGCTCGACCCTACCGCTGGCGAATTACTGACTGCGAATTATTCATCAACTGCTTGTCCCGCTCGGCAAAACGTATGTAGGCACCTTCGCCAGAAGGTGCGGGCTGAGCATCGATTTCACTTTAAACTTCCTCTTCTAAAGATTATCAGGTAGCGTTCAAGCTCGACCCTACCGATGGCTAATTATCTATCAACTGCTTTTCCCGCTGGACGTACTGTAGCCACCTTCTGCCGCTCCTTTTCTTATTTAATGAGTTTAATGTCCGATCTGTCTGCAAGCACTATGGGAGAGTCCCAAATCGGGAGGCCACGAATAACAATCAGATCGCCAAAGCGACGAAATAAATCTGTTTTGTCATGTCCGCGGGGCGGTTCAAAGACCGCACCAGTTGCGACATCGATGTATACGATTTCTTTCGCATCGAAGTCGGGCAAAGCAACTTCAATCGCCTGCCGCTGATAAGACTCATTGGGACGTTCTGCGGAATTCCAAAGTGCAAATCGGGTGCGACCAGTGGTTGAATCCTGAAATCGGAAGGTTGCCAATGATGCTAAATTTGATTCTATTCGTCGTGTCGTAGATTTTGCTTGAACTGAACCTGGAAACAAAGCATTCACGGTCTGGTAACTAAAGTAAGCAAGCTTGGGGCCGATTACGGTGCGATCATCACGCGTTTCCAGAAGTCCTTTAAAATTCGGACGATCGGCACGTTTGGCGTATCGCATATCTGAGATTTGAAACTGTGTGAACGGGATATCTCGACCAATATGAGCTAGAGCCCTCCGAGAATTCCACTTTGCCTGAGATAATTCAGTCCAATCCTGGTCCTTCAACGCAAACATCGATTGCCTACGCGAGGGGGCTCCGTTTTCTCCCTGCCAAAGAGCGACATGGGGAGCGTGAATATCGAGGTAGGTTCGCATGCGGGAAACATGATGAAAAAAATCGTCTGGATTTGTTGCATAGCCATGGAATGAAATACCATCGAGAAACTCTAATCCTCCGGCAACTTTTAATCGGTCGATAAGACCGGCGAAGTGATCATGTTTTCCGACTGCTGCTAGGCCTAAAGCAAAGATTTGTGCACCCGGATCCTCTCGACGAATTATTTGAGCAGTTCGTAAATACAATTCATAATATAAATCAGCAATTTCGTCTTGTTTATGTTGTCGCCAACTACCGTAAGGTTCATTCCAAACTTCGTAACGATCAACGCGGTCACGATAGCGCCGAACAACGCGTGTCGTATACCGCTCCCAAGCTTCAAAACCCTCTTTTGATTTGATGAGACCCGTCGATAATCCAATTCCTCCAGCTTCGGGGTAATTGGTGTTTCCGTAAGAAAGTTGGAGCCAAGGCTCAAGTCCGGCCTCGACACATCCATCAACAATCTTGTCGAGCCATGCGAAATCGAAAACGCCTGGCTTGGATTCGGTTTTATTCCATCCAGATTGTAGCCTCACCCATCGGGCTCCCAGCGGTTTGAGGTACGGCTGGACCTCGTCAAAAATAATGAATTCGCGGTCCAATGTTTCCATTCCGATACCAAGCAGTGATGGACCGCCGCTTCCGCTTTGAATTGGAGTTACCCGGCCTAAGTATTGCCAGCCATTTGGCATGGATTTGCGAACGGCTTGAACATGCTGGAGGGCCGCATCGGTAATGGGAACATGAACATCGTTTTCGTCATCGCTCGCTTGAACAAGAGTGGTTAAAAAAATTAGGACTAACCAAAGTATCCAGCTAGAGCGGCTCAAGTAGATCTTACGTTTGCGAGTTCTCACTAACATATTTTTTGACTCCACAATTTTGTCGAGACCAAATTTTACGAAATGCTTTAACCTTTTGCCATATTTTCGATCATTCAGACGAAGCAATGGTGGAGATCGCCGCTGAGGAAAAAGCATCGTGTATCCTCAACATCGAAATTTAGTCTACCGCGAATCGTCTGGCGAAAGCCTGGTCCTGCGCTCGGTTCAATTATTCATCAACTGCTTGTCCCGCTCGGCAAGCGGGATGTACTGTAGGCAAGCGGGACGTATGTAGGCACCTTCGCCAGAAGGTGCGGGCTGTCGAGTCTGAGCATCGGTTGCACTTCAAATTTCCTCTTCCGAAGATTATCAGGTAGCGTTCAAGCTCGACCCTACCGCTGGCGAATTATTGACTGCGAATTATTCATAAAGTGCGTGTCCCGCTCGGCAAGCGGGACGTACTGTAGGCAAGCGGGACGTACTGTAGGCACCTTCGCCAGAAGGTGCGGGCTGAGCATCGATTTCACTTTAAACTTCCTCT
>JBCCSJ010000186.1:0-11376 GCA_039200505.1 Planctomycetota bacterium | reverse complement strand
TGTTGCCTCATTAGGTAAAACCGTTGTTCCGCCGGTCCAATCACTTTCGGGCGCATTTCTTCGACGCTCGTTAGAGTAAGTTTGCGTCCGATAGCCGACGTCGGGAATCAACAGAATCACCAACAAAACCGACATTATCAAGGACGGGATCGTCAAAACGTATTTCCATCTTCGTTCCCACCATAGGTGCATAAAAAACAAGATAACCAGCATCGCCTTGGCTACTGAAACAGCCATCATCGCTGCCCAGCCGTAGATACGGTTATCCATTAACGGCGAGTTGGCGATCCAGAATGAAATCGCAGTCAGCCCACAAAGCATCAAAAAAACGACGACAAAGACGCCTCTGTGATTCTTGGAGGGATGGTCCTGAGGCTCACCTGCGTTGGTGGATTCGGGCTCCTGTTCTGACGAATCAGTCATGTCCTTCATGGGCCGACCTCAAAAAAGATAAAGCAAGGGGAACAGGAAGATCCAAACGATATCCACGAAGTGCCAGTAAAGACCAAGATTTTCAAGGATTCCCGCAGTCGATGGGCCTAGCTTCATCGGCAAAACCACCAGGAATGCGATCAGTCCACCAATCACGTGGATTGCATGGAATCCTGTCAATAAAAAATAGGTATTTGCCCAAGTATTTCCGCTCGGAATCACCATCGGTAACTTGAAGTGAAAATCCTCGTTGATCCCGTGTTCGGTTTTGCCAAATAGATTGATCGCTTCGATTCTCGATTCCAGCGGTTTCAATAAATCTTGCGTTTTCGTAACTGCGGCGGCTGCGTCGATCAAGGACTGATCTGCCTTGGCGATCGATTCCTGAATGGCCGGTTTTTGATCCTCGTTAGCTGAATCCAATTCAGATTTGAGGTCTTCAATTTCACCCTGAAGTTTGACGACCCGCTGCTCGCGTTGCTTTAAATCGGCATTATGAAATTCGAATTGAGCTTTGGTCTCTGCATGCTCCGCAGAGATGAACTCCTCCAATTCAGGATCGGGGCCATGCGGATGAATTTGGTATGCCAGTGATTCAAGAGAAAGTTCTTTCATCCGTGGGTCTTCCGTTTTTCCGACCTTGGTTCGAGTCCACTGAATCATGCCGGTTCTAAATAGCCTTAGGTTTTCCAAAGAATTAACGTACTGATCATCGGTATGGCTGTCAGGTTTCTCTTCGGAATCTCTGGCATCGGCTTTTTCCAGGTGGGCGATTTGATCATCACAACTCTGTTTCAACCCCGCCAAAAAATTCAAGTCCGCCCGATCATAGAGAAGACTCCGTGGTGCCTGGGGATATATCCCATGTTCGAATTTGGAGTTGTACTCAAATCCTTTGATCCCCAAAAACAAACACCCCAAAACAAAAGTCGTGGCTAACCATTTCCGGGCCAAAGTCGATTGGTTCAACTTGGCAGCTTCCATAGCGAAAACAATCGTCACGCTGGAACAAATCAAAACAAATGTGTTGATAGCCCCCATCCATTCGACAACTCCGACCATCTCCGGACTGGGCCACGATCCGACGGGCGCTCCGAACCTTAAAACGATGTAAGTTCCGATCAGCGCGGTGAAAAACATGATTTCTGTAGACAGGAACAACCACATCGCCAATTTCCCGCGCGGCACCGGCACGGCAGGCTGATACTCAAGTCCGGCATGATCACCGTGCGAATGATTTTCAGGTTCGACTTCGGGATGAGGGTTGTGAATGCTTGAAGGAGAATCACTCATCTTAAATTAAACAACCCGCCAGCAGTAACATCATGTAAAGCGGTAGGTAAACCAAGGAAGCCAACATCAAACTGCGAGCAGTTTCATCTTTCGGAGTCTGCCAAAATCGAATCGCCGGCTTGAGATAATAGATTCCGAGGGCTGTCGCGATCAAACCAAAAAGAATTTTGTGGACCAACGTTGGCAAAGCCACGACCGGTAACAAACTGACCAAAATTAGAAGAACCCCGGTCACAACTGACTTGCGGCCTGCCGAATAACCAGTCGGGTCAGTGACCGTAATCATCTTCAAACCGCCATCTCGATATTGGTGTCGATACTTCCATGCGATCGCCATGAAGTGGGGAAACTGCCAGAGGACCAAGACCCAGAAGAAAGCCCAACCCACCAGATCCACGGTTTCAATTGCCGCCAAACATCCCATCATCACGGGCATGGCACCGGCTATGGATCCTATTTCAGTATTCCAAGGTGTTCGCCGTTTTAGCGGAGTGTAGATGAACACGTATAAAATCCAGTTGGCTACCCCGCACAGTGCGGTTTGCCAATTGACGCCAGCGATCAAAAACGCAACGCCGACGCCGAAAGAGACCGCACCAAACGTGGCGACCTCGGTAGACGATAACCGCTGAGCTGGCAGAGGCCGCCCTTTTGTTCGAGCCATAAGAGAATCAGAGTATCGTTCGATATACATGTTCATCGCATTGCCACTCGATGCGATGGACAACATTCCCATCAGAGCACAACAGAACGTCGCCAAACCGATTGATGTTCCCGCCAGACTGGCCGACAACAAGGCTGCCACGGCGAATGTGAACAAAACCATCACCGAAATCCGCAGCTTCGTTAATTCCACGTAAGCCTGTCTACGCGAAACAGCAGGATTCGATAGATGCTCTTCGGTTTTTGAAATCAGGGTAGACATATCAACATTTTCGGTCTGGCGAATGGTTTTCGCCAATTGGGTTGTCAGACGAGGTTTCCTGTTGGCTAGTCGATGACGGTATAGAGTTTCATTCGGATTTTAACAAATAATGGAAAATTTCTAGTACTACTTCCCAATTGAATCGACCATTCAAAGTCTCAATTTTCCTTACTATTCGCAATCCTTGGGCAAACGCGGTTAGTCAGTTCAGGTCGGTGGTCTTTCAGAACTCATTTTAAAGTTTGGTCTGATACTCCATCGAAAGCCTTTTCATGAACGATTTAGGCTCCAATCGGTCCCGTGCGGTTACGGACTGGGGTTTTGGGCCTCCAACGTTACTTTTTCGGTTTCCTCAATTCTCTTCTTGATACCCGGATGTCCGGGCCGATTTTCACGAGGTTCAGTTTGAGGAAAAAAATCGGATTCCCGATCAGGATGGCTATATTCGTACGGTCCTCGGAATACTTTGGGTTGAAAGTCGAAATTACCGTGGCCCGGAGGACTGGGGGCCGCCCATTCGAGGGTATTGGAATTCCAAGGATTTCGGGAAGCTTTTTTACCAAATATCATGCTGCCGAAAAAATTCGCAATAAAGATGATTTGAACCGCTCCCATGCTCATTGCACAGACCGTCATAAACTGGTTCAACGGCAACAAATCCCTGACGCCCTCGTAGACGTAAGGGTCGGCTACTCTACGAGGCATTCGACTAAGGAAGTGCATCGGAAAGAATGTGCCGTTTAAAAAGATGAAGGTCAAAACGAAATGAAACTTTCCCATCGTCTCATTCATCATTTTCCCAAACATTTTCGGGTACCAAAAATAGATCGCTCCGAAGACCCCCAGCACGCTGCTTCCAAATAACACGTAATGCAGGTGGGCAACGATGTAATAAGTATCGTGGATGACAATGTCGACCGGAGGCGCCGACATCACGATTCCGGATAATCCGCCAATCACAAACATGGAAACGAAACCAATACTGAACAGCATGGCCGTATTCAAATGAAGCCGGCCACCCCAAAGAGTACCGATCCAATTGAAAACTTTGATACCGCTGGGCAAAGCGATCAACATCGTCGAAACCATAAAGCTCATGGCCAAAACATGGTTCATCCCTGAAACGAACATATGGTGGCCCCAGACGATAAAACCCATTCCTGCGATTGCAGTAATCGAATAGACCATCGGCCTGTAACCAAACAACGGTTTGCGAGAGTTGCAGGCGATCATGTCCGATACCATCCCCATGGCAGGCAAGATCATGATGTAAACGGCTGGGTGCGAGTAAAACCAGAACAGATGCTGCCATAAAAGAACTTGGCCCCCGCCACTGGTCGCCACCGCATTGTCGACAGCGATATTTTCCGGCAGAAAAAAACCAGTCCCGATCAAACGATCCGAAAGTTGCATCAACAATGCCGCCGTCAAGACTGGCAAAGCAAATGCCTGCATAATCGCTGTAATGAACATCCCCCAAATCGTCATCGGTAGTCGAAACATCGACATGCCCGGTGCCCGCATTTGGATAATCGTGGTTAGATAGTTGATGGATCCCATCATCGAACTGACACCCACAAACAGCATGGCAAGGATCCACATTGTTTGCGGATCACCGGCAAAAACACTTAGCGGAGGGTAAGAAGTCCAACCCGAAGACGCCCCGTATCCGGGCATGAAAAAACTTAAGATGATGCAACCGAACGCCGGCCACATGAACCAATAACTGAGCATATTCAGCTTGGGAAACGCCATGTCGTCGGCACCGATCATCAGCGGAATCAGGTAATTCCCAAATGCGCCGGCCAAAACTGGAATCACCACAAAAAAGATCATGATGGTGGCGTGCATCGTGAACAGCATCGTGTAAAACTCAGGCGAAATCTGGCCCCCCGAGTCTGCAAACAATGCCGATCCAAAAATCGGCATATCCGACCATGGCCACGCCAATTGCCATCGTACGGCCAGAGCCAAAAGTCCACCGACGAAAAACCAGATCAACGAAGAAAAAAGAAACTGAAGTCCAATGATTTTGTGATCCGTAGCAAACACATATGTCGTCAAGAGGCGCGTCAGGGAATTCCCTTCGACACTTTCAACGCGATGCTGTCCTACGGTCACTTCGGCCATCTGTTTTCTATTCCGTGTTTGCTGTGTTCTTGTATTGTCAATTGATTGCCGCGATCAGGGAGTGATTGGCTCACTGTCAGCAGATTTTAATTCGGGTAAATACTCCGCCGATTGTTCTTCAAGCCACTGATCAAATTCTTGTCGCGAGACCAATCTCAATAATCCCTTCATTTTGTAATGACCCCACCCGCAGAGTTCGGTACAAATGATTTCGACATCGCAGATTTTACGGGAATTGAACCACGAAAACTGAGTCATCCCGGGGACAATATCCTGCTTGATTCTCAGTTCCGGAACAAAAAAACTATGAATGACATCACGGCTTTCTAGCTGTAAAACGATGTCCTCATTGGCGGGTAAAACCAGTAGGTTTTCCACATAAACGTCGTCTGCCGTTTCGACTCGACCATCTTTACCGGCGTAATAGAACTCCCACCCAAATCGCTTCGCTTTGACCATTACGATCGGTGGGGCGGGCACTTCAACCCCACCCATACTAACCGTTGGGCGATCCATTTTGTTTTGCTCCCAAGCTTCCATTTGAACAATCGCCAGAACGATCAAGATGATAGCTGGAATCACTGACCAAACGACTTCAAGCTTGGTATTATGATGAATGTACAACGCTTTTTCGTTCGGGTTCCGACGGTGATCGAATTTCCAAATGGCGAAACCAATCGTCAATCCAGTGCCTAACAAAATCACCGCCGCCAAAAGATGGATTCCGTTGAATAGTCGATCGATCAAGTCACCGGTCGCCGTTAGAGATTCAGGTAGCCAGGCAGATTTCAATGGCCCCACACCGAACATCGCCAACAAGAAGGTGACGATCGCTGCCAGGGGAACCAGAAAAAACAGAATGCTCCAAACTCTTCCCATTACCGAGCCACCTGCTGAGTGTTGATCACTTTGCTATTTTGATCCACTTCAGCTTCAAATGGAATCGAGCGAACATAGGCCACCAATGCCCATATCTCATCGGAGTTCATCGCCGCTGACGCTGGCATGGGCGTTCCCTCGATACCGTTAGCGATTCGAAGGTAAACATCATCGGGTCGGTCACCCCCTCGATAGATTCCCTGATTTAAATTCCTCGGACGAATCGGCCGGGGGTCCATTGCACCTAACTTAACAAAATCTTTGTAGGTCGCTTTGTCGAACGGGTCCACACCTGGCGAGTTCGTCCACTCTTTTGTCCAATCATCAAAATTGGCAAGTTGACCATCCCCCACTCCCGTGTCCCCATGACATTGAGCGCAGTTACCTTTGCTGAAGAAAAGCTTTCCACCTTGTGCCACTAGTTTGTCGTGGTCCGGATGCCTGGGATCGATCTCAGCAGGTGCTGGAGGAATCTCAGTGATCTTCCTGTCGGGGTCCAACCAACGATCCATGATTCCTTCCTGATAACCTTCTCCAATGAACGTGTAAAGTTGCTCCTCAAATTCTTCGATCGCGTCATCGGAGGGTTCTTCACCATCCTTGGATGCGATCAGGCTAAAATCGATAAGTGACTGTCCCTCTTCCAATCCCGCTAATTCACCGATTAAATACCGTTCATACATCCCGCGCATGGTCAAATACTTGACGTAATGGACCAGTGAGTCGAGTTCGTCATCTTCCAGGGTTCGAAACGACGGCATCGCCGTACCGGGAACTCCTCGAACCAAAATGTTTTTCAAGTCATGATCCGTCGGCGGGGTTCGCAGCGGAGTCGATTTGAATTTGAATTTCCCTAGCCGAAAATCTCGTGGGTAAGGATTCAAAGTGGACGCCGTGGCGCCTGCACCGTCTCCAGTGATCCCGTGGCAGTGAGCACAATGTTCTCGATACAACCCGACAGTAGGACCTGCCTTATCGCTATTCACCGCACCGGCAGCCATTTTTAGATAATCCATCTTGATGATGTCTTGAGCAGGATCATCTTCGCCCATCAAGAACGGAAATTCGGGGTCGTCTGGTGTGCCGAACAGACTGGTGACAAGATTACCAATTTCAGACTTATACTTGGCGTCAAACTTTTCCCCCTCGCCAAGATGCTGCATCTCTTGTTTTCGCAATTCAACCGCATTGAATCGAAACTCAGGAGGAGCCGATTGATTGCATCCAATCGCCGACAGCATTGCGGCGGCACATGCAACTAAAGTTAAAAACAAACGGGGCACAGGAATCGCTTTTGATGGGTATCGGAAGTTCAACTTAAGCTATCTTATTTTCGGCTAAAAAGGCTCTTTGTCGAGCAGACAAATTGTCGCATTTTTAAGAGAAAAACGCCATTCGAATAACCGCCCCGCTTTTGCCGGTTTTAACCTGTAGCCACCGATATCGTTCATTCGGTTTGTCGTTCAAATTCGTCTAAAACGTCCACCGGACACACTGTCGGTTGGGTCCTTAACGAGGTGTTTGCCAATGAGACCCCGACAGGATTTCTCGACGCGTCAAATAAATAGCAACCAAGTCATTGCAAGTCATTGCAAGTCATTGCAAAAGCCGAATTTCCAAAACGGCGAACTTCAATTTCTAACTCTCTTGGGCGGTAGAAAATTCGCTTTAGCTCTAGTTAGAACTCCCAATCGAGCTTTTCGATTTCAGTTTCCAGTTTCTCCACTTCGGCTTGATCGTAATTGACTTCGGGAGCGATTTCTCGTTGATAACATCCGCTGCAACTGGACGTAACGATGATGGCAAAGACGATCCAATGACAGGTTTTAAAAATGACCGAATTTGTGTTTTCCATGGAATCGTTCGTATCAAATGAAAAAGACTTACGCCGATATGTCGCAAGCCTAAGTTTAACCTCTGATTTCAGGGGCAGGAAACAGCAGTCACTTTGTTTGTACTCGTGAGTAGCTTATCAACCCGCATTGATGCTTTCGAACGCCAGTTTCAAATCGTTCCTGCCACCGGTCGAATTTCCCAACCCTGTAACAAATCACTAGTCTTTAAAGTCGCCTGCATCAAAAGTAAGTTTCCCCAAATCGAGTTCTTTTCCAGCCTCGATTTTGATTTCCGTCTCACCTCGGCGACCCAATTTATAACCATCCACTTCGAGCGTTTTCATGTACCCCGCTTTTTTGTGCCAGAATTGAAAAGTCCATTCACCGGGAGGAATGTTCTCGATCGTAAATTTTCCGTTTTCATCGGTAATGGCAACGTAGGGATTTTCGCGAACAAAAATGATCGAATCCATCCACTTGTGGATGTCACAAAATACATCGCCTGGTAGCTTGTCGTCATCGTCACCCAGGGTGATTTCGACCGAACTGTTTGGCGGAATATTGACGTTGTGTTCGTGATTGAAAGTTGCAATCCGACAATTGTGGCCAACTCCATCGCTATTTTTTAACGCCAGTTTTTGACCCGTTCGAGCAAATAATGCCTTGGGGACAAAACGGCATTTTTGATTATCCAAAGTCATAGTCGCCGTTTTCGATTTGTCGTACATCGGATGAAACGAGTCCGGTTTGTTGGCTCCGCGACCGGTGTACATGATCACGAATACATTTTTCAACTCGTTTTCGTCGCTAACGACAATGGCATCATCCAGTGGGACTTTCCCGTCGACTAAACAGGCAGCGCGGTCTTTGTTTGATCCAACAGGCTCCTCGTCGTTTTTGGGCGCGTCTCCGGCAACGACGATTTGCCCCGTCAGATTTCCCCATCCTTCTTCCTGGGCTGCGACGAACGACGCAAATGGACCCAGAAAAACCAACAAACACACGATGCTATATTTCATTTTGATTTCCGATTACGAATGTGGTCCTTCGATCGACATGATCAAGTCGATTAAAACTCGATCCTATTGTAACAATCTTGCTTTGGATGTTGGCGAAAATTTAACGTCAAAAAGGCTACAACCCTAAACGTAATGCAGTCGAATCGGTAAAATCTGGATCCTTCAGAACACCCAACGGGATCTATTATGAAAGTCCTTGTCATTGGCAGTGGTGGGCGAGAGCATGCGATTGCCTGGAAATTCCAACAAAGCTCACGAGTCGATCGTGTATTCGTGGCACCCGGTAACGCAGGAACTGCCCAAGATGCCGAAAACGTTGAGATCGATTCCAACGATATCAGCGGCTTGGTCGAGTTCGCCAAGCAAAACGAAATCGGCCTCACTTTTGTGGGTCCCGAAGCCCCCTTATGCGATGGAATTGTCGATGCTTTCGACGAGTCGGGCTTGAAAATATTTGGCCCCACTCGGGACGCTGCCCAACTCGAAAACAGCAAAGTCTTTTGCAAAAACGTACTCAAAGACGCCGACGTTCCGACTGCGGATTTCGCCGAATTCTCTTCTGCCGAAAGTGCCGAACGATTTATTTACGAACGGTATAACGAAACGTCGGAAGATTGCCCGGTCGTCGTCAAAGCAGACGGGCTTGCAGCTGGAAAGGGAGCCATCGTTTGTTCCACCCGAGACGAAGCAATTCAGGCGATCGAAGTGATCGCCCGAGAACGAAGGTTCGGGAATGCTGGGAATCGAATGATCATCGAAGACCGACTGCAAGGAATCGAAGCCAGCATCTTGGCTATAACTGACGGAAAAACTATCCTCACTTTGCCACCGGCCGAGGATCATAAACGGGCACTCGACGGAGACTTGGGGCCAAATACCGGTGGGATGGGAGCCTACTGCCCGACCCCATCGATCGATGAAAAAACGTTGCACTGGGTCGAAGAAAATGTTCTTGTCCGTACTGTGCACGTGATGAAACGAAAACGCACTCCTTTTCGAGGCATCTTATACGCCGGAATGATGATGACCCCTCAAGGACCCAAAGTCCTCGAATACAACGTTCGATTTGGCGATCCAGAATGCCAACCGCTTCTGCTCCGGCTGAAAACGGATTTGGCCGACGTGATTGAAGCGACAGTCGATCGAAGACTTGGCGAGATCGGAAAAATCGAATGGGACGATCGCCCCAGCGTTTGCGTTGTCATGGCGTCCGATGGCTATCCCGGCAATTATGAAAAAGGTCGTCCCATTCGCGGTCTCGAAAGTGCCAGTGAAATTCCCGACGTCAAAGTTTTTCATGCGGGAACGACACTCGACGAAGGTGGAAGTGTCGTCACCAATGGTGGCCGAGTCTTGGGCGTTACTGCCATGGGCGATTCTGTGGCGACCGCAAAGCTTCAAGCCTATAAAGCCGTTAAATGTATCCGTTGGGATGGAGCATGGTGTCGCAAAGACATTGCCGACAAAGCGATCACGATGAAAATCTAATACCCTTGGCCTACGAACGTGATTACCGGACCTCGATATCGACCCAAACCAAGCGGTGGTCGCTGGCGAAAACCAAATCGGATCCGGGCTGCCCTGGCTTGGGCCAGTAGATACCGCTCTTCACAATGTCCGGATTTATCGATGGCAAACAATAGTCAAGTCTTAAGTTGCCGACGTTGGCGTCATTGAAATCGCCAGTGTCAAATGCCGGGTTTCCCGAATGCTGATCGTTTTGCTGCCCCTGACTTTTGGAAAAATAGACGCCACCTTCGCATGAAGGCGTCAACTTGTGATTTAGCAGTGGATGTTCGGTCAACATTCGGCCAGCGCGACCGGTGCTGTCGCCGTCATTCGGATCCGCATTCATATCTCCTGCAACCACGAACTTTTCGCCGCCAAGTAAACCTCCCTTTGTCCCACGGTCATCGTAAAGATAATCAGCTCGCCCCGGAGTGATGTAGTCGGCAAACATTCGAATTTCGTCGTGATTTCGGCGACCATTCCGGTCCTCTGCTCCGTCAAAAACGGGTGGAGTCGGATGGGCAGCCAAGAAATGAACGGTTTGGCCGGAGATATTAATTGGCACATCCCAATGGCTTTTTGATGACAACCTAAAAACTTCTGATTCAACTTGATTGTAAAAAGGAGCCTTCGTGGCCGGATCGAAAGGCATTAAATTGTCCGGCATGTCTTTCCACAAAAACTCCTGAAATGTACGAATTCTGGATTGATCAATTTCGAAACGAGACAATACGACCATCCCATATTGTCCTTCGTACCACCCGAACCCGAACGCGTCATTGGGCAAACTAACTTTACCGTCGTTGTCGAAATCGTACTCGCTGGCAACACCAGTATTGACCGGACCTAAGTACCGGTAAGGATAGACAATCGGATTTTGCTCCCCTTGGCTGACCTCAAGATAGTTTTTTAAAAAATTCTCGACGGCCAATCCCGATTCGTCGTAGTCAAATTCATTCAGTAAAATCACGTCCGGTCGCACTCTCTGAATAATCTCAGCAATTTGAGTTGGTTTCGTGGCCCCCTTTTTCGCCAGTTCGGCCTTTAATCGCCCCGCTCGCCTGCGATGAAATGAAATATTGAACGTTGCAAACCGAACAAGTCGTGAGTTCTTGGTGGATGGGGCAGGTTTTGATTTTGATTCAGCGTTTTCTTGTTGGGCGGTCAACTGCACCGGAACAAGAAAGAAGAGGATGAATATCCGAATCACTAAAATAGATCTCATCGTATGTGTGCTATTCAAGGGGATATGGCTAAAGTATGCGAATCGGTTCGACATCTTCACCGATATGCTGGCCAAAATCGAATGGATGAATCCGATTACGACCTTAATTTACACCAAGTGTGGTTGTTT
>JBCCSJ010000185.1:0-11471 GCA_039200505.1 Planctomycetota bacterium | reverse complement strand
GTTGTTTGACCCTGTCCAAGGCCTTAATTTCTGCCTGGGCATGTTTTTGGTCGTGGTACCCGAAAACCACCTTAACTGCCTTCATCAGCCCGCCGGGAGCTTCAGCAGACCAAACTTCTCCGAAACCACCGCTGCCAATTTGTTCTTTGAGCGTATATCCCAGAACGTCTCGTTCGGTTGCAAAAGGTGTTATTGGCACGGTAAATTTCCTCGGACGGACAGATTTTGCCTATCGTGTTGACGTAGATTCGCTGAAAGATAGCTTGCGTTAGGCAGAATCAATTCAAGACCGAAGGAAATGCGGCACCGTAGTCAGGTAAAAAATGCCGATTTGGGCGGTTGGATCGAATGTCACAATGATGATAGCGATCAGCCTTGTTGGAAAATCGCTGGTTTCAGAACCTGAGAATCCCGAATGTCTGAAACTCTATCCGCCCAGAACATTGGTGAAATAGCTCTTCACAACCCGGTCGAAATATTCGGGGCGGATTTCAAATGGAAGCTCATTGTAGACGCAGAAATTTCTTATCTGAGACAGTAAGTCTCTGGGATGGCATCGTCTGAGACGACGTTTCGCGTCGATAAAATGCGTTTTGATCAAATAGTCGACAATGTTGGGTTTATATTCAAACTTCAATTTCGCACAGTAGATTTGAAACAGGACGTGGAACTCTTTGGGGGACGGATCGCAAATCTCGATCTTGTAAGGAATTCGCCGCAAGAAGGCATCATCGACCAAATCGGTTGGTTCGAGGTTGGTCGAAAAAATGATCAATTGTTCAAACGGAATCTGGATCTTTTTCCCTGACGATAATGCCAGAAAATCGACGCGGCTTTCCAATGGGACAATCCAACGATTCAATAATTCCTGAGGCTCGATTCTTTGTCGGCCAAAGTCGTCGATCAACAGGCAGCCGCAGTTACTTTTCATGTGCAAAGCCGCTTCGCTGACCTTGCTGTTAGAGTCAAATCGAATTTCCAAAGAGTCAAGTGTCAATTCGCCACCAACAACGACTGTTGGGCGTCGAATCTTGATCCACCTTTTGTCGTGACCTGCATCCTGGATCAAACGATCGGAATCGTCCTGCTCTTGTTGGTGATAGGCTGCATCAAAAAATTTGATGATTTGTCCATCTTCATAAATGGCATGAGGAACCCAGATTTGATGCCCGAAACACTGGGTGATTCGCTGTGCAATGGTGGATTTCCCATTGCCTGGTTCACCGTACAAAAATAGTCCAGCGCCCGAGTTGATAGCTGGGCCTAAACTTTCAAATAACGTTTCGTTAATTGAAATGTCTTTGAATGCGGTCCGTAATTGCTGTCGTTTCGGAGATTCCGCCCGAATGGTTTGGGCTTCGACGCTTAGAACATAATCCATTAACGGAACGGGCGCTGGCCCGACATACGAACAGGCTTGTCTCATGACCATGGCCCGTTCCCTGCCCGATTCGGTCAGGTTGTAGTTATAATCATTCAATGGTGCCGAACCGTTGTGGACGAGCATCTGTCGCGAGCGGAGTTGTTGAAAGAGTTTTTCCAACGCGGTAAACGGCAGGCAAATATCGTTGGCCAGTTGGCGTCCGCTGGTAACTCCGACAGTTGCCAATCGTTTTAAAATCAACGATTCAATCAACGAACTCGGTAGACCGGTATCTTTTAAAGACGCTGGTTCGCTGGGGCGAAAAGCCTCGTCGGCCATGATAGTAGCGAATAAGTCGCTACCTAAAACGGTCTGTTGAATATTTTGAAGCATTTCACGCGGTTTGAAGAAAACGAAGCGGCGTATTCTTAATTTCGTCCCAACCCTAGCTCCTGATTAAGGAACGATTCATTTTGGCATAGGATGACGATTCCACGGATTGATTCGGATTTCGAGTTTTCCATACAAGCTTACGAATTCAATTGTTCCGCATGACCGTTAAACACAATTTTGGAAAATCGGTGAAATTCCCGCGTACAGAGCTCTTTTCAAGCTAAATAACATCATCGGGAAAAAGGTCCCGTCCTGACAAATGAAACCACATTTCAGACATGAACCAGCTAGACCCCAACAATTCAAGAAGTTTCGCGAAAGCGGATGAGGCCAGAAAAGCCCGCTGGTTTTTGGCTGGTCAGGTCGACGAGACCGAATCCAATCGACACATTGTGATCCACAATTTTCCATTCTCGATTGGCCGGAGGACTGAATCCTCGCTCCAACTTGCCGTAGGCTGCATTTCAAAAAATCATGCCGAGATCTTTCTGGACGCCGAAAATCGAATCACGCTTCGAGACCTGGGCAGCACTAACGGCACGTTTGTTAATGGCGAGCCTGTTAAAACGGAAATCAAGCTGAAAGAAAATGACCTGATCCATTTCGCATCCCTCGTGTTTCGAGTCGGTGTCGAATACGAAACGGAAGCTCAAAATACAGTGGCCGAAGACGTCTGTGACCAGGCACTCGCGATGATTCAGTTCGAAAGGCTGATTAGTGACGGGGAACTTTATCCGCATTTCCAACCATTGGTCAAATTGAAAGATCAATCGCGAATTGGATACGAAGTCCTTGGCCGAAGCCGATTATTTGGGCTTCAAACTCCTTTGGAAATGTTTACCGCTGCCTCTCAGTTGGGCATGGAAGCAGAGTTAAGCGAAGCATTCCGAATTCGAGGAGTCGAAATCGGCACCGAATTTGGCCCGGATACTAATCTGTTTGTTAACACTCATCCTTGCGAACTTGATCGTCCCGAATTTTACAAGTCTTTGGAAGACATGCGAAACGTTGCTCCCGGTCAGGCAATCACTCTGGAGATTCACGAGGGGGCTGCCACGAACATGACGATGATGCGGGAACTATGTTCTGTTCTTAAAGACTTGGAAATTATGCTGGCCTTTGATGATTTTGGTGTTGGTCGGGCAAGGTTAGTAGAACTTGGCGAAGTACGTCCAGAGTTTCTCAAGTTCGATATGCGATTGACCCGGAATATTGAACATGCTCCGGCGAAGCGGCAGGAGTTGGTGGCATTGTTTGCCAATCTCGTCAACAATCTTGGCATTCGGACTCTGGCTGAAGGGGTCGAAACACGCGAGTGCCACGAAACGTTGCTGCAAATGGGTTTCGAATTGGGGCAAGGGTATTACTATGGTCGCCCCAGCCCAATCACAAAATATACAACCGAAGAGAGTCAGTTGATGGACTCGGCTTTGGTGGCTCCTCCCAGCGTTTGAATTCAATACGAAGGTTCACGCTTACCTTCGGGCTGAATTTTGAAAGCGAGTTGTTATTGTGTCGGACTTTCCTGCAGGAATGATCGAACATCTGTCGCTCATTCATTCTCTCTATTTGAACCGCCAGATTAGGTGCTGGGATTCGAAATAAGAGTCTTTATCTTTGAGGATTGTTTCCGTTGAGCGCACGTCTGGCCGCGTCGGCACCATGCTGAATGGCCGAATCAAGGATTCTCCTTGATGTTTCAGATACATCAATGTTGGGCCACTGCCCTCCGCCATCGACGGGCGGTGGGGTTTGAAGGTTTCCGGAATTTGAATATCTATTTCCATTTTGCCACTGATTTCCAGACGAATACGATCCGTTGTTGTTAGCTGGAACTGGTCGATTGGACCAAGAATCAGGTTGGTTCGTGTTCCATTGTGGATTGTCATTGCCCCATTGTCCCGAATAGGTCGAATCACTTGGTGGTACCAAGTTTGGATCCTGAATCAGTCGGCCTTCGACGGGATAAGTGTGTTGAGGGTAATCTTCGAGCGGACGATGAACAGAATGTCCAATCGCGTTTTCAAAGTTTTCGACATGAGGGTCGACGTATTTGGCAAGCTCTTGAGGCACGATCGAGGAAACAGTTCCGATACCCCAAATTACATAACGCCCCGTTCGGGAAACATGGATTTGGTCGTGTATCTTGTCGCCCAACAAAGATACTGAAAACATCGTGATCACCATGCAAAGCACAAATCCGGTTAACCCACCAAGAATCGCGCCCGCCTGGCGATCGAATCCCTTAAGTTCATTCTTCTTGAGCGTTTTGGCAACACGCGAATAAATAATCCAGATCAGAAGCGACGTTCCAAGGAATAGAATCAGCATCGCTCCGATTCGATTCCAAGGCGCTTCGGCCTGCAAAAATTGGGAAACCGGTTCACGGAATTTT
This sequence comes from Planctomycetota bacterium, assembly GCA_039200505.1. GTDB lineage: Bacteria > Planctomycetota > Planctomycetia > Pirellulales > Pirellulaceae > Mariniblastus. The sequence goes on along the minus strand of JBCCSJ010000185.1, from coordinate 7,320 downwards.
ACGGAAACGGTGTAGCTGACAATCACCGAAGCCAGGAAGGCGATCTGCCATGCCAAACCTTTCCAGTAACCGTAAATCATGGCGGCTCCTAGGACCACCAACATGATGATGTCATAAAAAATCATGAATTGTCTCGAAGGTGCGAGTATTTTCGATTCGTTGGAATCTTAGCGACCGCGAAATTAGAGAGAAATTTAGACTTCCACTCAATAGCTTTCTCTCAGGTTCCTATTCGCTCCTTGAGGATCGTCATTGCATTGCAAATGAAAAATTTGCTCGCCTCGAAAATCAAAAATTCAATTTGAGGCGATCGTTTTTCAAGTGGTGTTGATGAATTGGATAGGTGCCGCGCGACAGTCTTACAATGCAGATTCCAGCACTTGATCCGCTAGCAACTGCGGGCTGTCTAAAAGGCATTGGTCGAATCTGATAAAACGACTAACTTCCTGTCATGGCCGACTTTAAGACCCACATCACGACTAGTTCTGTTTTAGGAGCCGTCTACGGAACGGTCGGTTTCTACGTACTCGAAGTACCACCGGCCCACTGTATGATTGCTGGTGTTCTTTGCAGCGTCGCCGGAATGCTGCCTGACCTGGATAGCGATTCAGGAATACCATTAAGGGAAATGTTAAGCTTCGTTTCTGTTCTCGTCCCGATGCTGATGATTCCCAGGTTCGAAGCTCTTGAGTTTTCAAAGGAACAGATGGTTTTCGTGGCGGGAGTGATGTACTTTCTGATTCGATTTGGAATCGGAGCGTTGTTCAAAAGATTTACCAAGCATCGAGGGATGTGGCATAGCATCCCGGCGGCATTAATTGCTGGGCTGGTTACATTCGTGGTTTGTCTATCGACAGATTTCGAAATTCGAATCTTCAAAGCTTGGGCGGTAGTGCTTGGATTCGTTTGCCATTTATTTCTGGATGAAATTTATGCTGTAAATTGGCAGGGGGCGATGCCGACGGCCAAGCGAAGCTTTGGAACGGCTTTGAAGTTTGCAGGGAAAGATAAATTGGCCAACTTTGTGACGTGGGGTAAACTGATACTATTGGTCGGATTGGTGGCAAGTGATGATTACGCGATGAGTTGTTTTTGCGATCAAACGGCGGCTCAACATCCGGAAAGTGCTGCCGAGTGGTTTCAAAGTCTATTCTTGCACAGTGCCCAACAGCCGGGCGAAATGCCGCTTTCCAGGTAACCCCTATCAAAATTGTTTGCGACTGTCCAACAGAATAGTGACCGGTCCCTCGTTGACCAGCGATACCGACATGTCAGCTTGAAAAATGCCGCTGGCGACCGAAATGCCGCCCTCGCGAGCCATCTGAATAAATTGTTTGTAGTACTGATTTGCCAATTCTGGTTGGGCAGCTTTGATAAAACTGGGTCGCTTCCCTTTACGGACATCACCCAGCAAAGTGAATTGACTGACAACTAAAAGTTCGCCGCCGATCGCAGATAACGGCAGGTTCATTTTTCCTTGCTGATCTTCAAAGACTCGCAAGCCAGTGGTTTTGTTAAATATGTATTGAAGATCTTTGAGGGAATCTTCTTCTTCGACCCCCAATAAAACCATCAAGCCTGCCCCGATCGAGCCCACCATTTGTCCATCGACGGAGACTTTGGCTGAAGAAACACGCTGAATCACAGCACGCATGTTATCGCTCGATGTTTTGGGCGTTCGATTGATCCAGTTTCGCCAGCCGGGCGTTCTCGATTTGTTCCAGTTGCGCTAAATATGCTTCGGTGTGATCAACAGATTCCAGATTGTTGGTACGAATGATAAATAGGTCGTCTGCTAGATTTTCAGCTTTGACATGATTGCCGAAGCTTAACTTAAGAAAAGGTTGCAGTTTTGGGTTCGCCTGGTGATTGGCGGATCCTGGAAAAGAGTACTCGATTTTGGCCGGTAGCCAACCTAGTTGGGGATGTTGCGTGATCAGGACGTTCACTGCTGAAGGAATCCGTTTTGAAATTTGTTCGGTTTGCGAATAATTGAGCATCGTCTGGGTTTCTGTCTTAAGAGTGCCCGTGAATTCGTATTTGCCTTCCAATAAACGTCTTGGCGATTCAAATTGGTAACATTCTTGCAACTGACTAAGCATACCTTCCAAGCCACCAGCCCCAATCAATTGGATTGGATTACTGGCCTGTTGCTTTTTCAGCTTGTCGACGTCGACGTAGGTGAGCTCTTTGGTGGATCCTGATGTCATTAAAGAGAAATGGAACCGGCCATCACAAAGTTGAAAAAGTTCAGTGGGCTTAGTCCCCGAATGATCGAATCGGAATTGCAGCCGGCTTTTGCCTGTCCCCTGCCCTTTCTGGAGATAATATCCTTGAGCCACAACTGGTGTTTCTAGCATCACGCCAGTGAGTTTGACTTGGCATTGAAACGGAATTGCATGGTTCGCCAATCCCTTTGCGATTCGTTCCAGCGAATGAAAATTGGAATCTGAATCATCCGGATTGGGGTTTTGAAAACTGGCTGGTTGGATCCAAGAAGAAACGGCTTGGTCATCAGGCGATCTTTGAAACGTTGGTTGCGAAGATCGGGTTGAAGGCGTTAACAGAGTCCATTCTGCGATGTCACTACCTGATAGCAGGTAGAATCCTATCGCTAGCAGAGCGGCCGCAAACGTTAATTCCTGCTTCATGAAACGGATGTGCGGATTTTTCCAAAGAATTGAGTTGTAACGCGCCGAACCTACTAATGCGAAATTGATTTGCGCACGGATTCTTGTTTGCAAAGGACATCCTAGAAACCGCGTACAAGTCGGTCTACGCCAATTTGCTTCCCAGAGGCAACTTGACAAGTCGATTTACAATCCAAGTTCACGTGTCATTCGTGAGAGTGACACCCTTGGCAGTGTTTAACGCTGCCAGAAAAAGTTTAGGGGGGAATCCGATGTACGTACGTTTGACAACGGGCATCACCATGTTGGCTTTAGCCTTGATGGCAACTGTGTCACAGGCCCAGATGACAGGCATGAGGACTGGTTTGAGAACCGGAACGCCTGCCGGTCACAATCTGCCACCAGCACGTATGCTCATGGAACCAGGACCTGGTGTTGGTGGTCCCGGCCCTGGAGTTTTAAGTGCAGGTGCTCATACGGGCCAAATGGGATCGGCCGCGGCCTATGGGCCTTTCGGAGCGGTAGCCAATCAGAATGTGCAAGTTCTTTTTGACCGACCCGAATTGATGCAGGTGAATTGGGATGTTTCCGGGATCGGTCGTTACGATTCTAATCCGCTGATCGTACCCGGTCGCCAAAATTTTGCCCAAGGCGGAATTTACAGACTGAAGATTTCAAATATTGATGGCCGACGAGGCATGGAGCTTTATCCAACTTTGGAAATTGGGAAGGCGACCCGTCGCACTGCCGCCTATCTGGCTCACGCTGCGATTCCAATCCAGATGACGCAAGAGGATTTTGATCAGGTGTCGGCTGCCAACTTTGTAACAAAAGTAATTTACGTTCCCGATCCCGAGTTTCAAGAATTGGCTTTGGCTGGTGTGGATACAATCGTAAGCACACGATTGGATCCCGGTGTCGACCCGATCACCGAGGCAGATCGCCGCGGATCCATTCTGGCGATCCTGCGAATCGGTAACAAAGACTTGGAAGTACCTGGCGTAGACCCTGCGATCGCAGCAGGAGCGATGCCAGCCGGCGGAAGCATGCCGAGCAATTACGTTTCGGGCGTCACCGGGCCGCACTACGGAATGCCATACACCGGAACCAGCATCGGTTTACCAGGTCCTCCTCACATTCCTCTGGGCGGACCAGCTGGATTGAAGCGGTACGACATCCGCAACCACACGGCGATGCAGATCCCAGCTCCAACATCTCGGGTAGATGTGCATGTCAAGCAAAAGCCTGGCCTAAGCTACCCTCGACCCGCGGACAAGGTTTTGATTCAGGAAAACACTATCCGAGCACCTCACCTAAATGCTCAGCCACCATCGGATATGGTTCACGGTGTTTTGCCTGAAAACTGCCCTCCAGGCTTGCGGTTCCGTCGCTAAATCAAGACGGATTGATAGCAAGGTATGGGAACAGTGACCAATCGAATGAGTGATTGAGATCGACTTGAGCCGCGACAGCCATGCTTCGCGGCTCGTTTTTTACTTCCAACTCTGCAGCGGAAAGTAGATATGAAACTTCAAACCTGCATTCATCTGTTGATTGCTGGCTGGCTAATCTTCGGATCCATTTCATTCGGTGTGGCTCAGGACTCTCCCGGACGACACATGGGAATACGAGGAGACATGCCGCCCGGTGTGGCGGCTGATATGGCTAGGTTGGGCAATCGCCAACTGGAAAATTATCTCCAGCCGGTTCAGATATTTGCCCCGGAACAGACTGTGATTGACGTAGTTTCGAATGATGGCTTCATTTCTACCAATTCTTCTGTCGTTTCGCTTGGTATGTTTATTGGCCCAGTTTACCGAATTAAGATTTCCAATATTCCCTTGCGGCCCGGAAAAGTTCTTTACCCATCGATCGAGGTCATTAACAAATTGAACCCACCAATGGGTTCTGAGAATGACTTTCCAATTCAGGTCGTTCTGACCATGAATGATTTGCGTCAGGCACTCGATGGCAACTTTGTCTCCAAAGTGATTTATCTCGAAGATCCTCAAAACGCGGTTCCTCAAAAGCACGTTGAAAATCGCCAGCCCGAAATTGACGTCAACCAGGGAGTAGACCCATTAAAGGCGGCTCGACAGTTGGGCAGACCCATGGCAATTGTCCGTATCGGGTCTCGCATACCGACAGCCACTGATCTAGCGAATTTTACTTTTGGTGCACCCGATGCACAAATCCTTCCGGCCCCCAATCCGGGGCAATTCAACCCACAATACATCGAGCCAGTGGAATTCAAACCGCTGCAGTTGCCGAAAAAACTTAGGAACGACTCAAATCGCTCGGCGTCTTTACCCCCAAAGCAGGCAGACAGAAAATGATTAAATTGATTAACATCTCACTGCTTAAATTTTCTATCGTAGCTTTGGCAGTAGTGAACTTCGTTGAGCCTTCATTCGCCCAGGAAAATAGGGTTCAGGGAAGCGAAAAATCAAACGGTAAAAGACGAATCATTCGTCTCGTTTCACCCTCGAAAAAAGTTCAGCCGCCTTCCAGTGATCAAGGATCGCTGGTTCTGAATCAACTTGAATTAGCTGATCGGATACGGCAAACCCGGTTTGAGTCTTCTCGCCGAGAGGCTGATCAGCCGGTGGCCGAAACTTTCGCGGCTCGAGCCAGCACTCCAGATCCCGCACCGAGTAACGTGGTTCCAATGCCACTGAGTTACGGGCTTGGAAGATTCAATCAGCCGACGAATCCGCCTCGAAACAGAGGGGTCAACCCGACCCAGCAAGGGACCCCGGCCGTTGCGCCGGACGAATTCATTTACGATGGGAATGACAAGGGAGAACGAGTTCAGGTAGATCAAACATGGAACGTGACGGGTTTAGGAATTGAAGATACGATTGGTCACTTTGACACGTTAGATGGAAAACGAATCGTTGCACCAAGCAATCGAGTTGCTATTTATGCGCCCCGTTTCGGTTCGGTACGCCGTGTTGACGGTGTGTTCCGAACACAACTCAATTTGCCAACCGCGTCATTCGAAGAAAATATGCCCACGGTTCACGCTCGAGGGGAAGATGCTCCGAATCGAGTCAATCAGAATCTGGCACTAAATCGGATGGATGGTCGCCGACGAGCCAGCGAGTTTAACGAACGGACACGGGGTGTGCTGGCTGATAATGTAACTCACCTATTTGGTTTTCGAAATTCATTTGAAGCCTACGAAGATTTATCAATTATTCGTTATGGAACTTACGCCAAAGAAGAATCGGCGAGGCTAAATGTGGGCCTATTGTCGGGAACCGTTTGGCAAGACAACCTGGGATTGCAGGCGGTGGTAGAAAACGTTTCACCGATCATCGTTCGCGATTTGAAAGGGGTGGAAGAACTCGTTTCTATCGAGTCCGAGGATGGAACAGCCATTTTGAGACTTTTAAAAGTGGCTTCCAAAATTTCTGCCAGAGCCGGAGAGTTTGTCGACTTTACGATTCGGTTTGACAATATGAGCAGAAAAAAAATTGGGAACGTCACTATCATGGATAATTTGACGACACGTTTGGAATACGTTGCTGATACGGCCGAATGCTCTTTAAAGGCCGACTTCATTAGTAAGCCGAACGAAGCGGATTCGCTTACTTTAAGATGGGAAATTACCGATCCAATCCCAGCCGGGGACGGGGGAATCATCCGATTTCGGTGCCGTGTTCGATAGTTTCCAGTAATTCGACTTTCCCAAGAAAATAGGTGAGCATCCGTTGAGCGATCATGCCGATACGTTTTCGGTAGTCACTCATTCGGGAAAGCCCTATCTCGAATGAAGTCTTAAAGGCAAAAGCATTTTTGATATTGCAAGGCTGACGTCATGTTGAGATCTGGAAGTATTCAGGCTAAGCCCGAGATTGGTCGACTTGTAGACGAGTTGACCAAAGAAGAAAAAGAATTTGATCGAACTGAAAGCCGATCGGCTCATCGAACCAGTCTTGTGCGAGCCGTTGAAATTGATATCCGAGATTTGGAACACAACATCGACGGATTTTCACGCAATATTTCAGCAACCGGAATCGGTTTGATTACCGGAGAGCCAATCACCGAGAAAACGGTGGCGACGTTGACGATTTCTCGATTGAAAGGATCTACAACAGGCGTTCTCAGTGAATGCCGATGGTGCAAGCCATATGGAGAAAAGTGGTTTCTATCGGGGTGGTTATTCATTTCTGTGAAACGAGCACCTTTGAGCCGCCGTCGCTAACTGCGGGTCTGGCAAAGTCAAAATTTGACACTCCCACTGTGGGGTTCCGAAGGTCGCACTGAAACGGTAAGGTTTTTGGCCAACATTCTAGTTGCCTAACCTTGTTGCCTAGCATTTTGATTTAGCGGCTCGGTTACATACTTGAGACCAATCGTGGCTAACGCCAAAACGGCTAATCGTACGATAACAAATTGGCTAACCCAACGCCAAAACGGCTAATCGAGTGAGTAACAAATTGGCTGACTGACGCCAAAACGGCTTATGAAATTTCAACACATCAGCCGCTGGCCGTTAGGCCCGGTTCCTTTTTTTATTTCATGAAATCCTATCCAACAGCATCCTCAAGCAGTTTAGGCAGTAGCCTCTAAAGTTAACCAGCAACTTTTTGCGATCCGGAGTTCGCACTCAACCGGTAATGTTTTGGGCAACATTCTAGTTGCCTAACCTTGTTGCCTAGCATTTTGATTTAGCGGCTCGGTT
>JBCCSJ010000184.1:0-11617 GCA_039200505.1 Planctomycetota bacterium | reverse complement strand
CGATTCCCTTCACCAAAAGGTAAGCTACCAAGTTATTGGCATGTTGGGGATTTTCCAGTTCGCCTAGAAGTCTCATAGAATCGTTTCCAAAATCTGAATCTAAACAGGGTGATAAAGGGATGATTGAATGCTATCACCCAAATCTCGCATGGGTTACCCGAAATTCTAACGCTTCCATTTCACAACATGGGCCAATTAGGCACAGTTATTAAAAAAGTAATCGGCCTAAGCGGAATAGGATTCCAAATTTCAGATATTTCGTAATCAATCGAGCTTGCCGCAGTTTCCGAATTTCGCCAAAGTCGGGCGATTTTTGTGTCCACTGTCTCCGCTTAGAAGTGAAAATTTAGGCCAAATTTAATGTCACTTGATCCGAGCGAAAACGTAACCCAACCTAAAATTTTGCCTTCCAATCCGATTCGAGCTCCTCATTTCTCGCTTCCACAAGAAGGCGAAAAAAAGCGGATTCGCCAACATGTGAAAGCAGCAAGCCATGCCGCCAGCGATAGTCCCGAAGTGTCGAAAAATGGTTCGCCAGAACGATCCACTCGCAACCCGAAATCTGCGCTTGAATCGGGCGAGCAAAATTTAGTCAATGCGACTCGCAAACAGATCCAGTCGTTGGCCGATGAAATCGCTCAGTTGGCAAAATCCAATTGCGGATCTGATGAATTCTTTCAGGGCTTCTTGACTCGAACCACTTCGGCTTTGGCATCGGTTGGGGGAGCGGTGTGGAAACAAGATCAAGCCGACCAACCCATTAAGTTAAATTACCAAATCAACCTGAGTGCCGTCGGATTCGCCGCCAATCCAGATTTTGAAAAAGCTCATCATCGTCTACTTCAACAGGTTTTCGATTCAGGCGAACCCGCTTTGATTGGACCAAAATCTGGAAATGACGTCGACGTAAAACAGGCAGGAAATCCGACCGAATTCCTGTTACTGCTGGTGCCACTGAAAATTGATCGAAAGCCTGTGGGTTTGGTAGAAATATTTCAACGAACCGGTGCCGGGCCGACGACTCAAAACGGATACCTTCGTTTTTTGATCCAAATGACAGATTTGGCGAATCAATATCTTGCAAACGAAGAAATCAGAGACTTCGCCGATCAGAAACAGATGTGGCAGCGGTTGGAACATTTCTTTCGCCAGATTTATGAAGGCCTTGACCTTGAACAAACCGTTTACGACGTTGCCAACGAAGGGCGACGATTGATCGAATGTGATCGCTTGAGCGTGGCATTGGGTAACGCCCGAAATTGCAGGATCCGGGCGGTCAGCGGGCTCGATTCGATTGAACGGAGAGCTGAACAGGTTCGACAATTGAATGATGTGACTCGGGCCGTCATTCGTTCGCGATCTCCGGTCTGGTATGCCGGTGATCAGGAATTACCGCCTCAGATTGAACAACCAATTCACAATTACATCGACTGTTCCCATACCAGGATGTTGGCAGTCATCCCAATTTACCCACCGGCGGATGCGAAACCTGATCGGCAAGACAAGCCTTTCGATCCAATCGGTGCGATTGTGATCGAGCAACTCAAAGATTCGATCGTGACTCCGTCGCTGGAAAATCGTGCCAACATGGTTGCTTTGCATGCTCAATCCGCCATTGCCAACGCACGAGAACATCGACAAATTTTTCTGCTTCCGCTATGGAAGACGTTAGGCAAAGCAGCCGGGCTGTTTCAGGGGACGCGGCTGCTCAAGACTTGGTTGGTTCTAACAGTCGTTGCAGCTGTCGTGATGACTTTGGCAATGTTTCCGTATAGTTTCGGGTTGGGTGCCAAAGGGAGCCTGATCCCTGAACAACGTCATCACGTGTTTGCGAAAACGGAAGGAACGATCGTAGGTCTGGATGTTTCCGACAACGGAGACACGATGGTGGACCAAGGACAAGTTTTAGCTTGGATGGAAAATAGCGAACTCGATCTGTCGATCTCCAATCTTGCCGGAAAAATCGCGAAGGCACGAGAGGAGGTGATTTCCGCCAACTTGCAAATTCAAAATTCCAACGGCAGGGAATCTTTAAGTTTGTTTGAACGGATAGAATTGGAGAATCGTGCCCGACAGGCAAGTCAATTGATCATTAGCTTGGAAAATGAAAAATCTATCCGGGAAAAAGAGCGTCAGGAATTACAAGTGCTTGCTCCTGCGGCTGGCAGAGTGATTGACTGGAATCTAAACCAAAAATTGATGCATCGACCGATCGAAAAAGGTCAGAAGTTGATGACGGTGATCGATCCAAAAACGCGGTGGCTGCTAGAACTGGAAATGCCTGAACGTCGGCTTTACCATCTGTTTCGAACGATGTCCGACAACCCCCATCCAATGGTTCATTTCGGTTTGCTGTCACGTCCGGGCTTGGAGTTTGAGGGGCGAGTGATTCGAGTCGACCAAAAGCTCGAAGTTTATTCGGATGAAGGTAACACCGCACTGGTGCTGGTCGAATTTGACAATTCTCAGTTAGATCCTGAATTGTTGCGGTCCGAAACTCGAGTCAACGCACAGGTTCTTTGCGGAAACGAATCTTTGGGTTACGTCATTTTTCACGAGTTGATTGAAACAGTGCAATCGACATGGCTCTTCTGGTTCTAGATCTTGGCTCGCAAAACTGATTTTGCCAAATCAGCGTTAAGGCTGTCGCTAACCGACCCCCGACGGTCAGGTTGTCAGACACAACCTGCTCTACGCTCGATCGCCTCGTTGGCCATTTCACGGCAGAACTGAAAAATCGCCATCCGAGCATTGATTTGCGGGGCTCAGCCGGAATAATCGGAACGATCACTTGATTTTTTCGTCGAAGCGTTCGACCGAACGTACGTGCTAGCTCGTATATTTGGTAACCGCGATGGGAGGGGGATGTCGCTTTAAACCTTAACCTGTTGAACGCCGATGCCACAAAATAACTCTGTTCCGCTCTGATTGGTACGAAAATGACGCTTTGCAAAAGAATCTCTTCTGTGATTTTTAATCTCAGTTTGATGGTGGCTGTCTCGGCTTCGGGCACCCTTTTGGCCCAGCAGTTTGAAGATGGCTCGGTTCAGTCTCGATACGGGGGTCATTTACAAAATCAGAATTTCAATTCGCTCCCGTTCGCTTTGAAAGGGACAAACCGGAAGAGTTCGGCAACATCACGGACCGATGGAAATGCTTTCCTGCCGCAAACATCGACCGCTTCGAAGTTGACAACATCGAAGGTGGCAACCGCTTTAACGCCGGCGATTCAAGTGCAAGAAAATCAGTTTGGTCGACCTGCCGTATCCGATCCAGATTCAACGACCAAACAACTTCCACCCTATGTCGATCTGCAACAGTGCAACATCGTGTTTATTGATAACATCAAGTTGCCGGCTCAAGAGATCGGTGTGATCGAAAATATGAATGTGAAAGAGGGTGACTTTATCCCAGCCGGATCGGTCGTTGCGACGATTGACGACGAAATCTACAGACAGTTAGTGTCGGAAGCTCAGTTACGGTACGAAATCGCCAGCGAAACAGCCGCCGATTCATCCGGCCTGATGGCTGCCAAAAAGAAGTACAAAGTAGCCAGCATCGAAGCGGATAAAACTCAGCGACTCGCTGCACGCGGTTCCAAATCCGAGTCTGAGGCAATGATGGCCGTTTACACGGAAGACATTGCCAAGCTCGAATTGGACAAAGCGGTCATGGAATCCGCCAAAGCCAAAAAAGAAAAGATGATGGCGGAATTGGCACTTCGGCAGGCACAGTCTCGCTTGAATCGGCACGTCTTGAAAGTAGGTTTCGATGCCTACGTGATCAAGATTCAAAAGAAACCGCAGGAATACGTCAATGTTGGTGACGAAGTGATGCAAGTTGCTCGCATGGACAAACTTTGGGTAACCGGCACGGTGGACACCTCGAAGGTCGATGCTTTTGAAATGCTCAATCGGCCCGTCACCATTACGGTTTCACTGGCTCGAGGTAAAGTTAAAACCTATCCCGGCAAAATCGCCCATGTCGCCCTGACTCGGCAAGCTCGAAATCTTTACATGGTCAAAGCCGAAATTGATAACGAACCGATTAACGGGCATTGGGTGCTGCAGCCTAACATGGTCGTCGACATGAGAATTCATTTCGACAAGCGTGAATTTTGAGATTTTTTGATCCAATAATCCTCTTTTTTAGTTGATTCAGTTTAAGTGCATCAAATAAAGGGGATGTTCTTGAATATTCGATGAAGACGATTGAAGATCAAGCGTCTTTAGTGCCGTTGCTCCGTGTAGGCCTGTTTCCAGTTCGGTCTGGATTTCCCATTCGGAAGCCCGGGGCTTTGGCTACAGTTTGATGCTTAGACGGGGAATAGGACGAATATTTGGGCTGTTCATTACTGTTTTGAATGAGAATTCCCTTCTCTCGACCGTCTGTGGAATCTGCCATTTACTTGCTCCGGAGGATGACGCCAACATTGGTTTAATCGGCAATATGATGGTCATATAGTAGAAAAGTTCCTTCAGTCTAGCAACCTTTGGCTATTCCCTTCAACACCGACTTCTCAATTCTTTCCAATCGACTGGTGGAAATCTAGGTCAAATGGAGAAAAAAACGGTTAGGCAAGTTTGCATACTGACTCGCCCACAGATAGACTGTCCCATTTAACAACATACTAGCCCTATTTAGGTGCTGGACTGAAGGCCTATGTTTAGTCTATTCAGTCAACAGTTACTTGGATCGCGCACTACCTTCTGGTTGTTATGCACTCAATACTTTTCGCTGGCGACGTTAGACATCATTACTTTACTGGGCTCAACGACCCTGGCAATCGATTTGAAAAACGTCTCATTCCACCGGCGATAAACCTCGCCGGAGGTTGGCCTCTGATGCATAACGCAACTCAAACAATGCTCGAGTTGTTAAAGCCATTGTCGGCTCCTTATTTGCTTCCTTCAGAGGAGCCGAGAACAATCGATTATCGAATTCATCTTGATTTGAGTGGATTGAATAGCGGGGTTTTCTGTTGGCAGATTAAAGAGAAAAAGTTTGAAGAGTCGACGAACCGATTCCACCTTGTCTCGCCACAACCACAAGGCAAAGTAGCTTTACCAACTCCTGATTTGAAATTAATGTTCTCTCTGCTTACGAATCAATACAGACATGATTCTGTCAAAATTAAAAAGCTGTATCAAAAACTAAGACAGAAAGTGGCTTCTTTCCTTGAGGATATTGAAGATTCGGCAGGTTTATCGCTTGATACGAAATTAAAAAATAGAACGCAGAATTCGCTGATTAAATTAGTCAAAACGTGTCAGAAGGAGCATCCGCGTCTTCCAGAGCAGGGGCCGGATGTATTCGTATTCGATGATTTGAACTTGGGAATAGGCAGTGTAAAATTCGCACTGGTCAAGAAAAATAACGTTCATTGCAATGTTAAAGAATCCTCAAAGTTGTTTGTTGAAAAACTTGGGGAGTCCGCGGTCATTGAACGCGACTACGATCAGTCTGTTGAAAAAAGTGGTGTTGAAAATTCCGCATCGCGATTCGACAATCTCATCAAAAAACGAAAAGAGCTAAATCAGATAGCTCTTCAGTTGCTCTGCGCCCGACTTTTTGATGCGGCATCCTCAATAGAAGGAACCGGTTTCCGTTACCCAGTTGAGCCTGTACTGATTCTTTCTGCTGCTGGAGGAATCCCTGATCTATGTGAGGGTGGAATTTCGGCCAGAGACAAATCCAAAACGATTTGGAATCACATACATGGAAATCCCACCCTGCGTAGGCGATCAGTCGTATTACTTGATGCGGAAACGATACGACAAGAGATTTCTGTGAGCGCAGGATTGAGTTGGGAGCGTACGGCCCAAGACACAATTATTGAAATTCGTAGAAATCGGAAATTGCGACCATTTCTGCGATTTGGGCATGTTGTGATCCGGTTTGGCCTCACTGGAATACTTCTGATTTCGAACAACAGTGATTACACGCTTTACTTCAATCCAGATCGCCATGACATTGAATTTACAGGCGATGAGGATGGTGAAGTGTTAGGTGCAACATCGGTGATCGTTGCTACTATCATCGAAAAACTTAATGGGAGGTGCCGGTGGCGAAATGGACATGCTGTTCTCCCAGATCTTAAAGACGCTTTAGATTCAGCTCTTCGTTTATCAGTACAGAGGATTTTGGTAAATTTCGAATGTGGATACGGTCAGAATCCTGACGAATTGTTAGAAAAAGAAAGGTCAGATAAGTGGTATGACAGTCGAGTGTTCGTATCGGAATCTGAGTCTCTGAAAGCTGTCACTCAGAAGTGTTCTACACGACTAAATTCAGTTCCGATGAGTGTTCAGCGTGTTAAGCTGCTTCCATTTAGATCTCGATATTGGTCCATCCTTGCACAGTCAAGTCAATCTGACCTAAACAATGTAGCTAAAAACATAGTCAAATATGGATCGAAGGTTACATTTAATTCAGTCGATTCAAAAATTGCAGAAATTGCAGTTAATGTCATTGATGAGGCTTTGGATAAACTAAAAGACGACGCAGCCAAACATGCACGTGACTGCACGCTTTTCTTAAGCGCAAAAGAAGGTAAAGAGAACATTTATTTCCATCCCGACGAGGATGATGATGTTGAGGTAGCCAACGAAATTATGAATTGCTTAAACAGCATCGGCGTTCCAGAGGAGGATGGTGTACTTAGGATTGTTGGTAAACCGTTCTATGAGGTGCTAAAAAAGTTCCGTTCAAGTCACAGAACGAGTAAAAAGTGGCAGGCTATTTGCGCTACCCTGCGGAATAACTCAAAAAGTTTTGACAATGAGTTATCGAATCTATCGAAAATCGTTCTCGGAAAGAAAAAGCCGTCCCCAGATAAAATCGAGGCTGTTGTAGGAAAATCTGACGTAAAGCGGCATTGCTTTCTGCTAACGGGGAGAAGAGGTTTTTTAGACAAGATCGGAAATGATTACCCAGACAATCCAGAAATGTTAACCGATGAAGCGATTCGTTTAGCCTATGGAAAATTGAGAAACGAAGTGCTTCGTGGCGACTTGGCCAATTCCGAAGATGCACGTGAGATCCGCGAGATATTGAAAAAAATTGAAGAATCCTATTTTTTCGATCCAAAAACATTCCTGGCTACTGAATTCGCCAATCTGTTTAAAAGTTTCGAACCGTGTGAAGGTTGGTCTGAAACCATTTCAACACCCGTTCTCCGCTTGGGAAATGTCCCAAGAACTCTCAGTGATAAAGATGAGCGGCTAACCGTTGTTGATCGTAAAGAGGTGGAAAGCATTCGTGCGGTCAAGAGATTGGTTGACCAATACTTGCAAGGCAATTCCGAGCGTCCGCTTTCGATTGCTGTGTTTGGGCCACCTGGATCCGGTAAATCTGTAGCCGTTAAAAAAATTGTTCAATCAGTAAGTGATACTAATTCAGGTAAGCCAACAGACAGAATTACAGTTAACATGTCTCAGTTGACTACCGTCGACGAACTGTATACCGAATTGCAAAATATTAAAAACAGAATCGTCGGAGAAAGAATTCCAGTGATTTTTTTCGATGAATTTGATTCATCTCTTAAATCGCTAAAGTTGGGATGGCTAAAAAACTTTCTCGGCTTAATGGAGGATAGTAAATTTCGAGACGTTGAACTTCGTCAAGCTGTGCTGGTTTTTGCGGGTGGTACCAGTGATACCTTTGAAGAATTTAGTTTGGCTGACCGGTCGATTGATGACCCTCAATGGTCAAATTTTTCGGAAGTCAAAGGACCAGACTTCGTCAGCCGCCTTAGTGGACATATAAACATGGTCGGTTTAAATCCAGCGAGCCCTGACGACGATCTTTTCCTTATTAGACGAGCACTCAGCCTAAGGTTTTTTCTGACCGAACATCAAGGACTCAAGGACACTCAGGAAGCACGGATTGATGAAAAAATGATCAATGCATTTTTGTTTGTTCCTGAGTACCGTCATGGTGCTCGATCTATGCGAATGCTTATTGATCTATGTATGAGTCGCAAAGATCACCGTATTTCGATGAGTGAGGTTCCGCCAATTCACCAGTTAAATATGCAAGTCGACGGAAAGGCCTTTGCTGCGTTAGCTTCCGGTCAAACCCGACCCGTTTATCATGAATAACAAAGACAGTATCACTTCACGGGATGGTGATCCAGAGGAATCCTTTGCCATTTTCATCGATGCGAAGTTCCTGGAACATTCGTGGTTTCGTTTGGCGAACTAACTTCGAAACGGCGACCATCAGAGAGACTTGCTTTTGCACTAACGTGACTCGTACTTGGTCCAATTCGACCCCGTCTCGGGCCATCAAGTTGTAATCGTAGATGAACGGGACTTTGGCTCGTTTTTGGATCGCATTCATCGCAATTGACATTTGGAACCCCCGGATTTCAATGTCGATCCTGTCGAACAGTTTCGGTTCCACTCGGATTGGAGCGATTTCGGGGGGCCAGCCGATCGGCCAGTTTTCCTCGCTGGATCTGGAATCGACAATCCGAATTTCCATCGGTTTCCCTTGCTCGCGGTACGGTTCAAGGACCAAACCGAGCGGCCGCAAAATTGCTGCAAGTGACGTTCCAGTCGACAGGCCTTGTAGTTCGTCCCGAAAGACTTCGTCGCCAGCCAATGCGGCTTTGGCCACCGAATCGTAGACAAAATTAAGATCTTTGTTTTGGCCAACGATCTGTTTAACCAGTTGACCAATCTTTTTTTGTTGGGTCTCGAATTGGATCGGAGATGCTAATTTTTGGTGGAGCGAAACAAGTTGTTCCGATGTCAGCCCGAACGCCTTCTTTTCCGCCAACGCAACTTTAGCCCCGTCGTCACGAAGGCTTTGCAATAGGGCTCGAATCGCAGCTTTGTCCTGAATTTTAAAACTGCCACCGGGAAGTTTAAGCCGATTCCCAACGATAAATCCTTGAACGCGAATTAATGTGGCTCGTGACGTGGTGGTTTCTTCGATGGTGGGAGTACCGTTGGGAAGCGTCTTGGAAACGATTCGATCAGCCCCCACGTCCTGCAGCATGGTCATCCATTTTTGTTGAGCCCCGATCGTGCCTCGAGCTTCGGCGGAAATTTCGAGATAAATCAGGCGTTTCTTCTGATTGTTGCCCTGGGCTAAGGTTTCCGTGCGAGGTGTGAAAATGACACCCGATATCAAGATTGTGAGGATGATTGATTGAATGGATTTTGGACCGAGCATGAATTGGCATCCCAATGTATCGTGAAACAATGAAATTTCATTTTAGGGCACACGCGTTGTCGAGCGTGTTACAAATTGAGCCGCATGAGTAGGGATTTGGCAAATTGGCAAATTCGTTGAGCCAGTTTTTGAAACCTTAAGGGGATGTATTCGCTGATCCGCAAAGGTTAAGTGGATTGTTGAAATGGCAGGTCTTGCTCGGTTTTGTTTCGGTAGTTGACGAGCTCGATCCATTGAATCGCGCATTTGGTATTCACGGCTCAGGGAGCCGTTCTAATATTACAAAACTTCGGCGGGGTAAAAGATTTTCACGTCGTGCTCCTCTCGGCAGGACGAGCCTACAGTACGTCCCGCTTGCCGAGCGGGATACAGTACGTCCCACTTGCCGAGTAGAACATCAGTCATCACAAGCAGTTACACTATAAGAGTCGATGCCTCTTTCCCACTCTCTGATGCGATTAGGTAAGTTTAAACATTTGGACAGCCGTGCTACTTTCACAGTCAATCATTCGTGTAAAACGTAGGCGAAAATCAAAGGTGCGACGATGGAGGCATCCGAATTGATCATAAATTTTGGAGTATCTTGATCCAGCTTGCACCAGGTAATTTTCTCGTTGGGTACGGCGCCCGAATAGGATCCGTAGGATGTCGTGCTGTCTGAAATTTGGGCAAAGTATTGCCACATGCGAATCTCTTTTTTCAAGTCCTGAATGATTAACGGCACGGCACAAATGGCAAAATCTCCAGCGATGCCACCGGCAATCTGAAAGAAGCCAATGGGTGATTCGGCGTCGGTTCGGAGGTACCAGTCGACCAGATGTTCCATTTGTTGAGTGCCGGATCGGATGCAATGATGAGTCGAGATTTTGTTTTCAATGCATCGCGCTGTAAAGATGTTTCCGAGGGTTGAATCCTCGAAGCCTGGCGAGAAGACGGGAATCTGTTTTTCCCACGCCGCCATCAACCATGAATTTTTCGGGTCGATTTGAAAATGCGGTTCGAGTGATTGATCTGCCAATAGCTGGTAAAAAATTTCGTACGGAAACAATGACTCGCCACTGTTGGCATTTTTGACACAGATCGCCATGAATCGGTCTTCGATATGTCGCATCACGGTTTCCGGGATGCAGGTGTCGGTCACTCGATTGAAGCCTTGCTGAAGTAATTGCGTTTCATCTGCGGGCGAAAGATCCCGGTAGTTTGGAATCACTCGATACTCGTTGTGAGCGACCAAATTGAAAACGTCTTCTTCCAGGTTAGCGCCGGTGCAGGAAATCGCGTGGACTTTATCTTGGCGAATCATCTTGGCTAATGAGATACCGAGTTCTCCGGTGCTCATCGCCCCGCCGAGGCTGACCAGCATTTTTCCGCCTTGTTCTACAAGTCTCCGATACGCTTTGGCCGCGTCGACAGTTTCGCGTGCATTGAAATGTAAAAAATTTTGATCAAGGAATTTAGAGATTGGAGAATCGAACATGGTTTACCCAATGCAAAACAAACACTTCTTTCAAAATTGTTCAAAAGCAACGTTTCAAAATGGAAACATCAAGTTTTCGAAATTCGACGTGTTGCCAAAATGCAACCTGTCAAAACACGGCAGAATTCTACAAAAGCAGGGGTTTTTAACAATCTGGCCAGAAAAATGGGACCCGGCATCGAGGTTGCGAAATGGATGGCATCGCTCCTACCTTCACCTTCATCGAATCGGCGTAAAAAATGAAAGCATGTCAACTTGCTGAAATTGGTTGCTGGATTGCTACCCACTCTGAGTCTTTTATCCAAGGATCCGAGGATCAACCACGTCTAATTGTGACGAGTTACTGGAAGTCTTCCAAGTTACGCGTTCAACGATGGTTTACCGCTTTGAAAATGTTCGAACAGGATTTCGAAAGAAATGACCCCAATCACGATCCTTGGCCGGCCCTTGAGATACTGATCGAAGAAATCCTGATTTCGGAACTTTTGACGCGAGTTTGGACGGCGGCGGTGATCCAACACGACAGCTATCACGGTTCTGATGAGCTTAGTGGTCCTGCCAATTCGGTGTACATAAGCCACATGGAAGCTCGCAATCGGGCATTCCGAATCATGATTCGAGGCAGAGCGAACAGCGAAAAAACTTTTGACCGGTTAAACAAATTGAGGCACCGGATCGAACGCTGGACCGATCTTTTTCTGGGACAGCTACCGATGGTTGAAGTTGCTGCCGACTATGGGTTCGACAAAAACCGGGTGACGGACTTTCATCAGGAAAATCTTGATTCGGGAGTTTCTGTCCATCAGTTCCGACAGAAAGTTTTTGCATCCTCGTTCAATTCCGAAATGCTCGCCGATTCCAAAATTGCCGCTAACCCGGATTTGAATCGCGAAATCGCTTCTGGAATTCTAGCCTGTTTCCCGCAAGATCGGTTTGATTCCCATGGTCTTCCAAAAT
>JBCCSJ010000183.1:0-11653 GCA_039200505.1 Planctomycetota bacterium | reverse complement strand
CAGAACCTGCGGGGCTAATAGTCTTCAACGAGCCGAAAAGCTTTTACCCGGTCCTGGTTCAACTAGCTGGTTCCGAGATCGGATTTCGGGAAACTGAACTGGCCGAGTTGTAATCGCCACTTCGTGAAAAACAGAGGATTGGGGGACACTCAAATTTTGGGCCGCGGTTACCTAATCTACATGTTCTGATGAATTTGCCCGCATTAGAATTGGCCATGGGCGGTAACTTGGTAGCGTGAGTTTCAATTCAAAACAAAAAAGGCTAAACTATGCAACTCAATCGTCGTCCCGAAATCGGCAAAGAATTTGGGGATTTTATTGATTACGGTTACCTCGGGAAATGAGCCTGTGTCTGAATCTGCGAAACTACAGTGTGATGGTCATGAATTGGACTTGCCGATCGTCGAGGGAACGGAACAAGAAAAAGGGATCGATATTAGTGCTCTGCGAAAGCAGACGGGTCTGATCACCATCGACGAAGGCTACGTCAATACAGGATCCTCTCAAAGTGCCATTACGTTTTTAAACGGTGAAGAAGGGGTTTTGCGTTATCGCGGCTATGACATCGAAGATCTGGCCAGTAGGTGCGACTTTGTAGAAGTGGCCTACCTGCTTATTTATGGTGACCTACCCAGCGAATCAAGACTTGCCGAATTTAGCAACTCGATTAAATACCACACTCTTCTACACGAAGACATGCGTCAATTTTACGATGGGTTCCCCCGAGATGCTCACCCGATGGCGATTCTTTCGAGCGTCGTCGGTGCAATGTCGACGTTTTATCAGGACTCGCTCGATCCTAAAGATCCGCAACAGGTGGAAATTTCGATCCGGCGACTGCTGGCTAAACTTCCAACCATCGCTGCCTACAGTCACAACAAGTCGATTGGCCAACCCTTCATTTATCCAGAAAATCGTTTGACCTATTGCGAAAACTTCCTGCAGATGATGTTTTCGGTCCCGTGCGAACCGTATGAAATTGATCCGGTATTCGTTAAGGCATTGAATATGTTGCTGATTGTCCATGCCGACCATGAGCAAAACTGCAGTACATCCACTGTTAGGATGGTCGGGTCAGCGGACTCAAATTTGTTTGCCTCGATTTCAGCAGGGATTTGTGCTCTTTGGGGGCCTTTGCATGGCGGTGCCAACGAAGCCGTTGTCTCCATGCTTCAACAAATCAAAGACGACAACGGAGATGTCGAAAAATACGTCGACATGGCAAAAGATAAAGAAAACGGTTTCCGTTTGATGGGATTCGGGCATCGCGTTTACAAAAATTTCGACCCAAGAGCCCGGATTATCAAAGCAGCTTGCGACGAATTGTTGGCCAAACTCGATCTGGATGATCCATTGTTTGAGATTGCCCAAAAGCTTGAAAAAGTCGCCCTAGAAGATGAATATTTCATCAAACGCAAACTCTATCCGAACGTTGATTTTTATTCTGGAGTCATCTATCGAGCGATGGGGATTCCAGTTCGAATGTTCACGGTTCTTTTCGCAATGGGCCGGCTTCCCGGCTGGATCGCTCATTGGCGAGAAATGCACAGCTCACCCAGCAAGCGGATTTGCAGACCCCGTCAAATTTACACAGGTTCGAATCGACGCGAATTTGTCGAACTTGGTGATCGGTAATCTATTTTGCGTTGGTGGCAGGAGGGCAAGGCCTGGTTTGGTCTGTTCGGCTAAGGCCGTATGAGCATTTTTGGCAAAAGCCTATTGGACGCCGTTATTGCTACGGACGCCGGTACGCTACAAGCTACGTTTCCGCATGAAATGAAATCAATCTGATTGCCTCAAAGCATTTACAATTTTGCGAACTGGATAGTGCATGGTTGTATGCATGGTTATTATTAGAGCCGGCACGGATTTCAGACCAAAGCCGAACGATTTGAGGCAAAGGCTTTATTTCGCCACTGAAAACAACAGTTCGTTAAATCCTATCCAAGTTCGAATCGCTATTTTGGCTTCGGGACTTCGATAAAGTACTGAACTGGTATCGATCGCCGTAGCTTTTCCATTTCTTCCTCGAATGCCTTTTTGCGATGCCGAGCAACGATTTCCTGTTTGATTTCTACTTGGGCTTCTGAAAACGGTTTGAAGGTCGCTTCCTGACGCTCAACGACCCGAACAATGTGGTAGCCGTCTCTAGATTCGACAATGTCACTCAATTGACCGACGGGAAGCTCGAATAAAGCCTCGTCAATGCTTTTCAAAACAAGTGCCCCCTTGGTTGTCCAATCGTGTCGACCACCGGTAGACGCTCGAAACCCGTGGGAAGACTTTTTTGCAACGGCCGCCAAATTAGCACCGTAGATTAACTGGTTGCCCAGTTCCACGATAGCAGTTTGGGCATCTTGTTTTGAAGCAAACTTATCAAACCGAACCATCACCTGTTCCCATTTACTTTTAGCCGGGATGAAATAGGTTTGCTGCTTTTCGCGGTAAGCCTCGATCAGTTCCGAATGCGTAATATCGTTTTCAGATTGGATTCTTTGGTTAAAAAAGAAAGCGGTCAATTGGTCTTCTGACCACTTCTTTCTAAATTTTTTCAACGAAGATCCCTGGAATCGCAATTGTGCATCAAACTCTACGATGGAAGGATAACCTGACTGTTCCAGCATTTTTGGAAGTGCATTTTCGTTAAATTCTTTTTCTGCCTGAGAGATCACATCTTCGAGATTGACTTTGTCTGGCAATGCTTCAACGACGCTAACGAACCTAAGTTTTTGATCCACAAACTGCGGTAACATCTGTGGGACCATGATGGCCCGTTGTTGCGCCTTCATGGCTTCGGGCATGCGGGGGGCTTTGGATTCGATAAACCGATTGGCCTCAAAGATGATGTCCCCCGCGAAAATTGGAATGCCTCCCACCAAGGCCAATACCTTCCCCGGTTCAAAGTGTTCGGTGGTTTTCGTAACCGACCCAGAAGAAAGTTCATTTGATACTTCCAGGCTGGCATTTTTGGTTCGGGGTTTTGAATTCCCAAATGGTTCTGTCGAGGATGCCAACTGGATTGGGCTTCCGTCGATCCGGGTCGATTCCTGCCCACCCGTAGAATTCACCAATTCGTCATTCACAATCAGCTGAGATGAATAGACCTCAATCTTAGGTTTGAGTTGCCCCGGTTGAATCGAACCCCTGTTGGCCTGCTGGTGCTGGTTCGGTTGAAAGTTGTTGTTTTGACTTCGCTGTCGAATAATCGAATGACTGGGTTTTTGCGTGTTTGCCACACTGGGAAGTCCAGCCAAAGATCCTCGGCGCCTATTCCTTGGTGTCGTACCTGGCGTCGATGTTAACGGTTGAAGATCGTCAGAGGTCGGCTGAAAGGGAAGGTTCTTCCGTTTTGTTTTAACAATGGTGTTGGGCGCATCCCAACTGGAGCTAAGATTTCGATTGTCGTTTGACCCAGCTTGATTCGTCTTTTTCGTCGTTTGCGAAAAGTAGGGGTCGGGAGTCGGGTGTCCAGTTTCCTGCGGCCCGATCGAAAATCCAGTTGCCGGCAAACCAAGTAACCCGATCACAATGATCAAGATCCACATTGGTTGGTGAATTCGAACGAGCCACATCATGTGAACTTCCTGCATTAGGTACGGCTGCCAATCCTTGGCATATTTCGAAACACATTTCAATTTGCGGGCAAAACAGACTTTGCCTGACTCGGAAGAATAGATAAATCAGGAACTTGTCTGCAATAGAGATTTTACTAAAGCCAAAAGCTTGGTGGGCGATATCTTTGTCTCTTTCAAGGTCACCATCGCAGTTGAATCATCAATTATTCTTATGATTGGGCGAGCGTTGGAGAGCTGGGCAAATCTTTCACGGTCGTCAAACTTGAACGTTAGATACTTGTCTTGAATAAAGATGGTATGAATTTGCCAAACCACAGCTTCGAGTTTCAGTTCCGACAGCGATAAAAGTCGCTTCACCGGTTTGGGTAAATCTCCAAACCGATCTCGCAATTCGTCTCCCAACTCTTTGATCTGGTCAAACCGCTCCAGTCGGGTAAGGCGACGGTAAATGTCAATTTTCTGTCTTTTATCAGAAACATAATCGTCTGGCAAAAATGCAGCGATCGGAAGATCCACATCGACATGAATCGACATTTTAGCTGGCATATGTTTAAGTCGGCGAATCGCGGTTTCCAGCAATTGGCAGTACAGTTCGTAGCCGATCGCAGCGATGTGCCCGCTTTGTTCGGTACCCAGTAGGTTCCCGGCACCTCGAATTTCCAGATCTCGCATGGAAATTGCAAAACCTGCCCCCATGTCGCTAAAAGTTTCGATCGCTTGCAGTCGTTTCGCCGCTGTTGGGTTGATGTGCTTTTGAGGCTCTAACAGCAAATAACAAGACGCTTGATGTTTATAGCGCCCGACTCGCCCTCGAAGTTGATGCAAATCTGATAGGCCGTAACGATCGGCCTCATTAATAAAAATGGTGTTGGCGTTAGGGATATCGAGTCCACTTTCGATGATCGTGGTTGCGATCAAAACATCGAAGTCCCCGGCAATGAACTTGGTCATCACCTTTTCTAACTCGCCTTCCTTCATTTGACCGTGTCCGAATTCAAACGAGGCTTCGGGCACCAAAAATTCCAGTTTGTTTTTGATCAAGTGAATATCGTTCACTCGGTTGTGAACAAAGTAAACCTGTCCCCCTCGATTCAATTCTCTAAGAATCGCATTTCGAACAATCTCGTTGTTGAATCGCAGGACCTTGGTATCGACAGCCAATCTTTCGGCAGGAGCCGTTTCCAGATTAGAAATATCTCGAACGCCGACGAGAGACATGTGCAACGTTCGTGGAATAGGCGTTGCCGACATGGCAAGGACATCGACGGTAGATTTGAGCGATTTCAATCTTTCCTTATGCTCAACACCGAATCTTTGCTCTTCGTCGATGATGACCAAGCCAAGGTTAAAAAATCGGACATCTTTGGAAACAAGCCTATGAGTTCCGATGACTATATCAACGCTTCCAGCTTCAAGTCGCTTTAACGTTTCTTTGGTTTCTTTGGTGGTACAAAACCGACTTAGTTTAGCGATGTCCAGAGGGAACCCGCCCATTCGGCTTTTAAAGTTTCGATAGTGTTGTTCCGCGAGGACCGTCGTGGGAACCAAAACACCGACCTGATATCCATTTTCAACAGCCTTGAACGCTGCCCTCATCGCCACCTCGGTTTTTCCGAACCCGACGTCTCCACAAAGAAGGCGATCCATCGGTTGGGCGGTTTCCATATCGTTTTTGATCGCTTCGATCGCGGTCAGTTGGTCCGGCGTCTCACGATAGGGAAACGATTGTTCAAACTCATTTTGCCAATCGGTATCCACATTCATGGCCACGCCTGGTCGACCATTTCGTTCGGCTTGCAGATCGATCATGTCCGAGGCCAGGTCAGTGATGGCCTCTTCGACGGACGCTTTTTGTTTGGCCCATGATTTTCCGCCGATTCGAGCAAGTACTGGTTGAGTTTTGGTTCCGCCGACATACTTTTGGACCAGGTCAATTTTTGTCGCTGGCACGTAGATTCGAGTGCCACCATAAAACTCAAGTTCAAGGTGTTCGGTCAATTGGCCATCTTTGTCCAACATCTGTAGACCGCGGTATCGCCCGATTCCGTGTGCCAGATGAACGATCAGGTTGCCACTGCGAAGATCCAGAAAACTATCGATCGCCTTGCTAAGTCGCTTTCTGCCGGTTCTTCGAAGTCGATCGGTTCGAGAAAAGATTTGGTCACACCCAAGAATGACCTGCCGGGAAGATCGAATGCGAAAGCCTTCATGAAGAAATCCGGTTCCCAACCGGATTTTTCCGGCTGCTGCCGCGGCGGTCGATTCGAATATTTCGGTGATCCGTGGGATTTCCGCTTCACTTTGGGATAACAAATAAATGCTGTATTCATTTCCTGAAGCATCCCGAGCAAGTCGATCAACCTGCATCCAGAGATCCCCGATGTCGCCAGAAAACGGTTCAACCGTCTCGATGGGAAGTTGCCAGCGAGCCCCCAAATGGCCTACCGTCACCTTACTTGCCGATGCGGCTGCAAATTTCGCCCATTTTTGATTCAATTCTGTCCATGAAAATAGACTTTCGATCTTTGTCGATCGTTCCAGAAACCTTTCTGCCTGAGTTTTAAGCTGTTGGGGTTCGACCTGTAAAAGTATCGTTTCGTTAGGCAAATAATCCAGCAAACTGGCATTGGAATCCCGATCTTCATGATTCGAAATGGTAATCTCTATCTGACGTAATTCGGACACACTTCGTTGTGTCCCTGAATCGAACTGTCGAATAGATTCGATTTCGTCGTCGAATAGTTCGATTCGAATCGGGCCTAACCATTCCGGTGAATAAATGTCGACGATTCCTCCTCGACTGGAATATTCGAGGGGAAGTTCGACCGCAGAAGTTTGTTGATACCCGTTTTCAGTAAGCCACTGAGTCAACTCGGGCAGGTCAATTTGATCGCCAACTGCCAGGCGACGGGAATTTGCTTTGACACTTTCTTGGGCTGGAACCGGCTGAAGAAGCGATGAAACAGTGGCGACCACCACGGGGATTGATTCGCCATTTAACAAAGCCTTGAGGACCCGAATGCGTTCACCGTATTCAAAATCAACTTGCAAATCTTTGGAAGACAGGCTGTTCGTGGCAGGAAAACGTTCGATAACGGATGAGCTAAACGTTGAAAAATCGTCGAGGAATCGATCCTGAATCTTTTCATCCTCGACAACAACCAGCAAGCTTTCAAAGGTTTGACAGAGGGCTGATGTGAGTAAAGCGCAGGAAGAACCCCAGACTCCATCAAAAGTGGCGGACTCACCCTTTAAAAGCGAAGTGACGCACTCAATGAATTCTTGGTTGTTTGCGAAACTGGTTGGCAGCTCTTCCAGCAAATCGTCTGCCAATTTTTTAATCGTGACCTCAGCCATCGGAGTGAATTTTATGCGTCTCTACAAAATCATCCAAGGAGTGCTGGGAATTTGCCGGCTTGTTTTGCGGCATCGTTTCACAGACGACTTTGGGACGATTTTCCGAACTGCTCGGTTTACAACTGCTCGGTTTCATCCCAACTTCGATGGCTAAATCCTCATTCATCCAACCCCGGAACGTTGCTTGCAGGCGGCGACCCATCAAGTCGACCGCTTCGAAAATCGCCCCAATTACTTGCCTGCCAGTAGTCTCCAGTAGTGACATCCAGCGCAGTTAAGAATTTATCGCCGTAGCAGAACGTGTCGATAATTTTGACATGACCCAGGTCGAGAATATTACCGTCCACTTGGGGCGTATGTCCCACAATTGCTGTTTTTCCATTGAGATGCGGGCCCGGTGGAAACTCTTTGATATGAGTCCAAAACTGAACCGTGTCATCCTGCTCGGGCAATGGGACAACGGGATCGTAGTTAGCGTGGATGAAAAAATGAGTATCCGTTTCAAAAAATCGCAAGCAGTGACTTAAAAAAGTCATGTGGTGTTGGGGAATATTTTCAATTCGTCCACCGTAACTAGCCAAAGTCGTATTTCCGCCGTGCTGATACCAAAAATCGAAATCCCGTTTTCCGTTATTGATGGCCTGAAACATCATCAATTCATGGTTTCCAATCAACGGCACGAATCGACATCGAGTGACAAGTTCCAAAAGCAAATCGAGTACGCCCGCCGAGTCCATTCCACGATCCACGTAATCACCAATACCGACAATGGTATCATCAGACTTGGGTTGAATTTCAACGAGCAGTTTTTCGAGCGCGGACTTGCAACCGTGGATATCTCCGATGGCGATCGTTCGAGGCATCATTCTTGCCGGTTAGATTTGAGGGAATCCAATAATGTTTCAAAGAAGAGATTTTTCTTCAAGGTGAATCGAGATTTTGACCCAAAAATCATCGGTGCGTTCCCGTAAAAATTTCCTCCGTTTCAGTAAATGGAGTATCCAAGCAAAAGAATCAAAGAATCCAAACGAATTAATTCTCTGTCGGAATTCCTAACCGGACCATGATGGTGCCTGCTTCGATTTTAGCTTTGAGATCGAGCGAATCTAATTCAATGCGTTTCGAACGGACCAAATTGGGTGCCACATTGGATTTCAAAATCATGGCGATTCCCGAGGCCTTCAGCGAATATCGAACTGCCCCTGATTGATTCAGAAATTGGTGGTCTTCGATTTTCAATCCGACTTCACCTCGGTTGGCAATAGGAATTTCAAATTGAATGGACGCGTAAAAAGGGTGTCGAGTAGGTGGCCCCTCTTTGATGTGTTCGATAACAACGGGTTTGTTGGATACTACGACTTTCAATTTTTTTACGATTCGATTCCTCCACTGACTTTTGAACTGGCTCAATTTTTGAGGGTCAAGCCAATGCACATCTTCGTCTTCGGATGGAATTTTGTAGTCCGCTGAATTCGATTTGGATTTTTGAAGCGGTTGAAACAATTTTGAATCGGCAATGGGCTGGTCTTGTTCTGTATCGGTAGTCAGACCTGGTTTTTCTAAATCCGTTTGATCATCCAGAGGTTTCTGTGCCGGGTCGCCGGAATCAGTTTTTTCAGAGTTTGACCATTCATTCAGAAGGTTAGCCATGGTTTGATTGTTCAACCCGATACGATACTCGACGAACGCCGTTTGGTCGCGAACGATCACCGCCATCGTTCGTTCGACAAATCCATCGGGCAATTCATGAGGGTTTGGATTGCCCCACAAATTTGGAAACGTCAGTGTGAAAACAATGAAGTACAGCACAAGTGGATCGAAGTTATTGGTGGTATCGCGGGTTCAAAAATCTTTGTGGTAATATAGTATTGTAAGTCTTCAACCCCATTTCCAAGGCACAAAGATGGACGCCAAGCAAATTCTTGATCGAGAATTCCTTGAAATACGAGCCAAGATCTTAGAAATCGCGGCCTCGCTGGATCGAATTCAGAGAGCCAACGGGGATGTTTCAGGCGAACAGCGATCTGAATTGATTCGGTCTGCCATCGAGATCATTGCCTCACAACAGGATTCGCCTATTCGGGCGGAAAAAGTACAGCTGCTATTTTCCAGGGAATACGATCCCCAATGGCTCGATACTTTTTCAATTTCCACACGAACTTGAAGCAACGGATTAGATCTTGAAGTAACTTCTTGGCCTCGGATTTCAAAACTCCGAATCTGTCAAAGGAACAACGATGTACTACATTGACCCACACATCCATATGGTATCTCGGACCACCGATGATTACGAGACGTTGGCCAAAATGGGATGTGTCGCGATGAGCGAACCGGCATTTTGGGCAGGATTTGATCGAGGAAGTGCCGACAGTTTTAGAGACTATTTCAAACAACTCACCGAAGTGGAACCGGCTCGAGCGGCTCAGTATGGAATCCAGCACTTTACTTGGTTGTGCATCAATGCCAAGGAAGCAGAGGACGTCGAACTTTCACGTGAAGTCTTGAAAATCATTCCGGAATTCCTCGACTGCCCCAATGTGCTTGGAATTGGTGAGATCGGATTGAACAAAAACACACGCAACGAGGCGATTGTTTTTCAGGAACACATGGAACTGGCCATCCGATATGATCAGCAAATTTTGATTCATACTCCCCATCTGGAAGACAAATACCAGGGAACTCGAATGATCCTTGACATGCTTGCCGAACACTCGATCGAAAGGTCGCGTGTTTTGGTAGACCACGTCGAAGAGCACACTGTCAAAGCGGTTCTTGACGAGGGATATTGGGCCGGCATGACCCTTTATCCAGTCAGCAAATGTACTCCGGCGAGAGCCGTCGATATTTTTGAAAAATTTGGCGTCGAACGGCTTTGCGTCAACTCTGCCGGTGACTGGGGTCCGTCTAAACCGACCGCGGTCCCAGACTTGATTCTTGAAATGCGTCGCCGGGGACACAGTGAATCCAACATTCGTCAACTCGTATTCGAAAACCCTCGAAAGTTCTTCAGACAAAGTAAAAACTTTGATCTGCTTGACCCTTCGACTCGAAACTCTCAGTAGCGTTGAAGTTAGTTCAGGAATCCAGGCGAATCCGCCTCAATCTCCAACAATTCATCAATCCAGATGCGGATGTCATTTTCGAATTCGGTATCCATATCCTTCTTGATCAAATGCCGATGGAACGCTGCCGCTCCCTGATCGACTAGATCGGCCGCCTCAGCACTGGGAAAACGATCCTCCGGGTTGGGGGCAACCAAGCCTTTGCAGAACCCCATCAGCAGCTGATTGTTGGCGACGTCATCGGGAAGAAACTCATCCAATCGGTTGCACAGGGTACGTTTTCTATCAATCAATTCATCAATATCATTGACCCCCCCAAAGATCGGCTTTCCAGCCAACAACTCCAACGTCACATATCCCAAGCTGGCCAAATCACTACGAAATGTGTTCGCTTTGCCTTCCAGAACTTCCAGTGCCGCATACGACGGAGTACATGCCTTTCTTTGCGGGGGATCTTCAACGTCGAAAGCCGAGCCGATGTCGATGATTTTTGATTTTCCTGATCTTTTTAACATAATGTTGCCCGGTTTGATGTCGCCATGAACAATTCCATGGCGATGCATCGCCGCCAGTGCATCCAGACATTGCCGGACGATGCTGACTGCGACACCCGCCTTAAATCGAGGCTGTTCCGGACCAGCTGTGATCAAAACTTCGTTAATATGCTGCCAACGAGACTGGCTGAATCGGTCCTTGACGACTCCAAACATTTTGGGCGTGAGTAAACGACGAATGTCAAATCCTTCGACCCATTCCATGACCATCATTCGAATGCGATCTCGGTCGAGGAAGTTTTCAACCTGCAAAAGATTATCGTGTTGAATTCGTGCTACCTTGGCCGACACACGACCCATTCTTGCCATATCAGAATCGTAGTGTGTTGGAGTCGCGTACCGTTCAGGAGAAAACACCTTCAGCGAAACGGGAAGCGTGAACCCGTCGGAACCTCTACGTTCGGTTAGGTAAACAACCCCCTGCCCCCCTGATCCTAGCCTTTTCAGCAACCTTAAATGGGTCGTCCAGCTGTGACGTCTCTCCCGAAGAATATCCTCGTAACGTCCGCAAAGCTCTGAACATTGATTTTCAGCAAAACTTCCGTCCTGGGTTACCGTTGGCGAAAGGTCATCGTGAGCTGTCTGAAAAAAAGTTTTTCCGTCGTCTTCCACGGCACCACTCGATGCGGGCGAACTGCCCGACTATTCTTCCTGAAATAAAGTTGCCTCCGATGAACCGTATTTTATTCTGCCTGATTTGCAAACGTCTATCCCATGTTGATGGTTGAAAACGGCAAATCAATCTCATTTCGACCGGGAAATTAGTCCCAATCGACACGATTCTCCGGGCGAGGGAATCCAAGCTTTTTATCCACTTCGTTTAAAAGCGATTTCCCTGCCTCAAAGAGATCGACATTTTTGCAGAATAACTCGACCGTGCTAGGCACTCTCAAAGGAGATTGCGCCCCGACATGAGGCGAAATAATCACGTTATCCATTTCCCAAAGACGCGATTCCGGTGGAAGGGGTTCGGGGTCCACCACATCAATTCCTGCTCCGGCAAGACGTCCATTTTCCAGGAACTCAACCAAATAGTTCGTATCGATAACCGAACCTCGCCCAACATTGATGAGATAGGCCCCGGGCTTCATCACTTCGAACGCTT
>JBCCSJ010000182.1:0-11672 GCA_039200505.1 Planctomycetota bacterium | reverse complement strand
TTAAAATCTTGCCTTGAACAAAAATTCGCTGGCAGGACCACGCGTCGAAGCTTGAAAGACCGAAAGCCGAACCGCTGCAACTCACCACAACTGGTCGAACTTGTCAGCGGCTAGGCTTAGCAGTGCCATTTGTCGAAAACTACGATTTATCGCAACAATTGGTGCAGCAATCACCGCAAACGCACGATTCGTCGCAGTTGCAGTTTTCAGTGCCACAGCAACAGTTGCAGGCACCCGTATTACATGAACATTTACCGACTTGGCAACAGTTACAAGAACTAGTCATCTTTTTCTCTCCTATTTGAATCTTTGCAGCATTCCCAATCGTTTTCAAAACACGACAGCAAGCTGCAACTGGAATCTTTTAAATTTTCGTTTCCACAGGTTTGCGAAAACTGGTGAAGCATTTCCACCATCCGATTGAGGTCAGCAATTTTGGATTGGATTTGATCAATTTTGTCATTGCAAACTTGCCTTAAACGAGGTCGCGTTTCCGATGAACATACCGCCAGCCCGAGAAGATCCTCAGCATCCTTCAAAGTGAATCCAAGTTCCTGGACTCGTTTGATGAATTTGATCTTTCGAATGTCAGATTCGGTATACTTTCGAAATCCTGACGTCCGCTGCGGAGTCTCTAACAGTCCTTTTCGTTGATAAAAACGGACCGTTTCAACACCGACTCCAGCTGCTTTCGCCAACTTTCCAATCGTG
This sequence comes from Planctomycetota bacterium, assembly GCA_039200505.1. Taxonomy (GTDB): domain Bacteria; phylum Planctomycetota; class Planctomycetia; order Pirellulales; family Pirellulaceae; genus Mariniblastus. Next base: position 10,961 of record JBCCSJ010000182.1, on the reverse strand, counting down.
ATCGTGGTATCTTTTGTCATCTTCATGGCCCAAGTATACGCTCCGTACCGTGGTACAGAGTCAAGGCGTTTTCAGATAAAATGTTGCCCTTCCGCAAAAACGTGGGCTGCCTAACGATAGCTTTCGGATAGTGACAGGTCGCATCAGCACCCCGAAATCGAAATCGACCACCTGCTAAACTAGGTTTTGTAGGGATTGAACGAATGAGAACTGGCTCCAGAACGCCGTTTCAAGTGCCAAAAGGTTAACCCAGCGAATATTCCCTCCTTTAAAATTCTCTCATTTCGCCAAATTGACCCATGGTTGTTTTTATGAAACGAAAAATATTGAAATGCTCCCTAATGGTTATTTTGATGGCAAGTCGGTTTTCGATAGGTCTGCTCAGCTTCGCAACCGGCAACGATCAGGACGAAGCGATCTCACTGTTCAATGGCAAGACTCTCGATGGTTGGTATAGCGATGTACCGGCGGCCGATGACAATCCGGATGTTAATCCAAGCTTTCTAGTTCGCGATGGGAAACTCGTCAGCATGGGACTGCCAGCGGGACACCTCATCACCAATAAGTCATTCAAGAATTATCGCCTGGAGGTTCAATATCGATTTGCCAACAAACCAGGTAACTGTGGGGTTCTTGTTCATACCGATGGAAACCAACCCCGAGTTCTCTACAAGATGTTCCCTGCTTCTCTGGAAGTACAAATGCAACACCAACAAGCTGGTGATTTTTGGTGCATCCACCAAGATATTCAAGTTGCGGACATGAAAAACAGGCGACGCGGTCCAGAATCTAACTGGGGTGGCAAAGAGGGTCAATCACGCCATATCAAAAACCTTACTGACGGAAGCGAACATCCACCCGGTCAGTGGAACACGATGATCATCGAATGCTTCGAAGACAAGATCCGAGTTTGGGTTAATGGCGATCTGGTGAATGATGGTCACGATTGCACCGCAACCCAAGGACAAATTTCACTCCAAGCTGAAGGTTCTGAAGTTGAATTCCGCAAGCTTGAATTAACGCCGATCAAAAAGCTGACGCCAGCCGAAAACTTGCCCCAAACCGACTCCCATTCTGAATCGGACGACCCAAAAAACAAATAAGTGACCTTACCAAGGCTGTCGCTATAACGACTTCGTAAAAGTCAACCGAAAAAACCACAAAGGATGTTGTTTATGAAGATTGCAACTTTCTGTTTTTTAATGCTGATCTATTTCAGTGTTTTTTTGGGTGCCGACGAGCATGCATCCTCGTTGTCTTCGAGATCCGAGAAAAGACCAAACGTCGTCCTCATCATGGCTGACGATTTGGGTGTGGAAGGAATAGGATGCTACGGGGGGACCAGCTACCGCACACCTGCGATCGATCAGCTTGCCAAGCAGGGAATCCAATTTCAACACGCTTACGCCCAACCTTTGTGTACCAACACTCGGGTCCAGTTAATGACTGGTTTGTACAACAATCGAAATTGGAAATACTTTGGGACACTCGACCCGAACGCAAAAACGATTGGGCACTTCATGCAGGACGCGGATTACAGCACCTGTATGGCTGGAAAGTGGCAACTTCAAAGCTACGATCCACCCAGCTATCCGGGGTCAAAATTGCGTCGTGGAAAAGGAATGAAGGTAACCGAAGCTGGATTCGACGAATATAGTCTGTTTCATGCGTGGCACACCGAGGATAAGGGCTCGCGTTATCGAAACCCAACTTATTTCGAGAACGGCCAACTCATTCAACAAACCGATGGCGGATATGGACCCGATCATTGGGTCCGTTTTATCAACGACTTCATCGAGCGAAAAAAAGACGACTCCAGGCCATTTTTTGTCTATTACTCGATGGCACTGCCCCACCGGCCGTTTGCCCCGACACCGGACAGCGATTCCTGGAATGACGAGAACGCGGATACTGCCGACGATCCCCGTCATTTTCCCGACATGGTGGAATACATGGATCAATGTGTCGGAAAAGTGATACAAAAGATTGACGATTCAGGCTTGACCAAAAATACGATCATCATCTTTTACAGTGACAATGGAACTCACCAGCGAATCACCTCGCAAACGACGCAAGGTAATGTCGATGGAGGGAAGGGCAAAACCACCGACGCCGGCACGCATGTCCCATTGGTCGTACGTTGGCCCGGCAAGGTGACACCAGGTCTCAATAACAACTTGGTCGATTCCACCGATTTTTTACCCACGATTTTGGAAGCGGCTGGTCGTCCCATCCCTAAACCTATTTCACTTGACGGCATCAGTTTTTATCCTCAGTTGATCGGAACTACGGATCAGGTGCGTCCCTGGGTTTTTTGTCATTACGATCCCCGTCCGGGTTGGGATAAGGATCAGTTCCGCAAAATCCGATTTGTTCGAAACAAGCAATTCAAACTTTACGGCAATGGAAAACTTTTTGACGTCACCCGGGACAGATTGGAAAAACGCCCGATCCTCCATTCAAATGACACCGAAGCAAGCCGTGATGCCCGGCAACGTTTGGCGAAGGTACTCGAATCGATGCCCAATCCCAATCCCGAACCTCGAGATGGCAATCCCCGCGACTTCGAACAAAGACTCTACCTGGCCGCAGGCAATCAGTTGTCCGCTTTCAAAGTCGATCCAATCAGCGGCGACTTGGAACCGATTCAACAGCTTGAACTCAATGGTGCCGGACCTTTTACTTTTGCTCCGAACCGAAAACTGATTTACGCAACTGCACGCACCGAAGACTCAAAACCAGCAATCGCAACGATTGAAATTCAGGTCGGAGGCCGACTCAAACCATTGAACCGGGCCAGTGTCGATCTGCGACCGGGTTATTTGATGACCGACAACAATGGTGAATTCCTGGCAGGAAGTCACTACGGCCCTGGCAAAGCATCCGTCTGGCGAATTGATCCGGTATACAGCGGTGATCAAATCGGTTCGCTTTCGCTGGAAAAAAATGCCCATAGCGCAGTCTTTTCACCGGATAATCGGTGGTTGCTTGTGCCCGCAACGGGACCAAACAAGATCTTTATTAATCGGTTTACCGCTCAGGTCGGAACCACTAAACCGCATGACCCATCTTTTGTGACTGGGCCGACCGGAGCCGGTGATGCTCAACAGCCGAGGCATCTGGTTTTTCATCCGAATTTATCCATCGCCTACACGACCAACGAACGCGATCAGCCAGGTGTTTGCGTTTGGAACTGGAACACCGAAGAAGGGACATTGGTTCCCGTTCAAAATATCGTCACGCTACCGGAAGACTTTGAAGGCCGGATCACAACGGCCGACTTGCACATGACTCCTGACGCCAAATTTTTGTATGTTTCCAATCGCGACAATACAGATCGAAAGTCAACGACGGGAGAGGATAGTATCGTTGGATTTTCAGTTGATTCACAAACGGGCTTGTTGAAACTTCTGGGTCATTTTCCGTGCGAAAGAATTCCGCGATCCTTTACGATCGATCAACTTGGCAAGTATTTGTATGTTGCCGGTCAGGGCGATTCCAAACTTGGGGCTTATCGCATCGAAGGCTCGGGAGAATTAACCAAATTGAAACAGTACAAAGTTGGTCGATCTCCAATTTGGATTGAAACAATTTCGATTGCTGAATAGGAAGTTCGTTGAGTTAATCAGGCGTAGTTAGGCCCGGTTGTTTTGTACAGACAAGATTCAGGAACTGGTGCTAACGCACAAGCGGCTGATTGTTGATTCAACAGATTGCATTACTTACTTCTCCCATTAGCCGATGGCCGTTAGGCCCGGTTGTTTTGTACGGACGACATCTAGGAACCGATGCTAACTCACAAGCGGCTGTCTGCGATACAAGCACTTACAGTTTGCAAACAGGACGTAACCGCAAAGTACGCACCTTCTGCCGGAAGGTGATAACGAGAGCTCAATTCAGCTTGCCAATAAAAAACTGCTTACCATCAGAACATAAGATGCCGAAAACAAGAAACAGGCGATGATCAACGAACGGTCCAAACGACCGCTTCCAAGGTAATACCCCCAAGGCACCACCACCCCCACTGATAGGATGATTATCACTGCTGGAACAATCCACTGATCGATCCACTCTTTTCCGGGATCCGAAGTCATAGGATCGGTCACCAAAAGCATCATAACGATACCCACAAACGAAGTGATGTAGGCGGCACCAAGAAGCAATGCCCCCAAAGGGATCGCGACCAAAATTCTAACTAAATACGTTTTGGCCATTCTAAATCCACGACTCACCATTACCGCTCCTAATTTCAATCCGATTCGGCATTGAGATAATCGTTTTACAGTTCCGCGGTGGTCAAAAATATTAAGCCAAAGAGGTCCAGTTTTAATTTCTTATTTTTTCATTTTTTGATGACCAACGATCAGAACTATTGCGATTCACGAACAGCTAAATCAATCGTTCTCTTAGTCCAGGAATCAGAAAAATGATCCAGCGTATTTTTGACAACTTTCTTTTTGTTCTTAAAAAAAGCATCCAATTCGATGGCCGAGCGGATCGGTCAGAATACTGGTGGTTCTTTGCAGCGGCAGCGGCAATCTCAGCAGTTTTCTACGTGGTCGACGCTGCTATCGGCATCCCGTTTTTCGGAACTGTGTTTTTACTGGCCATGCTAATTCCAAGCCTATCGGTCACCATTCGGCGGCTGCACGATTCCGATCGTTCCGGTTGGTGGCTGCTGATCTGCCTGGTTCCAATCCTTGGAGTCTTTGCAGTCTTGGCGATGATGGTTGTTCCCGGTTCAGTGCAAGCGAATCGTTTTGGTCAACAATCTAAATCGCCGGTGTCAGGCATGGTTTCCAATTTAAGCCAATCAACTGCGTCGCAATAATGACCGCTGAAGATCTGAACCACCCCTGGGATGTCATCCAATGGAATTGATAAATTTCACTGAAGCTTCGCTTAGTACGAGAATCCTGGCAGCCGTCGTCACTTTGATCGTGTCATCGGGTATCGCAGCAGCCGTTTTTGTATCGGTTATGATGGCACTGCTGTTCAGTACTGAGAGTCAATCCGCAACTGAGTTGGGACCGAATCATTTCGATCGAATTACGATCATCGTGGTGACGTCACTGATTGTCGCGGTGATCGTTCCACCCGTGATGATCTTGTTTCGATACGCTTTTTTTTACTGCCTGATTCCAGCTGGACTCGGACTGGGCGTGGCAGGATGTGCAACGCTTTGGTTTGTTCTGACCAATCCAGGTTTCAATTGACCCAACCTCAAATGCCCGATGCGTTTCAGATTTTAGCCAGAAAGCAACATGATGACTGAATCTCAAGCCAACCAAGAATCTATACGGCTAGTCAATCGCTGGCGATCGGGCGATGAACTAGCGGCCCAAGAAATCTACGATCGTTACGTGGCTCGATTGGTCGCCTTGGCAGGCAGTCGAATTTCTCCTGCCCTGGCCCGCCGGGTAGAGCCTGAGGACGTGGTGCAATCGGTTTACAAAAGTTTTTTCAATCGCTCAACCAACGCTCGATTCCAAATCGAAAACAGCGGCCAGCTATGGGGCTTGCTGGCAGCAATTACGATCAACAAGGTTCGCGACAAAGCGAGATTTCACCAGGCAGGAAAACGTAACATTCAGGCAGAGGTAAGTATGTCTTCAAGCGTCAGCTGTTACGGATTGGTTCCTGACGAACTTGCCCGTGAACCAACCGCCCAGGAAGCCACCGAGTTGATTGAACAATACCATTTGGCTGCTGACAAAATGGGTCCACTAGGAAAACAGGTTTTTCAACTTTACCTAGAAAATGAATCGACGCACGCGATCGCAAAACAGATCCAACGCAGCGAGCGAACCGTTCGCCGCGAATTGGAACAAATTCGCAAACTTTTATCAGAAGCACTCATCGATCATCCGGATAACCCAACCGACTGATCAAGCTTTCATTGACAGGGATCAGCGCTGGGTGAACTTGATCGGGGCTCGTAATCGAGATCTGCTCAAGGACGGCTCAGCAGTAATATCCCGGTCGGCCACGAAGCGTTTAAATTCAATGGTAAAAAAAGGTTCGGACGACAGCTTCCTAACAAACCGTCGATCGACACATCACGAAGGGATCTGTTTTTAGCCGTCGCCCGAACTCCCGCAACCAGAACCAGTAATTACCTTTTCCGTCGAAAAAGGTTTTGATGGAGCGAACTGGATCCGATCACGTCCTGGTAATCTGGGTGCTGTTACCACCGGCCGGTAAAGTTGCTGGGTTAACCATAGCCGAATTGGTGGTAGAAGGTGAATTGCGCGCCGCAATTAGCTTTCGATGTCGGTGTCGATTGTCCCAAACGAACCACTCAATTTTATTTGAGTTCGAATCAAATAGCTGCAGAACTTCAAATTCCCGGGGGCGTTTTCGCAACTGGCTGACCAGATCGTCAAAATTTCCCGTGAATCCAAATTTGTATTTCGCGATTCGAAAAACCATGTTCAGTGGAATGACGTCCCAACAATCTTCAAAAGGTTGTAGCGCATGATCGATAATGTAAGCGTCTGTCTGAACCATGTTGCCCCGATTCCAAATTAATGCGCAAAATAATATCAACGAATCCAGAAACTCAATTACCAGGATCGAATTCTGTAAAATTGAATTCGATTCTCATAACTCAGGTTCTGCATCCCGATAAAACTGTTACGATGTTGTGACGGTCCGTCTCTGATCTCGTCCCGTTAGTAGTAAAGCGCAAACGCAGACGTATTTCTTCCAGAAATCCAAAAAATTTCTTGAAATAAAAAAGAGGGAGCGAGCGTGGAAACCAGTGTTTCTTTGCTGAACCGGGCAAAAGTGAGTCGGAATTCTGATGCATGGAAGCGAATCGTTGAGATTTATGAACCACTCATTGGAAACTGGCTTCGAAAACGAAGCGTTGCCGAAAGGGATGTTTTGGACATTACCCAAGACGTTCTTTATGCACTTTCTACCAGTCTGAACGATTTTGAGCATAACGGTCGGCGTGGTGCATTTCGAAACTGGCTTCGTTTCATTACCGTCAATCGAGCCAGACGCCACTGGCAAAAAAATAAGAATCAATCCACCGATTCTTCGTTGACGGAAGAACTTCTTGAACAACTTGAAGATCCCAATAGCGATTTAACTCGCCAATGGGATGAAGAACATGATCGTTATGTGCTGGCCCGTATCATTCAGTTAATTACTCCGGATTTTGACCCCAAGGTAATGGAGGCATTTCAAAGAGTGACCATTCATGGTCAATCACCCGCCCAGGTTGCCCAACAGTTGGATATCTCAAAAGGGCAGGTTTATAAATACAAGTATCGTGTCATGCAGCGGATGATTTCGGAAGCCAAAGAAATTATCGACGCAGAAGTGACCAGTCCTTCCGGCAAGGAATAATCTATTGGAATCCGAACAACAACCGCGACCGGAACTGGGCCACGGTCCGCACTTTACGCAAGAACAGTTGCAGCAGTTTCTCAACGACCAGACTCCGGCGCCACTTTCAGAAGCAATCGAATCCCATATCGATCATTGCACCGATTGCCAGTCAATCATGGACCGACTGGCTGAAGGCAGCTTGGCCGTCGTTGATCAACTGCGATGCATTGAACCCGGGATGTTGGATGCTGAAACCACCACCCGCAAAGGACCCGATCCGCGTTATACCACTGACGACGATGAAGTTGCGTTGCGACCAGACAGCCCTTTCCAACTTCAAAAATTGATTGCACGTGGCGGTATGGGGGCTGTGTATCTTGCAACCGATCAAAGACTTCAACGACAAGTCGCCATCAAAGTCATTCGGCAAGAATTCCGCGACCAACGTGAAAACGCACGAATGAAGCAACGTTTTCTGCGCGAAGCGACGATATCAGGGCAACTACAACACCCCGGAATTGTGCCCATTCATGAGTTAGGACAACTGAAAGACCAAAGCCCTTTTATTGTAATGAAGCTCATTCGCGGTCAGACGCTTTCTGAATTACTGAGAAATCAATCGGATCGTTTCGAGCAACGCCAGTTACTGGAAATTTTTCGCCAAATTTGCAATGCAATTTCGTACGCCCATTCTCGCAATGTCATTCACCGCGATCTGAAACCCAAAAACATCATGATTGGAGATTTTGGTGAAGTTCAAATCATGGATTGGGGGTTGGCGAAATATCAATCTGACGAATCTCAACTTCCGAATGACCCGTTCAATTTTAGAGAACCATTCACAGCGACGACGGACGAGACCATTTCAGGGTCTAGCGAACAAACCAATCCCGGCGAACTGACTCGGGCAGGCTACGTCATCGGGACTCCCGGTTACATGTCTCCCGAACAGGCTGTTGGGCATCAAGTTGATACGCGTTCAGACGTCTTTGCATTGGGCGCGATTCTGCTTCAAATTTTGACAGGAACGACTCCCAACAGGCTGGCTAATTCTTCCGACGGCAATAGGTTAAACGAGGTCCAAAGTCATCTTCACAAAAGTGATACCGATCCCTTGCTTGCCCAACTTGTCAGGGAATGCCTGGATCCAAATCCAGATCGACGCCCCCAGTCCGCGAAGGAACTTAACGATAAGATTTCTGATTTTCTGAATCTGGCAGACGAACGGCTTCGGAAAGCTGAGATCCAGAAAGCGGAAGCGGAAGCCCAATTTGACGCAGAACGCAAACGGCAAACGCAGTTTACCTGGTTCTCGATCGCAATTTCCATCTTCCTGTTGCTGGCACTTGTTTCTTCGTTGCTTTTTTTGACCGAGCGAAACGCAAGGTTGAGTGCAAAGCTGGAAGTGGAAACGGCAGAAATTGCTGAAGCCCGATCAACTGAAAACCGCATTCAGAACAATTACCTCGAAGCAAGTGATTTTTTTGGAAGGGCCACCAATGAACCCATCGCCCAACAGGTAAGCCTACTCAACCAAGCGCTAATTGCGCTCTCCCGTTCCAATTCTGAAGTTGACGAAATCGAAAATCGTGATCTTCAAAATCGTTTCAAGGACTTAAAACGAAAAATCGAAGACCGCGTTTTCCAAGCCAACCAACGTGAGTTACAAGAACAGCGTGAGACTCGGTTTGTCATCGGGCATCAAAAAATTTACAGCCAGTCCAAAATGCCCAACGATTCCATGGAAATGACAGCTTCTGCAAAAGTGGAGCAAGATTACCGTTCACTTTTTCAGGAATTAGGAATCGGTCCAACCGTCGACCCAACCCAAATCAAAACACTTTACCATCAGAGTGCTATTCAAAATGAAGTCTTTGATGGCCTAACTGTTTGGTACAGGCAAACCCGATTGTTAGAACCTGAGTCTGAAAAAAATCTTTGGCTGAGGAACGTAATCCGAGCGGTCGATCCCGATCCATTCCGCAACGAACTTCGCGATCTTATTGAACAAAATGTCACAGCTTCCGAACTACCACTCGATGATCCCCGTGCATTGGAATCGGTACGTTCGGTCATCCTGTTGGCCAGCCATCTGATCAATCTGGATGCATTTTCTGATCAAGAAAATTTTCTGACGGCTGCCCATCGCTATCACCCAGATAATTTTGAGATCAACTGGCAGCTTGGCACGCTTGCGCAGGTGCAAGTGAAACCAAAAAGACCCGAAAAAGCCCTGCGACACTATTTGGCCTGCCTTGCCCTCGAACCAGATAATCCAGGCGTCCTCCTTAACGTCAGCCGATGCCATCTGGAACTGGATGAGGAAGAAGAAGGAATCGCATTTGCGGAAAAGTTCCAAAAAGTCGCTCCCGACTATTCTGATGCGTATCACAACCTTGCCACCTACTTTTTCGAATTGCAAGACATTCGTACAGCGACGAAATATGGCAAAAAAGCCTACGACGTACGACCAACTTCGCAGGTGTCAGCACTTTACGGTCTGATGCTGGTCGCTGGCGGTCGACGATCCAAAGGTTTCAAAATCCTGAAGGAAGGACTACTGGCCGATCCAAACAGTCCAAGTCTTCTGGAAGCCAGTTGTCGGGCATTTTTGATCGCACGCAAACTGGACGACACAATCGAAATGGCAGATCGACTGTTAGCATTGCCGCAGTATTCGATCGATCCAAATTTATTGGGATCTGTTTCCTATACCTTACTCGATTATGGTAAACCGGTTGAAAGTAAACCGTATTTTGAGCGGTGGAAAAAGCTGGCTCCCGAAATACCTGACCCAAGTTTGGGATTGGTAAAAATAGAGATCGTGAGACAAGACTACGATGCCGCAGAACAGCTTTGCCGCCAAGCTGTCCGAGACTTTCCAAACAACAGCCAACCCCGGTTTCTACTGGCCCAACTACTAATGAAGTCCGAAAAATTCGACCAAAGCCTTGAGGTTTTGAAAGGACTAGCCGAAGACGAGGACCAGTCGTACAAAGCTCTCCGGCTGATCAAACAGGTTCAAAAGGCAAAACAAGAATCGGCACCACTAGGGAACGAAGAAAGCCCAGATGAGGACCAGGACAACCGTTCCCCAAAACGATGCCCATAATCCCGACGCCCTTCTCCGTTTGACATAAAACAGCAAGCCAAATCCAGAAAATCCAGCCAGCAAAACAAAGGCTGCTGACAGATCGATGACCCAAGACCATTTTGCACCGGTGTCACGACCTTTATGAAGGTCGTTCATGATGGCAACAAACCCCGCCTTCGATTCCGATAGGTCCAGCCTTCCACTTTCCCGATCAATGAAAATGTCTGCCGCATAACCCGGACCTTTGAAGACGACCATCAATTCGAATTCGTCAATTTCGAATTCTTTGACAGCTCCTTTCAGGCGATAATCTGCTCGCAATTTTTCGGCCACGGCTAACTTGTCGACCGGTTCCGCCAAAAGTTCCGTCGGAAGTTGTCCTGATTTGTCTTCGATTTGAAAATCGGATGCACCAAACCAGGTCGGATGATTAAGGGTAATTCCGGTCAGCGAGAAAAAAATCATCGTGCCGAAACAGACCATCGAAACGTAGATGTGAAACCAGCGAAAAAAAGCAGCACTCTTG
>JBCCSJ010000181.1:0-11675 GCA_039200505.1 Planctomycetota bacterium | reverse complement strand
CCGACTTGGTTCCGTGATCCGACAATCAATCGAATCGCAATCGGCTCACTGAAGATTCCGCTTTTGTGATTACCAATCTGGCGGCCGATCCAAATGTGAACCACGGATTTGAAATTGCGTCTAAGTTCTAGTCCGCGCCTGGTACAAAACGGGAGCACACCGGGTAGAAAACAGGAGCGCTCCGGTTGGGATTTCTGCCAATTTTGCCTATAAACAATCGTGATCGAAACTTTTTTGTGATGCCAAACTGATTGCAGATGGACTCCGAGATGTCGACAGAAACCAAACAACTTGCAGATGAAATTCCGAAACGATTCGATTTTGAGAACGTGGAAACAAGAATTTTCGAGTTTTGGACTTCGGGAGGCTATTTTTCGGCGGCCCCCAGTGCCGACCGTAAACCATTCACCATTGTCATTCCGCCACCCAATGTGACCGGTGCGTTGCACCTAGGCCACGCTCTCAACAATACGCTTCAGGACATCATGACTCGCATGAAACGAATGCAGGGCTATGAAGCGTTGTGGATGCCGGGAACCGATCATGCTGGAATTGCGACGCAGGCGAGGGTCGAGAAACGACTAAAAGAAAATGAGGGCAAAACTCGCCACGATTTGGGTCGGTCAGCTTTGGTAGATCGCATCTGGGCTTGGAAGGACGAATATGAAACTCGGATCATTGGTCAACTCAAACAACTGGGAGCCAGCTGCGATTGGGAACGAACCCGGTTTACCCTTGATGAAATGTGCGCTAAAGCGGTTCGATTTACCTTCTTTGATTTATTCCAAAAACAGCTAATCTACCGAGCCAAAAGGCTGGTGAACTGGGATACGCATCTTGGGACCACCGTCAGCAACGACGAAGTTGAGAACGTCAAAAAACAAGGTCAGTTTTGGCATTTTATGTATCCGGTCATCGATCCCCAATCAGGCGAACCGGCCCACGTACTGGTGGCTACGACGCGCCCGGAAACGATGCTGGGCGACACGGCGGTAGCTGTCCATCCTGATCCAGCAGCCGCATTCAAACGAATCGAATCCGAATTCCGCGAGAAACTCAAAAAGGCGTCCAAAAGCGATACCGATGACATCCAAGCAGAGTTGGATGAATTGATCGATCGCCGAACAAAAATGTTGCCCAAGTTGGAACAACTCCGCGACATGGCGAAAGATGGAAGGAAGTTAAAACTGCCTCTCATGGATCGAGAAATTCCGATCGTTTGTGACATTTGGGCCAAACCAGAACTCGGATCCGGATGCGTCAAAATCACACCGGCTCACGACCCCAACGACTATCTGGTCGCCCAGCGATGTGGTCTTCCGATGATCAACATTATGAATCCCGACGGAACCCTCAATGCCGAAACGGGTTCTTACGAAGGCTTAACGATGAAGAAGGCCCGCAACACGGTCGTGCAGGATCTTGAGGCTTTAGGTTTGTTAGAAAGAGTCGAGGATCGAGAAATCGAAATGCCGATTTCAGACCGAAGCAAAACGCCAATCGAACCGTTTTTGACCGACCAATGGTTCGTCGCCATGGAACAGCTCTCTCAATCTGCAATGGATGCTGTTACTGATGGACGAGTCAAAATTTATCCCAAACGTTATGAAAACGGGTATTTGGATTGGCTTGGAGAGAAACGGGATTGGCCAGTTTCAAGACAACTTTGGTGGGGACATCAAATTCCTGTTTGGTCTTTAGGATGTGAATCCGAGGCCGAAGTCAATGACACCATCGAACAAGTGAAAAGCCATCCCGACTTTTCAGATTCGATCAGTTCGATTCAAGTTGAATCTTGCCCGGAAAAAGATGAAACCAAACGGATTCGATTAGGGCTACCGTTTGCAACGATTCATGTTTGCCTTCAAATCGAAAATGAGGCCTTGGAAAAAGCCCTTACACAGAAAAACTTCGTTCGTGATCCCGATGTTTTGGATACTTGGTTTAGTTCTGCGTTATGGCCACACTCTACTCTTGGATGGCCAGAAAAAACAAAAGAACTGGACTACTTCTATCCGACCAGCACATTGATCACTAGCCGCGATATCATTTCGCTATGGGTTGCCCGAATGGTGTTGATGGGTTTGAACAACTGCGATGAAGTGCCTTTTCACGAAGTTTATATCCACCCGAAGATCCAGGACGGTTTTGGCGAAACAATGTCCAAGTCACGTGGCAACGGAATCGATCCACTTGACGTCATTGCAAAATTCGGAGCCGATGCACTTCGGTTTGGGATGGCAAGGCTATGTACGGAAACGCAGGACGTTCGGCTTCCAGTCCAATTCGAATGCCCCAGATGCGGCCATAGTTTCGATCAAACTCGAAAGAATCGGGAACTACCGAAAATCAATTGTCCCAGTTGCAACGAATTCATTTCGACTCAATGGGCTGAAACCAAAGAAGATAAATCGCTTCCGCGAGCTTCTGCATTAAGCGAGCGATTCGAGGTATCACGAAATTTTGTCAATAAACTTTGGAATGCTTCGCGATTTGCGATGCTCAACTTGGATGGTTATCAGGCTTCCCCCATTGATGAGCAAGAATTGACGATTGAAGATCGTTGGATGCTAAGCCGACTTGCTGGGGTATCCCAACAAGTGACTGATCTATTGAGTCGTTATAAGTATTCCGAGACAGCTTCCATCTTGTACGATTTTGCATGGGACGAATTCTGTAGTTTCTTTGTTGAAATTCTGAAAGAGCGATTTTCCAATCCACAAACCCGGCCACACGCTCAACGGATGCTGGCGTTTACGCTGGATAATTTACTCCGACTTCTGCACCCGATGATGCCTTTTATCACCGAAGAAATCTGGCTCATTTTAGGGCGAATTTGTCCGGAACGAGGTTTTTTGAATGTGAAACCCGCCAGCCCAGCTTTGATTGTGGCCCAATGGCCAGATCTAGATCAAAAATGGTGTGATGTTGAGATCGAAAACCAGTTTTCGCTGTTCCAGTCGGCCCTGAGTGCCATTCGTGAAATCAGATCCAAACAAAACATTGAGTTTAAGCGAGAAATTCAGTTTCAAATTGAATGCGATCCGACGGTTGAAAAAACACTCGCTCCGATGGCTGCTTATTTTCATGGAATGGTAAATGCCAAGCTAATGACCATTGGACAGATATCTCAGCGGCCCAATATCAACGCGACGGTTTCAAGAAAGGATTTTGATATCGTTGTCGATCTGGATGGATTGATTGATAAAGAAGCCGAAAAAACCAGGTTAAGCAAAGAAAAAGAGTCGCTTGAGAAGAGCATTACATCCAAACAACGACAGTTGTCCAACGAAAGATTTGTAGCGGCTAAACCGGATCTGGCCGAAAAAGTACAATTAAGCTTGGAAGAAGCCAAAGCGCAATTGGAAAAGGTTTTGTCAGCTCTAAAGCGACTATCATAACATGGCGTTGTCAATAAATGCCAGTTGTTAGGTGATCTCTTTCCTTACAAACGATTCAGGATGTGCAAAATCTGAATCCTATCGGGATCCATCGAAATATTTCTAGCTTGGCGTGCCATTGAAAATCTCCGAGACTCTATGCCCAAAGATCCTCTTACCAAGGCATAAAAAGAGAGTGGGGGGGCGCAAATTTTTCGGGCGTTTTGCACATTGATTATGGGTTAAGTGCAAATTAATCATCGTGAATGGCCTGTTCTCTGGGTGGGGTTGAAGCTGATTCATTTCTAACGCTGTGGTTGTGAATTTAATTTCGACTAAGACGGCCAGCGCGACGTTTTCGAACTAATGAAGCCTGGATGATTCTGGAAATTGGAAGACGAAAAATGAAAAATTCCATGAACAAGAATCTATCTGTGTCGAGACTCGACGTTCTTATTGATGTAGCAAGAACAAGGCATTCTGCCTAACCAATTGGATGAGTGCTCTTTTCAAATAAACATTTGTAAAGGGGCCGCTTCGTCGAATATTTGGTTCTGCTTTATCTGTTCTTTATCTTACATTTTTCGGAGATTCTCATGTTGTCGCTGCGGCTATCTAGCTTGTCCTTCATCGTAATTTCGGTGTTTCTTGTATCCGATGTTCATGCTGACCTTGTTACGTTTGAATCTAGTAATAACAACGAGTTTTACAGTTTAAATAGGGCGACGGGGGATGCGAATTTTGTTAATAACATCAATGCCCTTGTCGTAGGCATGGCTTTTGATTCAAGCGTCAACGCTGTTCTAGGCATCGCCAATCAAGGCGGTGCAGATAGCTTGATTGGGATTGATTTTGCGACGGGAACCATAACTTCCAACGTAACATTTACTGGCACCGAAGGTGGACTTAACCCTGACGGCCTAGCATATGACCCGCTTTCGGGAACGTTATTTGGCATCGATTCAATTGATGGCCAAGGGAATAGAGCACTTTTTACTATTGACAAGAACAGCGGTCTAACAAGTAGAGTCAACTCTAGTGAGCAATACCTTGGCAATTTCAATAGCCTAACCATTGATCGAACAACCGGCACCATTTTTTCACTTGGTAGGTTGCAAGGTCAGACGGCATGGCAACTTTTCGAGCTTAATTCCTCGACAGGGGCCGCAACTAGCGTCGCAACGATTCGGAATTCCGGTAGCTTTAATAGTTTGGCGTACGACCCCCTTACGAACCTCTTGTATTCAATTGACAACTCTAACGGGGAACTCATTTCGATTGATCATAACAATGGCGGGCTGGTAAATGTTGTGGGCACAACTTCGCTAAGCTCCACTCAATCAATGGTTGCTGCAGTACCGGAGCCATCTTCATTCCTATTTTTCGGATGTGCTTTTGCTGGTCTTCTACATAGAAGAATTCGCGGTTGAAGTTGCCCAAATAGATTACGGGTATTCCGGCCTCTGAATTTCCCAAGTTTGGTAAACAGTGATTATCCGTATACTATGATTAAGGAGGAGCTTAATTAAACGCAAGCGAAGAACACTCTCCCGTAATTACAAATTGACGGCATAAATCGAACCTAGTTCAGTTCGAAGCGTTAGCTCCGGTTCGCCGAAATCCAAAACCGTTTCGCGACCCGACACGTAAGTGAGGGATAACAAAGATGTGATCTTATGCCTCGCCTACACTCTCTCATTTCGAGTTGGAATTACCTGTCGCGTTGCCCGCGACACAGCACATCGCCAATTCGCGGTCCCACCGCGACTCATTCCGCCGTATGCAAAAAAACGCAAACCTGATTCGCCTATGGTTCCCAGCGGTATTTCGAAAGGTCTATTTTTCCATTTTCAAATTCAACGCCCTCATCTTTCAAAATTTCGATTTGATTTTGAGCACATCCAGCAGGTTTGCGTGGGCTGATTTCGCCCTTGCAATTCACGACTCGATACCATGGGATCCCGGATCCTGGCGGAAGTTTCCGAAGCAGTCCACCAACCTGACGTGCATTCTTGGGATAACCAGCTAAAGCGGCGATTTGGCCGTAGGTCGCTACCGATCCGAACGGAATTTGCGACATAACTGTAGCGATCGCCACAGCACTTTCAGAAAAATCGTCTGGTAGTTCGTGTTGGGATTGGGCACTCATAAAGTGAATCTAGCGTTAAACTAATGATGATTGTGACAGTCAATCTGTAAGCAAGCAATCGTCAAACTAGGGTGTTCGCGATCCGGTATCGCCAAGCAATATTTACGATTGGACTGCATTAAAATTCAATGAACAAGACACCCGTTTGGGAAACCTATGCCAACTGAAGAATTCAAACAAAATAGAACCAGCAATCAGGTACAGACTTTTTTGTTGATTTTGGCAATGACGGGACTGCTCGGATTAACAGGTTTTCTAATTCTTGGTTGGTTTGGATTTTTAACTGCGTTAGGTCTTTTGATTGTCGGAATCCTGTTTTCCAAACAGGCGTCGGCGGCCATGGTGCTGCGGTTGTATAAAGCCCGCCCCATTGGTCGGCAACAGGCACCCCAGATGGTTCAAATGTTCGAAGAACTTTGTCGTCGAGCGGATCTTGGATTTCAGCCAACACTGCACTACGTACCATCAAGAATGCCCAATGCATTTGCATGCGGGACCGGAAACGATGCGGGCGTTGCTATTACGGATGGTCTGATCAGAATGCTAAATTCGCGTGAACTTGCGGGAGTGCTGGCCCATGAAATTGCTCATATCCGTAACGATGATTTGCGCGTTTTGGGAACAGCGGACGCGATTTCACGGACCGTTTCATTTTTATCACGGATCGGTTTTTTTCTGGTCTTATTGTCGATTTCAGGGACTCTGTTCGGAGACGGTTTTTTAGGGCCGATGATAGCGGGAATTTTGCTTTTTATCGCACCCACTGCGGTCGTGTTGTTGCAGTTAGCCGTTTCCAGGACTCGCGAGTTTAACGCCGATCTCGGAGCCGCCGAATTGACTCACGATCCAGAAGCACTGGCTTCCGCATTGCTCAAACTTGAAAAACTAAGCCAGCACCACGGATTGATTGACCAAATTTTTTCTCCCGGTCGCAGAAGGAGCCAGCCAGCGATGCTTCGCACCCATCCAGCAACAGACGAACGAGTGGAAAGGCTGATGAGTCTTGGAATACAGCCGCCAAGAATTGATTTACCTCCTCAACCAAGTCATCGAGTGCTGGTGCGTCGATGGCCCAGGATCGAGCAACGGCCAGCCTATCACTGGATTTCTGGGCTATGGTATTGATGCGATCAATTTGCAACCAGCTTAACTGAGGCGTTTGCCAATTGTTGAGCAACCTGGGGTGCGAAATAAGTCAAAATTCCGTCGCAGCCGGCTCGTTTAAATCCGATGAGACTTTCCAAAATTACAGATTCGTCCAGCCAACCTTTTTCAATCGCTCCGCGAAGCATCGCGTACTCACCGCTCACCTGATAGGCGAACGTCGGGACCTTGAATTCGGATTTGACTCGTCTGACGATATCCAGATAGGGCATTCCTGGTTTCACCATTACCATGTCGGCACCTTCGGCAATATCGAGTTCAACTTCCAGCAGAGCCTCGTCACTATTGCGAAAGTTCATCTGGTAAGTTTTCTTGCCACCTCCATCCACATTGCCTTGGCTTAAATTTGACTTCGAACCAATGGCGTCTCGAAACGGTCCATAAAAAGCGGATGCGTACTTTGCAGCATAGCTCATGATCATCACACGTTCGAAACCATGCTGGTCAAGATGTTTTCGAATCTGTCCAATCCGTCCGTCCATCATGTCTGACGGCGCAATAACATCGCAGCCAGCCTGAGCCTGAACTAAAGCCTGCCGACAAAGTACTTCAACGCTTTCGTCGTTCAACACCACGTTGTCGCGAACCAGTCCGTCCTGCCCATGGGAAGTGTATGGGTCCAAGGCCACATCGCAGATGATGCCAATTTCGTTAACCACATTTTTAATCGCACGAACCGTCTGGCAAACGAGATTTTCCGGGTTGTAAGCCTCAGCAGCGTCTTCTGTTTTCTTCGAGGGATCGATTTCGGGGAAAATCGCGATCGCCGGCACCCCCAATTTTTGAATATTTTCAATTTGTGGGATCAGTCGATCGATCGAGTATCGGTGCACCCCTGGCATGGAGTCGACGGGCGTTTCCAAATCATTCCCTGGCTGTACAAAAACAGGCCAGATCAGGTCGTTGACTGACAACGACGATTCGGCGACCAAGCGACGGACCCAACTGGATTGCCTAAGTCGCCGAGGACGCGATGTAGGAAATTTTCGAATGCTCATTTTGTAGTTATTTAAGGGGATAAAAACTTGGTCAAAAAATGATGCCGAAGCGAATTTTGGTAGCTTAAAACTAAATCTGAGAAGCTTAATTTATTTTGTTCGAAACCGTCGGCGAGTCCGTAATTACGGATACCATTAGGGTTAGGATTTGACCAGAATTTACCGCCTGACCATGGTAAAACGATCATTGGAGGACTAAATTGGGCAAACGATCAGGTCATCCATTAAAAGAATACGTGGAACCACGCATCAATACGGGATCTGGTCTTCGTAAAGTAGTGTATCGAGTCAATTGGGTATAGGAATGACGACAACAGTCAGATTGCGACGATTCTCCCTATTTCTGGGCGGTCTGTTGCTGGCAGCCTGTCCGTTTGGATTGGTGATGGGACAAGAGGCAGCAGAATGGACTCATTGGCGTGGTCCCGAACAAAACGGGATTTCGCGAGAAACAAACCTCGTCGAAGAGTGGTCATTGGATCCTCCAAAAAACGTAAGTTGGCAATCCGATGTCGGTGGTCGAGCGACACCGGTAATTATGAATGGTCGAGTGTTTCTCAATTGTCGTACTGCCGACGATGTCGTGGACCCCGAAACAAAAATTAATGCTCGAGAACAAGTTATCTGCTGGGATCTCAACACCGGTGAAGAACTTTGGCGGGACATTTTTAACGTCTTTCAAACCGATATTCCTGCCCCAAGAGTAGGTTGGGCGTCGATGGTTGGAGACAAAGAAACGGGCTACGTTTATGTGCACTCTGTTAGCGGTATCCTGCGATGTTACGACACAGAAGGGAAAGTGATTTGGGAAATTTCACTCGCCGAACAGTACGGTAAAATCTCCGGCTACGGCGGTCGAACCCAAACTCCGATTATCGACGAAGACCGCCTGATTGTCAGCTTTATGGCCACCAATTGGGGATCGACCAAAGGTCCGGCACCCCTTCATTATTACTATTCATTTGATAAGAAAACTGGAGATCTACAATGGGTTTCAGCACCAGGTGGAGCCCCCAAAGATACCAATTATTCTGTACCGGTAGTCGCGGTTATCAACGGACAAAGGCAGCTTATCGGTGGAAATTGCGACGGGCACGTTTATTCGATTAACGCTCGTACCGGAAAACCAATTTGGTCATTCAAGATGTCCCGACGGGGTTTAAACACGACACCCGTGGTTGCTAACAACTACGTTTACATTTCGCACGGCGAAGACAACATCGACAACACAGAATTTGGTCGAGTTCAATGTATTGATGCGACTGGTACGGGCGACGTAACAGAAACCCATAGTGTTTGGAGACGGGATGGGATCAAGGCAGGCTACACGGCGCTGGTTGTCGATAACAACATCCTTTATGTCGTTGCTGATTTAGGCAACATGTATGCCTACGACGCAAAAACGGGCGAGGATTTGTGGCAACATGATTTAGGAACCGTTGGTAAAGGCTCACCTGTTCTGGCTGACGGCAAAATTTATGCAACCGAAGTCAACGGCAACATGTGGATCCTGAAGCCATCCAAAGAGGGTTGTGAAACGCTATCGCACGTCACGATTCCTGCCGCTGTAGGGTCTGGAATGGATGAGATTTATGCCTCTTGCGCGATTTCCAATGGCAATGTCGTTTTGGTAACCCGAGACCGTACTGTCTGCATCAAAGACGCTTCGAAAAAACCGGTCCTCAATCCTCCCAAACCTTTACCGCCAGAAACCGGGATGAAAGATGTGATCGACCTGATACAGGTTCGACCCTATGAAACAATCGTAAAGCCCGGGTCAGAAACCGAATTTGAAATCCACGCTTTTGACTCCAACGGCGTCTCTTTGGGTGTGCTTTCCGACGGCCAATTCACGCTCGAAGGTCTCGATGAATTTTCGGTCACGGGTAAGGTTCTAAAAGCACCGCAGGTCAAAAAGCACTTTGCCGGTACAGTCAACGCGAAAGTCGGTGACAAAACGGCATCGGGACGCGTTCGAATGTTTAGCCCAGCCAAGCAATGGAAGTGGGATTTCGAAGGATACAAACCGATGCAAGTCCCGTCTCATTGGGTGCGAGCATTCGCCAAATTAAAGCCTCACCAAATGGAAGATGGCACCGTGATGAAAGTCACCGGAGGTTCTGGAATCAAGGGACGTCCCAGCCACCAGGTAGGAATCGGATATCCTGAAATGTCCGATTACGAAATTCAAGCCGATGTCTACCTGGAAGAACAACGACGGCAACTCGCCAGTATTGGATTATCATGCAACCGGTATAACTTGATTCTTCGTGGTAACGTCGGAAAACTGATGGTTCAATCTTGGGCTCCACACAACCGAATGGCGAAAGAAATCAAGTATCGAAGCGATCCAGGTATCTGGTACACGATGAAAATGAAGGTGGAAATCACCGACAGTGGGGCAAAGGTTTACGGGAAGGTTTGGAAGCGGGGCGAAACAGAACCCACCGAGTGGACCGTCGAAGCTTCCGATCCTCATCCGAACAAGACTGGTTCGCCCGGTTTGTATTTTTACGCTCTGGCTGATTGTTATTTTGACAATGTGATCGTTACCCAAAAGTAGTTAGCCTGTTTTTTGATTCTTTCAAATCCATCAATCAACTAGAATTTCAAGGAAAATTTTATGAAAGCGATTCGAGTTTTATCGCTTGCCACGTTGGCGATCGGGCTGACGACTACATCGGCTTTTTGTCAATCAGATTGGCCAATGTGGGGTGGCACGCCAGGCAGGAATATGGTCTCAGACGCCAATGGCGTCTCTCTTAGTTTCGATCTTCAACAGGGCGAAGAAGGGGGAGTAATTTGGCAGCAAGGGTTAGGCTCCCAGACTTACGGTAATCCGATTGTCGCTGACGGGAAAGTCTTCGTAGGTACCAACAACGGAGGTGGCTGGAGAAAAGACAAATATCCGCCAGACCAAGACAAAGGTGTGATCCTCTGTTTCAATGAGTCCGATGGCAAATTCCTGTGGCAACTTACCCGCGACAAATTGGCTTCGGGTCGAGTGAACGATTGGTTATTGCAGGGAATCTGCTCGGTCCCGGCGATTGAAGGGGACCGAATGTGGGTCGTTACCAATCGGTGCGAATTGATGTGTTTGGACACCGAAGGTTTTCATGACGACGAAAACGATGGTGATATTCAGGATGAAAGAGATAGTACCAAAGAAGATGCGGATATTATCTGGAACCTTGACATGATCGAGGAAATGGGTGTTTTCCCCCACAACCTTGCAACCAGTTCACCCGTAATTCACGGGGACACAGTCTATATAGTTACCTCCAACGGAGTCGATGAAGCCCATTTAAATGTCCCTTCACCTCGTGCACCTTGTTTCCTAGCTGTCGATAAAAATACAGGCAAGGTCAAATGGGAACATAACCAACCGTTTGACGGTATTCTTCACGGCCAGTGGGGCTCTCCGACCATCGGGGTTGTCAATGGAAAAGCTCAAGTGCTTTTTCCTGGCGGTGACGGTTGGGTCTACGCACACGACTGCGAGACAGGTGAAGAACTTTGGAAGTGTGACTTGAATCCGAAGGAGACCAAGTGGGAGCTTTTCGGAAAAGGAACCCGCAACGCTATCATCTCAACGCCCGTTTTCTATGAGAACTCATTCATCATCTCCGTGGGGCAAGACCCAGAACATGGTGAAGGAGTCGGCTACATGTGGCGAATTGACGCCACTAAGTCGGGCGATGTGAGCGCTGAAGTTGGCGAAATCGGTGAGAAAGGAAAACCGAATCCCAACTCAGGAATCATCTGGGTCTACGGGGGAGAAACAAAACCTGAAGAAGGTGAAGAACCCGAAGCAGTCTTCCGAAGGACGATGTCTACCGTTGCGATTTACAAGGACCTGGTCTTTAATGCCGATTTAAGCGGCTACGTTCACTTCTACCCCGAAGCTGCGCACGACGCGTGGACAGCGACGTACGCCGACCCGGCGTTCTACGCGTGGCTGCTCAACCACACCCGTGACTGAGT
>JBCCSJ010000180.1:0-11697 GCA_039200505.1 Planctomycetota bacterium | reverse complement strand
TCCGACAACCGGTTCATGATCCGGTCGAGAATCTCCCCCGCCCCTTTTTTGGTAAAAGTAGTTGCCAGGATACTTTGACATTCGGCGCCCGAGGCCAATAATCGAAGATAACGATTAGAAAGCCTAAAAGTCTTTCCGGTTCCCGCGGATGCTCGAATGATTTGGTTGGGAAACTCGCCTCTCAATTCGTCTACCATGGTGGGGCCTCCTCGACATTGTCGAGGTATGGTTCTTTTTCAAACGCGTTGTCCTGGCAGATCGCAGCAAAATCTTGCGAATATTTTGGCGGCTCTTCGGTGGGGGGCCAATATTCGCTTTTTCTGAATTTCCTCACAATTTCGCGCGCTTTGTCATCGGCGGTTTCCAACGTCTCCCGATTCCAATCGACCTGTTCAAATCCGACTTTTTCTAAATCTTTGGGGAGCAAAATGTAGCCTAATATGATGTCGGACAAGTCGGCATCCTGGACCGCCGGATCTTCTTTCACGAGGTGCCGATAAAGGGGTAGCTGAAGATCTAACCACTTTTTGGTTTTGGGTTGATAATGAGCTTTTCCTGGTAATTCCGCAGAGTCGGAAGTTTTATAGTCCCATACGGCGACTTGCCCGGTACTCTCATGCCGGTCGATCCGGTCAATTTTGCCGTTAATGACAAATGGTTGGCCGTCTACCATGAATTTGTGGAAATGATGTTCTTCGGTGCTGACGATTTTCCATCCTTCCGAACGACGTTGGGCCTGTAGCGGGGCGAAACGTTCTAATCGCTGTTCCATTTGGGCAACTTGGATTTTGACGGCCGGAAGTCGCGACCCGAAAAATTGTTTGTCAACAAATTCTTTCAGCCGCTGGTTCATGTATGTCAAAATTTGATCGGCCGATGTTGAATCAGCAAACGGACTTTTGGCAAAATCTTCCATGACCTTATGAGCCAAATCACCAAACGTACCACCACTTAATTCACGCCAATTATCGACGGACGTCCTTAGCTTTAAGATGTGTTGAAGATAAAACCGGTAAGGGCATTTAATAAACGACTTAAATTTAGTAACCGAAATATTTTTGGGCGTACCCACCCACGGAGGCTTGGGAACACGAAACTGCTGTTCATCTGGAAACGTCTCTTGAGTTGTCAACCAAAGCCTAGGGTCTGGTTTACCCTGAAATGTAAAAAAGGCTTTGGCCCGTTTGGCGGCCTGCATGTGATCGCCGCAAAACAATAGTCGGCTTGGTTTTCTAGGCTCCCCTTTTTCATCGCGTCTGCCCACGATCAGCAACAGATTCTCACGCACCGACGTGATCACTTTGAGTGCATAGGCATCTCGAGCGTATCGGCGGTCGTTGTCCAGAATTTTTAACGATTTACATAGTTCGTTGGGCAAAAACTGATGGCCAAATTCCGACGTAGGAACGAATTCATCATTCATACTGGTGACGACCATTACCGGCGCGTCGTCCAATGTCAAATCAAGCCAACCGGCCAATTCGACAGCTTCTTCGACCGCCGGATCCACGACCCGTCTTTCGGACGCCGCTTCGATCGCCCAATCCAGCGCCTGACTGGCGGTTGTGACCGCATCAAATTCGACCGGTACTTGATCCTGGTTTCCCAAAGCAGAATAAATGGCTTCGCAGGCTGCGATCACACGTCGATCCAACGGATCTTCACGATCCATTTCGCGTTGTTCGTAGACGGTGACCAGAACTTCGCTCCATGCTTTGGCCCACGTACCAATTGGTTGTTCGTCACCCAAAAGCGGATTCAACAACTGACGAAAGCAACCGTGAATTTGATTCAAAAGGTCGATCGTCAGGGCCAGTTTTTCGGCTCGCCTTTGTTCGTCCGCATCAAGATAGTCGCTGTCGTTGCGAACCTGATCCGGATTTCCGAATGGTAATTTTTCGTGCAGGCTTAGCAGGTTTGGAAGGTAATTATTTTGGAATTCGTCAAGGTCTTCCAACCAACCGTCATCGTCAACTCTGGATACGATCCATTGGAACATATCGGGATGTCGGACCAACATCGCAAACGAATCAAAGTCTTGCCTTTGAAGAAAGTTCTTGCACGCGATCATCAAACGGACCGGCGAAGTATCCGAGAGAACACGACCGGCCAGGTTTCGATGCGGCAATTGAATGGCATTAAGGCACCTTTCAATCTGCGGAACGATTGATTCATCAGGGATCCCAATCGTTACTTCGTCCGATGCGAATCGAGAACCTAATTGAGTGATGTAGTGAGCCGCCGCATCGGCCTGATCGGCTGGTTGGTCAACAATCCGTATTTGCGTATTGTCGATTCGAAACTCTGGTTTCAACCATTTTTCAGTGACAAGGCTTCCGAAATCGTCGAACTGATCCGCCATTTCGGGATCAGCCGCGATTAAAATGCTGACCAGTTCTGGCGAATCAGTCGCAACCTGTCGCAACATTTCCGAAATCGAAAGATTTAAATCGGCCGTTGCCAGCATCACAATATGTTTGTCAGTCCGACATCGAATCTCTGGTGGGTCAGCTTTTAAAAGGCCCGCGGCAGCGTAGTTTCGAGCGGCCTGTTTGTCCCATAAACCGACGTCCCCCAAAATTTGGTAGTAGCGTTTTTGAATCGCTTTGAGCGCATCCCAGCGATCCGTTTCCATTTGAAGAAAACCTGGAATGTCACAAATCCGTTTGGCGACGCTACTAAAGCTCCAGATATCATTGGCCAATCGGGCATGCAATTGGGCGATCAGATTTGCGATGGGTTGCCAATCCTGCAAATCTTCCATTTCCAGATTTCCGGTCAGGCAGCGAATCTCTTCAATCGGACTCTGTTGCAACGCCTTAGACCATGCAATTTGTTGGGCCAGTTCGGTTGCTAATCTTTTTTCAGCCACATAAAGGTATTCTGGTAGGTGCCCCAGAGTTGTAATGGTCGGCGGAACCAGTCGAATCGTTTGCTCTCGGCAAAATTGGACCAATAGTTGAAGTAAACGATTTCTGGCGCGAGCCGAAGGCAGTACGACTACAAAATTGGAAAGATCCAACGCAACCGAACCATCGCCCTGCACATTGGATTGAAATCGATCAATCAGCCATTGAGACGCAACCGTCAACGGCGGCTGGTCTAGCCCTAGAAAAACACGATGTCCTGATTTTTGCAATGAATTGTCCATCCCTGGTTCGGTGGGTCATAAATCCGGGCCGGCATCAGTCTGGGCAGCAAACCGATTCGCCAGAAATTGGTTGAATACGACTTTTGTTTGGCAAAATGGCGAGTCCTGCAAACGGTTTTCAAACGGAGGCCATCGAAACTGCCTCGTGATTATATAAGAATCCCGCTGTTTGACACGTTAGGTCAGACTGTCCAGCAAAAGAATGGGTCAGAAGGCTTTGAAAATAGTTGTCGACGTCGTTCTAATGGCTTTTTAACCAACGTCATGTAGGGTTGGATTTTGATTCGTAAAATAAACCTGTCGACCTGATTCAAATTTGTCCCCAAAAATCCGGCATCCAATCCTTGAAAATCAGAGATTGTCGGTATTTTTTAAAAATAAACTGGTGTTCATCAATGAAATTTCTTTTTTTTGCCGCCTTGGTATCGGTTGCTGTTTTAGGAGCTTTCTATATCGGTTGCGGACCGCGGGCAAGCGTTGCAGCTGATGCTGCTATTCAAAAAATCGACGACCTACTTGGCCCGTTGAATGTCAAACAGAAAGCAGTTGAACAGAAACTGGCCAAGCTGGAGTCTGCGTCTGAGAATTTACGAAAGAAAAGAATTGAGGCCCAAGTTCGTCTTGAGAGACTGCAGAAGTCTAAAGAAGATTACGAATCCAACGCAGCGAAAATCAAACAGGATTTGAAAAAGCTTAAAACGATGTTGGCAGATGCGGAATCCGAGGGCAAAGTCGAACGAAATGGAAAAACGTTTACTGTTGACCAGCTAAATTCCTTCGCAGAAAGTTACATCCAAAAACTAAAAGCTGTCAACGATGAGTTAAAAAGAAACGACACAATTTCAAATGCGTGGGCGAAAAATTTTGACGTCCTGTCGAAACAAGAGACCACTTCGGCAGCGCAGCTGAAAACTCTCAAGTCGCAATTAGCTGAAATCCAATCCAAAAAGTCTGCTTTGGATGGCATGCGGCAAGCCGCCACGATCACTGGATCCAATGCTTCGATCAGCGATGAATTCAATGAAGTTTCCAAAAGTGTTGAAGAGTTGATGATTAATGTCGACACCGAGTTTGCCATCGAAGAAGCCAAATTGGAAGAGAGAATGGCTGAGATGGACGCAGAAGTTCACGACATCGATGAATTGCTCAACAACAAAGCCGATGTATCGAGCACGATTAGCGACATTGACGCGTTGCTTGGTGAAGACAAGTAATCCGTCAATACGCATCGGATCTTTGATCAGACAAACTCGAAGCACCTTTCCGAATCGGCAAGGTGCTTTTTGATGCTTCAAACTTCGAAAATGCAGAGCTGCTCCATGGAATGCCCCGTCTGTCATCAAAAACTTACGCGTGCCCCATACGAAAGCGTTCGAATTTATCAATGCAACCAATGCGGTGGCCATCTTTTATCGAAGTCAAAGCTAAGAAAAATCGAAAAACTGAGAACCCATTCAAAGTCAAAATTATTAAACGAAATCAATTCAGCGACCTCGACCGATAACCAGCAAAAATTACGTTGTCCCGAATGTCATTTCACAATGGAACATCGGTTTCAAAAAATTGGTGCATCGAATTTTAGAATTGAAAATTGTCCCCGTTGTCTGTGGATTTGGCTGGACGATGGCGAATTGGCCAAACTTCAAATCCTTTATGAAACTAGCGATGCCGGAAAACAGTCGGAAGCATCTCGTAAACGATTTCAAAACATGACCGACCAAGAGAAGAAAGAACTAGACGACCGCATCGCCAAGTTGCCAAACTATATTCCGAATGTTGGCTATGGACGCAGGAATTTTTTGGAAAACATGTTCGACTTTATTACCTCTTTTTAGCTTACATACCGATGGCGAAATCCAATTCCT
The DNA here is from genome assembly GCA_039200505.1 of Planctomycetota bacterium. Classification (GTDB taxonomy): domain Bacteria; phylum Planctomycetota; class Planctomycetia; order Pirellulales; family Pirellulaceae; genus Mariniblastus. The sequence goes on along the minus strand of JBCCSJ010000180.1, from coordinate 6,681 downwards.
TTTTTAAGCTGTTTACTTTTTTATTACTTGGTGTGCTCATCACACTTGGGGTTCTCTGGTACCAGGGCTTGATCACCCCTCCCACCCAAGTAGTCGATTCTAATAACAACGAAACGAGCGGGAGTCTCAAAACCGAACCCGAGTTCCGGGCAAAACTGGTTGAATTGAGAATGGAACGAGACAAACTGTTGCGAGGAATTGAGCGTACCAACGATTTAAAGCAGAAAACGCTCGAAGAGCTTAAAGCCAAAGGTATCGATTCGGGAGACGATTTTTTAAAGTCGGATGATTCAGAAGTTAAATACGCTGCCGTCAATCTAAAGGAATGGGTCGGACAGATCTCCAAATTAAACAACAAAGTCAAATACTACGATGATGCCATCAATGGTATCCAAGTCATGCTCTCAAGAATTGAAAGAGAAAGGATTTCGGAGTCTGTGGCCCTTTCTGAAGAAGAAGCGATCGAACTCCAGAAAATTATCATTGACTTAAATGAGCGACTCGAAATCAAGACGACGCCCTTCGAAGATGAAGAATTAAAAGGCATTCTTGATTCCGAATTAGACAGCGAACCATCCGGCACTCGAAAATAAACGTAAGTTTGGACGAGCCCCCGATTGTTATTTAGGGTGATGCTAACTCGAAATTAATTCTACAAAATCCTTCGATCGAACTTTCAAAAATCCTCTGTCGGATTGGTTCCCGGAATGATAGGCACTCTTGGGTCCTTGGCTAAAGAAAAAGCCAGATTCTCGTACCACTGATCGGGCTGATGGGCCAAGCTTTTAATTTTTTTCCAGATTTCGACAGGTGGCCCGAATCCACTCCAATCCACCTTCAGCACGCGTACGCCGCGACGACGCATTTCACCTAGCAGTTTTTGATAGTTGTCGTACAGCTCCTTCAAATAGTCGAGAGGAACGCCTTCTTCTTGTTCTCGCCCTCGCGAATGCATTCGTTCGAAACACTCTTCAGGCGAAACATCCAAATAGACGAAAACGTCTGGCGGCATCACGTCGCGACTCATGTTCCGATAGACGTCCACGTATAGTTGATACTCCTCAGGAGTCATGAAACCACGCTCCATGGCTGTCGTCGCGAAAACCGTATCCCCGTAGATTGGTCGATCCTGAACCACGACGATTCCCTGATCTCCCCAAGCCAACTCGACCGCCAGACGATGCTGTTCATACCTTTGACATAGCATAAACATCTGCATCGCAAATCCGCCCCCGGTATTATTACCAGACTGCAAATCTTCATAGTAGCGTTGGAGGAAGTGATTGAATTTAGGGTGGTGGGTCGGTTCTTCCATCACTCGGGTCGGATAGCCTTCTGACATTGCCGCCGATGCAATCGCATGGCACGCGTTGGTTTTGCCGGCCCCGATATTTGCATCGATGGCAACGAATAACCCTTTACGCAAACTTGATTCGTCAAACGACATTTTTCGCTCCCCCTAGCATGATCCTGTTGGTCGGTCAGCCTAACGGTCCCGATCTTCAATCGCAAGTGTTAAAATCGCTTCCGCCAACAGATCAAGTTACACGGAAATTTTACTCCTAAAAATCATCAAACTTTGTCAACATGCTGTAAAACTCCACCTACGAAATCGCTGCAGTAGACGACGATCCTTTGACGATTGCCAGCCTTTCGGCGATCGTTTGGCGGTGAAAAAGTTGTCAATGAGAGCGGACTTTGACGGTCGATTCGAAATTCCGACTCGCCCAACCGATTCCTGTTCTGCCAAAATTAGGGAAACAACAGAACGTCTCAAGCTTCTTTCTTGTTTACTCCGAATATGACAATGTGCTGCTCTCTGGATAGCTTTTGTCATTCTGACTGCAGCCTTCAGGAATCGTTTTGGCATGGATCGCCGCGGAAACTGACACCGGATGATGTCAGAACCGGATTTTGGAAAGCCATGTCGGAAGAAAGAAAAGTTCGAAACGATATCATTGCCGTTTTGCTTCTTGGGGCAATCGTCTTTTTAATTGCCTCGCTGGCAACTCATAATGCTTCCGATCCGGCTCATCAGGCATCTGCGTTTCTGAATAAGATTTACCAGCCCGATCAGCTTGAGTATCCAGCCAGTAGGGAGTTTACCAATGCTTGCGGCAGATTAGGAGCTTGGACTGCAGACCTGTTGATCACCACTCTTGGCATCGGAGCCTATTTCTTGGTCATCGGCTTGATCACAATGGAGATCAGTCTATTCCAACGTCAAAATTTGCAATCGCCATGGACCAAGACAACCGGCTGGGTACTCAGTCTTTTGGCATTAACGACCCTGGCAAGCACGGCCATTCCTGGCAGCCTGTTTAGCCAATTGATCGGTCCGGGTGGATACTTGGGAGCACTCGGTAAGGGAATCCTGAGTAATTCGATGGGAACGGTCGGCAGTCTGATCATCGCTTCTTCGACATTGGTCGTCGGAATGATGATGTGGACCGAGTACATGGTCTTCCACGCAGGAAGATTGATGTTCGCACCAGCTTTCATGGCGGCCACGTCAGTTCTTCCGTTTGGATTGATCCATCGTTTTGCATCGTGGTTCAATGGACTATCAGCTGACCAGAGCGTTGGCTACGAAGACGACATTGAATTTGAAGATGATGTTGAAGACGAAGATCTACCGCGGACCATCCGATTTCGACGACGGGATCTGGAGACCGAGGATGAAACGATCGAAGATCACGAATCAGATGTTGCTGCCGAATCTGAAATAGAATCACCCGTAGACGAATCGGAATTCGAGGAGGGTGTCGAGGACGAAGAGGATGATGAGTCGAGTTCCGAATTCGAGGATGTTGAAGAAGATCAAGCTGCACTGAAAATTGTTTCGGAAACGAAAGAACCAGAACCCACCATTACCGAGCCGGTCGTCGAAAAAGCACCTGTCCGCAAACCACATTTCAAGGTTCGAGCAACCCAGAACAAAGAACCAGAGGTGTCAGAACGTGAAATTGTGATGAGGGAACTTAACGAAGCGGTCCTTGAAGAAGACATTGCAGATTACGAACTACCCAGCCTGGAGATGCTTAAAAAATGCGATTCTGTCCCATTCGAAAAACAGAAAAGAGATGCACTTAAAAAAGCGGAAACGCTTGAGAAAACCTGCAAGCAGTTCGGCTACGATGTCAAAGTAGTCGAAATCGAAACGGGGCCAGTCATTTCTCAATACGAGATCGAATTGGCACCCGGTTTGAGGCTTCAAAAGATCACAGCGCTGTCCGATGACCTCGCGATCGCGCTGCGGGTTCCGAGCGTTCGAATTGTGGCACCCATTCCGGGTAAAAACTCGGTGGGCGTCGAAGTTCCCAATGACACTCGACAAATCGTTAGCCTTCGTCAGGTCATGGAACAAAGCGACAAACAGATTCGGAAAATGAAGATTCCGTTGTTTTTGGGTAGTGATGCGGTGGGAGCCCCAATGGTTGCGGACTTGGCCAGCCTGCCTCACCTTTTGATCGCCGGTCGAACGGGTACGGGTAAATCGGTTTGCCTAAACGCGATCATTTCATCCATTTTGATGACTCGAAAACCGGATGAAGTTCGAATGTTGATGATCGATCCGAAAATGGTCGAACTAAGCGGTTATGGCCGGCTTCCCCATCTAATGCATCCAGTTGTTACTGACATGCGGAAAGCGGAAGCCATTTTGGCTTGGGCCGTTGATAAGATGGAAGAAAGATATGCCCTACTGGCTCGGGCAGGGGTTCGTCACGTCACCAGCTACAATCAGTTGGGGCGGGAGGAGTTGATGGAACGCATTCAGCCCACCACTCAGGAAGAAAGGGATGCTATCCCGAACAATCTTCCGTTCATCGTCATCATCGCTGACGAGATGGCGGATTTGATGATGACCGCTGGGAAAGAGGTTCAGGCGCACATTATTCGCTTGGCACAAAAAAGCCGTGCCGTAGGAATTCACTTGATCCTCGCCACGCAAAAACCAACGGTGGACGTAATCACGGGTCTGATCAAATCCAATTTACCAGCCAGAATCTCGTTCCAAGTCGCTTCAAAAATGGACAGCCGGGTGGTTCTGGATGCTCAGGGGGCTGAAAAACTTCTCGGCATGGGAGACATGCTTTTTCTTTGGCCGGGGACCAGTACACTACTTCGTGGACAAGGTACCTATTTGAGTGACGAAGAGATCGATTCGATTACCGCTACGGTAAGCACCGGGGAACAAAACTTTGTCAATGAATTGATCAATCTTAAAGTTAAATCGGATGAAGACGAAAACGACGAAGAGGACGCCCCAAAACAACTCCAAAAAAGAGACGAACTTTACGAAGAAGCGATCTCGATCGTGGTCAAGGAGCAACGAGGCAGTTGTTCGTTATTGCAACGAGCGATGGGAATCGGCTACGGTCGAGCGGCTCGATTGATCGACTACATGGCCGAAGATGGATACGTTGGCCCCTACAACGGTTCGAAAGCCCGAGAAGTGATGCTCACCGAAGCTCAATGGGACAACATTCTCGCAGGTGACCCCGAACCAGTGAACGACGAAGATTGGCCTGAAGACGAGCCAGTTTTGGAATCGGTCGTGACAGAACCACCTAAGGTCACACCTGCACCCAAGAAACCATCTTCCGCCAATTCTTCCAAGCAGAAAAAGAAATTACTACGTTTGGAACCCGGGACGACGACTCACCTTTCAGCCAACACTTCTTTCGCTCCGAAAAGACGAAAACCTAAACCGGTTGAAGAAGAAATATTGGATGATGAAGTTTCTGACGAAGACGACTACGAAGATTTGGATGATGATGAAGCTGTGGTCGACAGCGAGATTCAGGATTCAGATCATCATGATGACTTCGATGATGAAGACTACGAGGACGTTGATTACGACGACGAGGAACTCGAATACGAAGACTACGGCTACGACGAAGAAGAGTAACCATCGTTTCGGTTTCATGGGCGTAGGCCAAATAAGGCTGGTGGCCACGTAGACAAACGTCACAACGCTCAGAAGGCCCCAATGTTTCGGAAATGGCCGTCTTGATTTGCTCGAACTAGGGTCGTTTGCTGCCGGCTTTCTTGGGGCGTGATCAGAAAATGAAACCGAACTGTCGCGTTTCAATCCAACCCAGAAACTTTAGCGGTCGGAAATCGATCAAGCGAAGTACAAAACGATCAGGTAAATTGATTGGATAAAGATTGCAATTAAAAATTGTCATACGGAGTTCGACCTAATGGTGCTCGGAAAATTAGGACGATTTTTGGGATACTATCTCGTCCTGAAATCATGGTTTCAGCCAATTTCTGGCTTCATTCGCTATAATTTTCGACCAAGTCAAACTCTTAGTCACTGCCAAGCAGTCCGCAATTAATCGTTATGCCCGATCACTCTGACCCATTTGGAAAGGCCCGGAATCAGAAAGGCTTTTTGGACGTCGACTGCGATGGCGAAATCGTACCGCTCGTTTTACGTCATGAGGATGCCAAAGAAGCGGCCAAGGACTGGCAAACTTATAGCAGCGACAATCCGATGATGTGCGTCTTGCATTCCGAGGCCGATGTACGGGGCGTCAGACAATTGCCAATCGAAATTGATCCCCCTGACCATGGAGACTTTCGCGCTCTGGTGCAACCGCTTTTCAATCGCCCTCGAAATGACAAAAAATTCATCGAAGCTATCGAATCGCTGATCGAAAATCTGGTTTTGGAAGCATTGGAATATGGTGAGATCGAGGCCGTTCGGGGATTCGTGTTACCCATGCAAAGTAAAGCCTTGGCTTTGCTGCTCGGCATGCCGGAAACTGAAGCCGACATCTGGATCAGTTGGGGACTTCATGTGTTTCATGATCGAGACGATGCTGCCGGCGACGGTCGTGTGTTGGAAAAATATACCGGCAGTCGATTCAAAGCAGCTGAAATTGAACCCGGTGATGATTTTTTTAGCTATTTGAACGAAGTCGAATTTCGGGGACGCAAATTGACTTTCGATGAAAAACAGGGCTTCGCAAATGTAACTTTTGCCGGTGGTCGAGACACGATTATTAACACCGCGGCCAGTATCTTTGCTCACTTGGCAGAAAACTCCGAATCTTTGTACTTTTTGCGTGAGGATGAATCCAGAATTAACTTGGCCGCTGAAGAGTTCGTACGCTACGTCAGTCCTTTGACGGCGATTACCCGAACTTGCCCCCACGCGGCCAGTCTTGCCGGCCAAGATATTCCCGCCGGAGGTCGTGTGGCGATCTGTTGGCCATCAGCAAATCGTGATGAATCGGTTTTTGAGGATCCCCATGAAATTCAACTGGATCGAAATCCGAATCCGCATATCGGGTATGGGTTTGGCCGCCACAATTGCCTTGGTGCTCACCACGCCCGCCTCTTGTTTCGTTCGTTGTTAAAGTCACTTTGCAAACACGTTGAGCGTATGGCACTCGTCGAGTCCGAAAGCAAAATAGAAAAAGAATCTTCCTACGAACGTCAGGTCGGTTACGAATCGGTTCACGTTCGACTATTCGCTCGACAAGCGTAACCTAAAATCGAATATCAACGCAATCGTCCCGGCCGCACAACATATGACTGAATCCGAACAAATCCCTTTTTCCCAAGAACAAATTGCGTGGCTGAAGAAATGGATGGCATCGCAATTCGTTTCATTTGCAAAGCAGCTTGACCCAAATGTTCTGTCGGGTCAGTTGAGGACGCCGATAC